>JABDDE010000019.1 GCA_013287775.1 Chlamydiota bacterium
GCAAAATTTCGGTGTTTTCAGCCTTTTGCGTTTTGCTTCCAATTCTTTAATAATCTCAATGCCTATAGGATTTTTTGAAAATTTTACCTCGAATACATACAGATTATTGAAACGGCTATGGATCATATAATCAATTTGGCATCCAGGCTGTCTTGCAGTTGGGTTTTGAAAAAAGGGACCGTCCATGAGAACTTCTTCTGGTGCAATGTCCATGATATGCCACAACAATTTACGGTTATTGGTGATAAGGTTTTCAAATTGTAGTCCCATAATAGTCTCCCACGCTGGAAGATGAGTAAATATTGAATTAGAGAATGTATCATTTTCGATTTTTGAACGATGTGGAGCTATGTATTTCAGATAAAACCGTAAATAGTTATCGCTAAGGCGATAACGGCTCAGCTTGCCCTCTTGGCCACTTTTTAAATCCCAGGTAAAATCTCTTTGTACAAAGCCTGCTTTTACAAGCTCATCAAGTTGCCGAGAGGAAGTACCACCTTCTTTTTTCTTCAATTTTTTACAAATTTGGGCAAGATCTTTTGGACCATTAATTAAACAGCTTACGATTTCTTTATGGCTTTCATTACTTCGTGCAAAGAGATCTGAAAATATCTCATCAAATTCTCGGACGAGAAGGCCTCCGGACATAAAGCAAAGGTTGTGAATATTTTGTTCTGCAGAGATATGTGGTTTAATGTGCTCCAGATACAGGGGTACCCCTCCTGTTACGGAAAGGAGTTTAAATTTCTCATAAGCTGAGATGCGTTGTTCTTTTGGAGTCCAGAATGCATTACATACATTCAATGGGAGTTCTTTGAGTACAAGATCGATAGTAACACGGCCAACAAAACCACTACTTTTTAAAATATTATTTTCAATCCAAGAGGATACAGATCCACATAGAACAAGAATCAAGAATGGGTTTTTGCTAAAATACAAATCCCAAGCATTTTTTAATTTTCCGAGAAATTCAAAGTCTTTCCCGCCCATCCAAGCTATTTCATCAAAGACGATGAGGACGCGACCTGTCGGTATGTGTTTAGAAAAGTGCCAGAAAAGGTTGCCCCAGTCATCTGATTTAATGCCAGGAATCCCTTGCCTTTCTAGCTGTCTCGCAAATTCTTCACGTTGCAATTCAGCTGTAGTTTTTTGATGTGGAGGAGTTCCTGTGAAATAAAAACTCTTCATATCCTTGCCAAATTCGGCAAGAAGTCTACTCTTTCCAATCCTACGGCGGCCTCGAACGACAATAAGGCTTGCACTATTTTTTTCCAGAAGTCCTTTGAGTCGATTCATTTCGACTTCACGACCTATAAATTGAAATGGCTTCATATTTTTCATTACCGAGGTACTTGCAAAATTCCAGTTTGGGCCAAAATTCGCGCTTTTGTCGCTGGGAAAAAACCTTTTGCAAATTGTCCCCCAGGGCGTTGCCCTGGGCTATACATATTGTGGCCTTTCAGGCCACTGTGGTGAATTTGCAAAAGGTTTCCCCCCATCGCCAAAATCATCAAATTTTGTCTCCAACGGAATATTGCAAGTACCTCTCCAATTATATCAAAGATGAGAATAAAAAAAGCAGCAAATCGACATTTGCATGTTTGCTGCCAGAATTTTGAGCTGAAAAATCTGGCAGCAAATCGACATTTGCATGTTTGTTGCCAGAATTTTGGGCCAAAAAATGTGGCAGCAAATCGACATTTGCATGTTTGCTGCCAGAATTTTGGGCCGAAAAATGTAGCAGCAAATCGACATTTGCATGTTTGCTGCCAGAATTTTTGATTCGGAATCTATTGATTGTTCCCCAGGTCTCAGGGATATGAGCATGACAAACGTGATAGCTAATACAAGCCCTGGTTGCTTTTTTTTTACAGGGAGAGCCACAGGAGAATAGCTGCAGAGAGAGCTTGTCAGAGGCGTTAGGGGTGCTAGAGGCATTGGGGATTGAAGTTTGGACAGTGGGGAGATTAAAGAGAAGGCTAAGGGATCATTATGGGCTTATAAGGAGTACCAAAGATGCATTTTCAACGAGCATATGCTCGTTGAAGTCCAGACACATAAAAATAGACTGACAAATAAATTTGTCAGTCTATTTTTATGTGTCTGGACTTTTCTGCTTTCAGCAGAAAAATGCATCGAACAACTCGGATCTTTCCCTGCATCTCTGTGATCTCCCTCTTAAAAAAAGCAACCAAGGTATGTAATTGCCCACACCTTACGATCCCGCGTCATCTCTCAAGTGCTTCTCTAAACTCTCTATTCTTTTTATCATCAAGCTTCGTTATCCACTTCTCCTTAATAAGCCACCTTAGATTTCTCTCTAATCTCTTTGTCCAGACCTTCCCCATCAACGCATCCCAGCCCCCCATACGCCTCTGACAAGCTCTCTCTGTAAGCTTTCTCCTGTGGCTCTCCCTGTAAAAAAAAGCCCCCACAACTTGTAACTGCCAAAATTCCATTTCCGGGCTTTCGCGGACGCTTGCAGCGCCGCCGGTCTGGAGTCGGCATTTTTGTCATGTGCAATTTTCCGTAGGAAAATTTGCACATGACATCAACTAATAATCGTGCTTCAACATTATTGACATTTGCCCTTCTTGGTCATCTCCAACTTCAGCACGAATATGCACGTTTTTATGCAGTTTCGCCTCAATGCCAACCCTGTTTGCCGCACTTTCTACATCCTTAGAAAGACGGAGTAAAACATCCTTGGCAATATATTTGCCGACTTGTATCGATACCGAATCCGTATTTGAACCATTATTTGAATCATCAACATAGGGGGATTTATTAATCTCAAAATGATCAATGCCAATTCGCTTTTTCAATGTATCAATGATACCAACATGCCCCAGAGGTCGGTTGAGACTAAGGATAACTCGCGCAAGTTGGAGCCCTTGTAGGGGAGAAATTTCTGTAAACGCTTTATTAAAGAGAATACGTGAGAGAATTTCGTTTTCAGAATAAGGAGGGGAGGATTGAAAAGAGAGATGCGGCGCTTTAATAGACCCTGTAAACAACAGCTGGGTAGTCATGTCACTTAAATCTGCTGCCGCACAGACGTACATAGCAGAATTAGAGAAAAGATCCCCATGGGCTTCTATAGAGCCTTTTGTGAGAGCAAATTTTTTGTCCGCAAACACAAATGTCCCCTTCGTGGCCTGGATGGAGCCAAACACTAAAGGCTCCTCATTTGTCCCTCGCAGTGTGCATCTGCCTTTCCATTCAGAGTCCAGTCCTCGGCCTTTTATGAACCCATTTTTAGGCATGGTGCAATCAAGATCAAAATGCAGGGTAAAAGGGCTTTTGGGAGCAGCATCAGGAGGGTCAGGGTAATTTACGTAGATAATATCAAGGGTGGGAGTATCTGCCGAAAAGTCTGAGCTAAGATTGAGCTCTGCTTTGTCGATATGACACGATGCCTTGAGGCATGCATTTGCGGTGTTTCCTGACAAGATGGCTTTTCCAGAAGCAAAGACATGGGCAAAATCAGTATGGACCACTTCGCACTTTTTGAGCTCCAGTTGCACGTCTATGGGAAAATGTTGTAACCTATTAAGCTGAATCTTGCCTTTGCCATGAGTGATACCCTTTGCTGTGAGCCGTTCGATAGTAATAATATCGCCTTTACATAATGCTGTAAGGGCAATATCTTCGAGAGTAGCCCCAGTGTTAAAAATCTGTAAGGTAGCGTTGGTTATTGAGAAGCCACCGCTCATCTGTGGCTTGTGAGTAGTGCCCAGTATTGCCATATCGAGATGGAGTATGCCTTCTACCACTTCATCTTCTTGTAGATAAGGAAGAACCAGTGGCTGGATATCCAGCGCCCCCTTAAAGGCAATGTCAAGTGGTTTATCATCAATAATGCTAAAGCGCAAAGGGGCAATCTGAAAATGAATGGGCAATTTGGCCGACCAGGCAAGCTTGTCAAACTCTCCAGCGCTCTGAACGTGCTCACTATCTATATCCAGGGCACAATATGCTTGCTCTTTTGTAAAATCTATATGTATTTTTGGCTGCACAGTACTGCCTGAGATGGCTCCATCAAAATCAATCGGGCCAGATACAGGAACGTGGGGTGTGAAAAACTGCAAATACTCAAGAGGCACTGCCCGCCCCTTCAGGTATCCTGCGAGGCAGCCCTCCTGCATCTCTGCGAACGCTTCGAACTTACCACCTTCCCAGAGTACTTCGCAGGGCGCGAGTGTGGCTTTTTCTTTTGTGACATCAAGCTTGAGTGGGTGTGTGAGGGTGGCATTTTTGCCTGCTGCGTCTAATGACAGCTGTTCGATTTCGAGCGATGTCGCCTCTTCGTCTTGACGCCATTGCCCTTTTACTGCCGCTTCAAAAGGGCCATTATCAATTTTCCCTTGGCAGTTTGCTTGAAATGCGGCAGCCGTAGGTGTAGCATGTGTATGCAGCGAGGCTTTTGCAATCTCAAGATGATGGATATGTCCTTTTAAAAGCTCAAGGTGTGCTTGTAGGTGCCTCCAGGAGAATAGGTCACTACTTTTTATTGCAAGGGCAGCCTGCTCGAAATGAATATGAGGTGTTTTTATTCCTTTGAGGGTAAGTGAAAGATCTATTGCTTGCGCTTTGCCTGCATGAAACGTTGCAAGTAAGTCGCCTTTGCCTTCTATGTGCTTTCGTAAAAGTATTCCAATTTGGCTTATATCCTCAGAGGTGGCGGCAATGCTTCCTTGGATACGAAAAGGGGAAAGGAGGAACTGTACATTGGCTTTTGCCTTGGTTGTGCCCATTGAGAGATGCATATTTTCAAGCGCATAAGCACCATGGTTACCCACGAGAAAGTCCGTTGCAGCATGAAAATCCATGGCGTTGACGATGGCCTTTGACTGTAGGCTGCCAGATAGTTGTTCATTTTGCTGTGTGGCAATAATGGAGGTGGTAAAGTCTGCAATTTCGAATTCAGGAGTGTGGAGTTTTTTACTTGAAAGTTCAAGATGTGCATAGGGGCGTCCTAGGGTAAGCACACTGGATATGGTCCCAGCACATTTGTGAGCACCAATTTTTGGATCTGTACATGTAAGGGATATCTTGTTTTGATGCCATGCTCCAGTACCCGATAACCCGATAGGAGGCATTGATGTCCACTCACTGGTCAGGGCCCACGTTCCTTGGCTTTGCTCATTTGCATGAAAAGTATAGCGCACTTCAGCTTCCAGGGCTTTTAAGGGCAGTTTTGAAAAGAGAGTGATCATTCCAGGTTTTTTTAGAGTAACATGTGCATGGATATGACTTTTCTTTTTGCTATAGGTAAGATCAGTCACAAAAGTTCCAACGTCTGCAGCACCATCAAAGGCCTCAAGCGTACATGAAGAGGCTAATAATGATTTTTTATGGTTCCAAAAAAAAGTCCCCGTGGCATTGTAATGAAGGGCAGCTTTTGTGGCTTTGCAAAGAGATGCATCAAGAGCTATGTTTTTACAAGAAAAAGAGTAAATATGAATGCGTTTTTTCGGAAAACTGTCTAAAAAAGAACCAGAAGTTGGAGTAGCTCCTCTTGAGCGTATGTGAATTCCATCAATATTTAAGTAGAAAATCGATATTCTTCCCATCCACAGATCATACCAAGCAGGAACCACAGACAAAGAAGCCAGAGAAATGATGGCTTGGTTATTGCATACGACGTGCACATTTGAGAGGCGAAACAGAAAGGGCGCTATGCCATCCACATTTCCAATCACTATTTCCGCGCCAAGGGCCTGGCTGAGCTCATGCTCTATTTGGGATTTTAACCATATTTGAGCGCGCGTTGTTCTTAAGGCAATGTTTGTCCCAATAAGCAAAAAAGCAATCGTACAAATGCCTACAAGTAGAAGTTTCTTCATTATTGACAATAAGCCTTATTTTTATTATCCTAGGTTACTGAATTGACCCCCTTATCTTCGGAGGGGGGGGGGGCCGATCAGAAAAAATGTTACCAGTTTTTTACAAAATAATAATAGGAGATATGCATTTATGTCATCAATTAGTGCACCATATACAGCGCTCACCATTACAGTGAGCCCGGCAACTGAATTGACGCCGTTAGCGTCAAGTTCTGCGTCTGTGTGTTCTGATATAAAACAAGGAAAAAAGAAAAAAGAAGTGAGGATAGCAGAGGATGCTTTAACAAAAAGTGAGAGAACGTCATCGCCCCCTATGCCCATACCCAAAAAAACGCCAAGGAGGCCACAAACGGCGCCAGCCAGCCGACGACCACAACCCCCTCCGAGCTCACCTTTGCCAAGCGCAAGTTCGACACAATCTTCGACACAATTATCGATTTCAGGAGGCATGTTTCATTCTTTGAATGGAGACTCACCGATTGCATGGTATACATCTGGGACAGCACCATCTTTAGACTCGAATGATCTTACTACAACGCCAGCGACATCACTTGTCACTGAAAGCAGTGCACAGACACAAGCAACGCAGACTGCAAGTGAGGTAGTAGTAGAAGGCTCATCGACTATGCCTGATGAGTTTGGGGTTTTTTCCATAGATCATCTTGACACAAATGACCCAGATGAGCAAGATGGCAATGAAGATGATCGCTGTCTTTCTCCTAATCCTATGAAGATGGAGCTGGAGCTGAAGCGTATTCAATAATGATGATAATTAAACATTAAGATTACATGACATCAGCTCAAAAACTTGGAACAAGTTTTTGAGTTGATGTTATCGAATACATATACATGGTTGCCCTGCATCCTTTTTCATCAGTTTTTGTGCCTGTGGTAGAAATTGCAGCGATTGCAGCCGTGTTGTACTACTTACTGTCTTTTTTTTGGAACACTCGTGCCATGGATGTGTTTTTTGGAATGGCGGTTTTTTTACTGCTATACTATCTTGTATCCTGGCTTCATTTTCCAGTACTCGAACGACTCATGAGCTCTGTGGCAGGTGTTGCCCTTCTCACCATATTTATTCTTTTCCAGCCTGAGCTTAGACTTGCATTATCAAAATTTACCTTTAAAGGAAGAAAGGCAGAAGAGGTAGGGGGTTTTGATAAATTTTTGGATCATCTCAGTAATTCAGTATACAAGATGGCCGATAGACGAATTGGTGCTATTATTGTGCTTGAGAATCATGATGTTCTCGATGAATATGCCACAAAAGGGGTAATGCTGCAGGCATCGTTTTCTTCTGAGCTTATCGAATCGATTTTTGCAACAACCTCTCCACTGCATGATGGGGCAGTCATTATACGCGGCATCACTATTATTGCTGCGTCCGTTATTTTGCCACTGGCCGATGAAAGCTCGCAAATTTCGCGTTCTATGGGAACAAGGCATCGTGCAGCCCTTGGTATTTCTCAAATTCGCGATGCACTTTGCATTGTTATTTCTGAGGAAAAAGGTATTGTGTCTCTTGCTCGTGATGGTATTATGACCAAAAATGTAAAACCCGATCGCTTTAAAGGGATTTTACGCAGTATTTTCCATCCGCCGCAAATGGAGAGCCGTCGAGGATTTGCTCTTGAAGACTGGTTTAAACCCTGGAAAGAATCATAGGCAGGAATCCTCATGGAAAAATTCATTAACGCTCTTTTCTTTCAGAATATCTCTAAAAAATTGCTTGCAATTGGAGCTGCAGTAGTTATTTGGCTGATTGTCAATAATTCTATTACTGAGACAAAAGTCTTTCCAAGGGTGTCCGTTCATATCATTAACATCCCTGTAGGAAAAACTATGGAAGGGCTGCAGATGAATGGGCTGCTGGATCGCAGAATTGCAGTGACCGTCACTGGCAATAAGCAGCTTTTAGATCGTTTAAGCAGTAAAGATCTTGAAATTGTTGTCGATGCCTCAGATCGCAGTGATGAGTGGATTGTGCGGCCACATAAACACATTCTTGTGAGCGTTAATCCCGATATCCCTCTCACTGGCGGTATTGATACTGTTACTTTTGATGAATTTATTTGTAAACTTTCCAAGTTTGTTACATTAAAAATTCCTGTATATATATTACCCCCTCGTGGAGAGCCTCCGGAAGGGTATCAGTTTCTTGACATCTACCCGCATACTATTGACCAGACAGTGAGTGGGCCTGAAGATGTTGTGAAAAAATTGCAAGACCACGGCGTGGAACTCACGTTTGATTTATCGGACATTTCAAAAGAAGAGCTCGATAGTATAAAAAGTGATACAACGAATGGGGCAGGGGAGGTGAATTTTACAGTACCCGATTCCTGGAAGAAGATTGCGATTCCTTTTATTCGTGGCGGCAAGCAAGAGCTCAATGGCAGAGAGGCGAAGTATTTGACTATTCAGTTTCTACGAAAGGAACTTATGCCTCTTGATCGAGAACTACCAGTACTCGTTTTTTATCCAGCACAGACCGCAGCACTTGTAAACCCTAAAACTAGTCCCCTACAGGCAGCTCCTTGGCTTGTTGATAAAAACGGTGTTTTTCTTATAAACCAGCCTTTATTTGTGAAGGAAGTAAGCCGAGCCTTTTTAGATACTGTGCGCGACTCTATTTGCCTTATCATTATTGCTGATGCAAAACGAGAAGGTAAACCCCTTAGATGGGAAGTGCAGTTTTTAAATGCCCATGTGCTGGAAGAAAAATATATCACGCAGCTTCTTGCTATAAGTGATGAAGGGAAATCTTCCGCTACCGCGCTCAAAAAGCAGGAAATGTATCTGAGAAAACGATTTCGCGAATATATGAAAGCCTTTCAGCTATGGCAAAATAAGGATACATTGTTTGCGTTCCAGGCAATTCAAGAACCCAATGCAATTGTTGTTATTGAATAATCATGTCTCAAAAAACTATTGCTATTCTCAAAAGTGATCTTGGCACGCATGGAGGCCTTGAAAAGTACTGCAAACGCATCGCCGAAGCCCTGGTACAGTATGGTTATAAAGTATTTCTTTTAACGGCTGGAGAAGTGCCTCAAGGGGAATTACCATACACAGTGCATTCTTTAACCAAGAGGAGTAAATGGTCTTTTTGGCACCTTTTACGCTTTGATCGAGCAGCAGCAGCATGGTTATCTAAAAACAAGGTTGATTATGTATTTGGCATGGATCGCAATTTTTGTGGCCAGCACTTTTATCGAGCAGGAAATGGTGTGCATGCTGCCTATCTGGAACACAGAAAAGCCTATACCTCATTCTGGAAGCGTTGTTCATTTTTTCTCAATCCGCTTCATTTTTTGATTCGCAGTATGGAGAAAAAGACCTATACGAGTAGTACGCTGCAGCGTCTATTTGTAAATTCAGAAATGGTCCGAGATGAGCTTGTGCACTATTATCCAGAAGTTGATCCTGCAAAAATATGTGCCGTTCATAATGGTGTTGAATGGTATGAGCTGGGTGAGTTCTTCACGAACAGTTGTGAGGATGAACGAAATAGTGCCTATCAGTTTCTGTTTATTGGGAATGAATATGAGCGAAAAGGGCTTCTACTGCTGCTGCAGGCACTTACCTTAGTGCGCAAGCCCTACGAGCTTACAGTTATTGGGAAAGAGCGCTGCCTTGCGCGCTACAAGGCATATGCACAAAAACTAGGTATTGATCGTTTCATTCATTTTTTGGGGCAGCAAAAGAATGTACGTCCCTATTATCAAAAAGCGGATGCGATAGTTATTCCATCTTATTATGATCCTTTTGCAAATGTGACTGTGGAGGCGCTGGCGATGGGGCTTTTTGTGGTGTCGTCACCGAAAAATGGAGGCAAAGAAGTGCTCACCCATGATACTATGGGAGTAGTCTTTGATGCATTTACTCCTGCCTCTGTTGCCCATGCGTTGGAGATCGCGATGCAAAGACCAAAAACACGTAAGACCGGAGCAGCGATACGAAATGCTGTGCAGCATCTCGATTTTTCTCACCAAATTGGGAAGCTTATAAGAGAATTATCTAACTATGCCGGTCCTGACGGACCGGAGCATAGTTAGAAAAAATAGAGCCGCGGTAGCGGCGTGTGGGTGGTTACGGCCTGGGGAGTTTTTTTCACAGGGAGAGCTACAGGAGAGAGCTTACAGAGAGAGCTTGACAGAGGCGTGTGGGGTGCTTGGGCGTGTTGGTGGGGAAGGTCTGGACACAATGGTGTCAACGTAAATAAACTTATAACCAAATGGACCCCACCGCGGTAGCGGTGGAATTCATTAGCCCCGCGTGGAGCACGGCCGTAGCGCCCGCGCTACGGCCGGCGGAACGTGGGGTTACAGGTGCATTAAATGAAATAGAGCTGCGGTAGCAGCGACACCCATTTGTGTTTGACATAATTGTGGTGCGCGTAGCGCACAACCCGGAGGCAGCGTGGGGTTGGGGAATATGAATTTTAATATATATCTAAAAAAGAACGTAGCAGAGAAGGTGACAAAATATGCAAAGGAGATGCATCGCAGTTGGAATTCAATAATCAATGAGGCTTTGGAATATTGGTTCGCAAGAGAAAAAACAACGTGGAAAAAAGATTTTTTTGATTTTGATCCCATTACCGATGTTCCTGATTTCAAATCGACAAGAGGAGAGTTTAAAAATATTTCCGAGGATACACTTGCTTGAACTATTTACTAGGTACATGTGTTATATCTGAATACTTTCGTCATGTGCACTTTTCCGTTAGGAAAAGTCGCACATGGTGTTAATTAACGAGGCTCACTATGCGTCCACTCCCTATCGGTGTTGATGATTTTGAAAAAATCATAGCACAAAATTATCACTATGTTGACAAAAGCCTGTTCATTAAAGAGCTCCTTGACTCTGCAGCAGAAGTGACACTTATTCCCAGGCCCAGACGTTTTGGGAAAACACTGAATCTCTCAATGGTGAAATGTTTTTTTGAAAAGACAGAGCCGTCCAAGCAGTATTTATTTGAGGGGCTAGCGATCAGTCAATATCCTGCCTGTATGGCACATCAAGGGCAATACCCGGTGATTTCCCTCACATTCAAATTTGTTGATAAAAAAGATTACAACGGTTGTTTAGCGGGCATCAAAGAAGTAATTGCTGAAGAGTATAGAAGGCATAAATATCTTCTGCAAAGTGACTGCCTTGATGATATTCAGAAGCGGCAATTCCAAGACATCCTCGACCTTACTGCAACGAATTCTCGCTATGAGCGCAGCCTGCAAAACTTGACTATGCATCTTGCTGCATATCATAAGCAAAAGCCTATTGTATTGATTGATGAATATGATGTTCCTGTGCAAGCTGGATTTACGTGGAAATATTATGATGATATTGTCGACTTTATAAGAGGATTCTTAGGGCTGGCTTTAAAAGATAACACGTACCTCAATTTTGCAGTCGTTACTGGCTGCATGCGCATTAGCACAGAGAGTATTTTTACTGGGTTCAATAATCCTCGAGTGTGCACCATGCTCGACGATGCGTATTCAGATAAATTTGGTTTATTAGAGAGTGAAGTAATAGCAATCTTAAATGAGTGTGAAATTGAAACATGTCATCAGGCATGTCTGATTGAAATTCGTGCGTGGTATAATGGCTTTTCGAGTGGTCATCTCACTATCTATAATCCTTGGTCAATTCTTAATTTTATTGATAAAAAATGTGAATTTAATTCCTATTGGGTAAACACGAGTAGCAACAGCATCATTAAAAGCCTTATCAAAAACAGCAACAGGAAGATTAAGGAGGATATTGCCCAGTTATTACAAGGGAACACCATTTACAAACAGGTGGATGAAAACATCGTCTTTACTGATTTGGGTAAGAAAGAACTGGCACTATGGAATTTTTTATTATTTAGTGGTTATCTTTCGTTTAAAAATCTTCGACTTGATGACAAATTTCGCTGTGCTGATTTATTCATTCCGAATAAAGAAATTGCCACCATCTATGAATCTACTATAATGAGTTGGTTTGACCAAGACATTGAATATACCAATATGTTGCAACACCTTGTTGATGGTGATATCACACAATTTACAGAATCATTTGAAAAATTTATTATAACAAGCTTTAGTTATTTTGATGTTGGAGATCAGGAACCAGAAAAGTTCTATCATGCCTTTGTGCTCGGTATACTTGCAACCCTTACCAAAAGCCATTCCATTACATCTAATCGAGAAGGTGGCACTGGGCGCTATGATGTGATGATAGCCCCGCATGATAAAATGCGACCTGCAATCATTATAGAATTTAAGAAAGTTAACCCAAATAAGCAGGAAACCCTCGAAATCGCAGCAGCAAGTGCTTTACAACAAATCGTAGATAAAGGATATGCTGTCGAGCTACAACATAATGGCTATTCACATATTATACCACTGGCAATTGTTTTCGAGGGAAAAAAGGCGTTGGTTCGGAGGGGAGTATGCTAACAAAAGCTGATTACGAAAAACTATGCGATGAAATTTGGGAGCATAATCGCCTCTATTTCCAAGAAGGGCGCCCTCGCATCTCCGATGATGCCTTCGATGCCCTCGTACGAAAGCTCCAAGCCATCGAGGCAGAACATCCCGAATGGATCTCGCCCACATCACCCACGCAGCGCATAGGCGAAAAGCCATTAGCAGGTTTTGCCGAAGTGCGCCATACTACTGCCATGCTTTCTCTCGAAAAAGCCTTTTCTCGAGAAGAACTTATTGCCTTTGAAAATCGAATAAAAAAATTGTTAGTAAATAAAACTATTGAGTATTCCGCTGAGGTCAAGATAGATGGGCTTGCCGTAGCAGTAACCTATGAAAATGGGCACTACGTGCAAGCAGTGACGCGTGGCGACGGTGTGCTGGGAAGTGATGTGACGCAGAATGTAAAGACCTGCAGACGACTGCCACTTCGCTTAACACATGGATCACTTCCACACCATCTGGAAGTGCGAGGGGAGGTATATCTTCCCAAAAAAGCATTTGCTGCGATGAATGAAGAGCGAAAACAGGCTGGAGAGCCACTCTGGGCAAATCCCCGTAATGCCGCAGCAGGCTCGCTCAAACTTTTGGATCCCAAAGAAGTAGCCAAGCGATCTGAGCTCTCCATAGCGTTTTATGGAGCCGTTTTTAGCCGTGATGTGCCAAAACTCACGCAGTCTCAAATGCTCGCTTTTCTTAAAGAGCTTGGCCTGCCTATTTTGCCCTATGTTGCACACTGCTCTTCAATTGATGAGGTCATGGCGTTTGCCGATAGTATTGAAAAGAAGAGACACGATATTCCCTTTGGTATTGATGGCGTCGTCGTAAAGATTGATAATCTGAAAGATTTTGAAGAGCTTGGTGCCACCCACAAGCACCCTCGAGGGGCTATTGCTTATAAATTTTCAGCAGAGCAGGCAGAGACGAAAGTGCTCGATATTACCGTGCAGGTAGGCCGTACAGGGGTGCTCACACCTGTTGCAGAGCTCGAGCCTGTGTTTCTTGCTGGCAGCACTATCTCGCGGGCCACCCTGCATAACTTTGAGGAGGTGAGCCGAAAAGATATTCGCATTGGCGATACCGTCTGTATTGAAAAAGGCGGCGATGTGATCCCCAAGGTAGTGTCGGTTGATCTTGAGAAGCGGCCGAGTGCTGCAAGCCCATTTTCTCCTCCACAGTCCTGTCCTGCTTGTGGAAGTCCTGTGGTGAGTGATCCCCAGGAGGTAGCGCTCAGATGCAGCTCTGAGGGCTGTCCACAAAAAAGAGCGCGTCGCCTTATCTATTTTGCTGGAAAAGATGGCCTGGATATCGAACATCTTGGTGAAAAAGTCATGCTCCAGCTTATCGACAATGGCTATGTAACGCAGCCAGCAGATATTTTTTCCCTGACCCAAGAGCAGCTGGCAACACTCGATGGATTTAAAGATAAGGCTATTACCAATCTTCTACAGAGTATTGAGAAGGCAAAAAAAACCACACTATCAAAGCTGCTGATGGCACTTGGTATTCGCTATGTCGGCTCTCAAGTGGCTTCCTCGGTTGCGAAAATTGCAAAAACAATAGATAAACTTTCAAAAATGACAGTGGAAGATTTTGAAACAATAGAAGGGGTAGGCATTAAAGTGGCAACTTCTATTGTCTCATATTTTGCAAGTCTTGAGCATCTTGCCGAGGTGCAGGCGCTGCAGGAGAGGGGTGTGGTCATAGAAGAAGCTGAAAGCGCTGCCATTGTGCCCGATCATCCACTTTGCAATAAAACAGTGGTGCTTACTGGGACGCTCAGCAGTATGACACGCCACGAGGCGATAGAGCGAATTACAGCATGTGGTGGCCATGTAAGCGAGAGCGTGAGTAAAAAAACTGATTTTGTTGTTGCAGGTGACTCTCCAGGCTCTAAACTTGATAAAGCACAAAAGTTGGGGGTCAGGGTGTTGACTGAGGAGGAGTTTAACGCCATATGCAAATTTTCCTGAAGGAAAATTTGCACATGGCGTCAAAAATCACCCCATACGAAATACCACCTACGTTCCAACTGAGCTACCGCCTGCAGCTGAAATAACAGTTGCGTGCGTTTCGTATCTCCCCAATAATCCAGTCAGCATCAAAGCGTCCAGTAGTTTGATAATGTTGCAATACCTGCTGACTTAACGATGCTATGCTCTCATTATCTTTAAAAACACTACATAGCACCCCACGAATATTTTGCAATTGAGGTGGTCTGGGCAAGTTTGCAAAACCATCTCGTAGCCGAGAAAGGACATTGTTATGGCGTACAAGATTGCCAAAGACATCACCCATACCTTGAGCGAAAATATTAATTCTATCTGTTTTGATAGGATCTGGGGTGAACGGATAGTTTGCCAGTAGGTTAGGAGGAGGCTGTAAATTGCGTACAAGGTAGTAAACAGCGTTTGCTATGTCATAGACATTATAAAAACCATTGTAATTAGTCAAACAGGTCATAACGCGATTTGTTATAGCCTGTAGGTCTGCGGTTCGGTTAGGCTCATGCTGGCTTACTAATTCTCTGATTCTGGACGGCTCAAGAGGTTGCGACACGTTTCTTCGCTCAAGTACGTACTGAGCTACCGCCCTCTCAATAGGTACATCTTGTACATGAACAGGTGGCATGGAAGATGATGAGATCGGAGCAGAGGATAAAGAAGATCCATTAAGGGTAGAAGATTGTGGTAGTTGCTGTTGTGCCTGCTGTGACTGAGAAGCTGACATCTGCTGTTGCGGCTGTATCGATAGAGGTGTTGGTATAGAAGATGATAAGAAAGAAGAAGATGATAAGAAAGGAGAAGATGAACTAAAAGAGGCAGGTAACATTGGGGAGGGTGTTGGCGATGAATGTAGCTGGTGGGTTGATGGTGGCAGTGGAGAAAAGGATGTTAAGGATGTTATAGTTGCAAATAGAGAGGATAGCGACAACGGGGTTGACGATAGTGATGGAAGCGAGGATGCAAGTATAGAAGGTGGTGGTTGAGCTGGTTGCGAGGGGGGCGGCTGCTGCAAAGAGGGTTGTGGCAGCAGTGGTTGGGGTGGTGGAGGCGGAAGGGAGGATGAGCTGGAGGCAAACGTAGAAGGTGGTGGTGGTGGCAATTGCTGTTGCGAAGGGGGCTGTCTCCCTTGTAAAGCGTACCACGCGGCATCTGCCATGTCTGAAACATGATTCAAACCATTGTAATTAGTTAAACAGGTAACAACGCGACCTGTTATAGCCTGCTGGTCTGCATTAGTTCGGTTAGGCAAATGCTGCCTTGCTAATTCCGCGATTGTGGACGGCTCAAGAACTTGAGCTGGCGACGAGTTTCTTTGCGCCATTGCGTATTCAGCTACCGCCTCCGCAAAGTTGTTATCATGATTAGTATTAATGCTCATATTTTTTCCTCTATTTTTTAGCAATTGTACAAAATAAACAGATTTTATGCAAGAAATATGCATTATTTCAATTATGATTAATAAATGTGCCGGCCTTACAGGCCTCTATTATTTTGTTTTTTGGCCAGGCCTGTCGCCGGCCACCCAGGGTTTAGTCGCCCCTTTGGGGCTCCTGCACCCTGGGCTATACATATTTCGGCCCTACGGGCCTTTACCAGGGCTATGGCCTGGTTTCCTAAGGACACTTTTCGAGCGAAAACGGATTTTGTTGTTACAGGCGACTCTCCAGGCTCCAAACTCGATAAAGCACAAAAGCTTGGAGTCACGATACTGACGGAGGAAGAGTTTAACGCCATGTGCAAATTTTCCTGAAGGAAAATTTGCATATATCTTCAGGTACGATTCAATCTGAAATTGAAACTACGTTGGCTTAGTATCTCGCGAATAATCCAGTCAGGATCGAAGCCTCCATTAACGCTATAACGGTTCAATACCTGCTGACCTAACAATGCAATGTAATCATTATCTTCAAAAATGCTACGCAGCACCCCAAGAATAGGTTGCAATTGGGGTGGTCTGGGCAAATTTTCGAGGCCATCTCGTAGCCGAGAAAGGGTATCGCTACTGTTTATAATAACGTCTGTACCAAGGAATTGAGCGTAAATGTTAATCCTAGTTGTTGTGGGAGGATTGGAGGTGGTCAGATGAGGTGTCGGCATAGAAGGTGAGGCTTGGATTATTGGTATGGAAGATGATAAGAAAGAGGAAGATGAACTAAAAGAAGAAGATGAACTAGAAGAGGAAGGTAGGATTGGGAAGGGTGCTAGCGAGTACTGGAGTGGCTGCTGAGGGGGCGGTAAATTTCGTAAAGCATACCAAGCGGCGTCTGCCATGTTCGAGGCATTATTCAAACCATTGTAATTAGTCAAACAGATAACAACGCGATCTGTTATAGCCTCCCGGTCTGCATTAGTTCGGTTAGGCAAATGCTGGCTTGCTAATTCCGCGATTCTGGACGACTCAAGAGCTTGTATTGTATTCCTTCGCGCAATTGCGTACTCAGCTACTGCCTCCGCAAAGTTGTTATCATAATTAATAATACTCATATTTTTTCCTAAATCTTTTACGTAATTGTACCAAATAAACAAATTTTATGCAAAAAAATTACGCATTATTTCAGCGTTATTTCGATGAGGTCTTCTAGTCTAGGAATAATTTGTCTCACTTTCTGCAAGAGAGAAGGGGTATTTGTACGACCAAGTACATCTTCCTCATTACGTAACACACATATTGCAGACATAATTTTAGATCTGCAATCGCACAATAAACTTACGCTAAATGCATCAGTAGGACAGCGGTGTAGTAGTGATTCCAAGGAGTCAATGGGCAGTTCAAGATTCTGATAAAGCTTCATTGGGAGAGTCAAACGTTGTTGCTGGGCAGCTGCTATTCTCGATGGTGTTGCACAACAAGGATTAGATTCAATGACGCAGCCGTTTTGTTGCTCAAACCTTCTTGCAATCATTTCGCCATAGCCATTCAAAGCAATCAGGCCATAACCATGCTTGTCGCAACAAGGAGTGAAAACATGGGAATTCGCTCTATCTATACAAGCAAATACATGCCTCGGTTGTAGAGCTGCAACTCTTCTTGCTAAATCCTGCCCAGTAGAACATGCGACGAACACGATACTGGCATGTGGCTCTAATGGTGCAAAATCGGACGCAGTAGGGTATTGATAAAAGTTAGTGCCGTTAGAGTCTCCGAAGTCCATGGCATTTGGAGCACCATGCGCCATGATTATTGCTGTCATAATTGGATGACCAACTAATTCTCGCTGTATTTCACGTATTGTGTCTCCTAAAGTATCTCGAGACCCTATGATTTGCAAAGCGACATAGTGTGTTTTTGTGAGTTGTTCTAGCTGTTTTAGCTGTTCTAACAGTATAAGCTGAGATGCGTCGCCAAGAGCGTGATAGGTGAAGCTCGTGGCTTGTATAATTATTGCAGCAGGCGCGTTTGCTGTATGGCGCTGATTATTTTGGTTAATAATCGCAAGGCTGTCTTCAAGTAGTCTAACTGAATTTAGAGACATCACATTGCGATACTGTTCGATACGACGCCGTATCCCTTGTAGATGGGATGTGGACTGAGTAGAGCTCATTGTGGGCGATGGGGAAGACGGAAATGATGGGGGTTCAGCTAAAGCTGACAGTAGGTATGTATTAGCAGTCAACGAATTAAGTGCAGTTTGTAGCATCTCATCATCTGTGAGACCTCCATGTACGCCATTTTGGGGATGGCACACAGACAGAGAAGAGCTTGATGAGGATGAAGAGGACGAGACGTCTCTCCTGGTTCGTATTCGTAATTCCTGTGCGGCAGTCACACGGCTTTCATCCATTGCCGCTTGAAGCGCTGCTATGTACGTGAAACTACCATTTTGAGCTATAGTCATAATCACATCAATAATTAATATTAAAAAATTAAATTGCAAATAAACTAACTTTTATTTACGAACGATTGTACCATAAACAAAATAATTAATCAATTATTATTTAGTTAGTTATCTACGCGTGTTTCAACGGTATGATTGTTCACCCAATGCGTGGAAGTGCCATAGCCTCCGCCACGGTAGTGGCGGCTGGTGTTAGCCCCGCGTGACTGAGGGCGTGCGCCATGCGCACGACCGAGGGAACGTGGGGTTCAGAATGCATAAACGAAATCGCGCCACGGTAGTGGCGCCTGAAGAATGGTTAACACAAGAGTGAGTTGGTAAATTATATTAATATTTAATTTTAACTCAGTGCAAAAAAATGCCTCGATACTCGTGTTGCCGAGGTGCAAGCGCTTCAGGAGAGGGGTGTGGTCATAGAAGAAGCTGAGAGCGCTGCCATTGTGCCCGATCATCCACTTTGCAATAAAACAGTGGTGCTTACTGGGACGCTCAGCAGTATGACACGCCACGAGGCGATAGAGCGAATTACAGCATGTGGTGGCCTTGTAAGCGAGAGCGTGAGTAAAAAAACTGATTTTGTTGTTGCAGGTGACTCTCCAGGCTCCAAACTCGATAAAGCACAAAAGCTTGGAGTCAAGGTGCTGACTGAGGAGGAGTTTAATGCCATGTGCAAATTTTCCTGAAGGAAAATTTGCACATGGCGTCAAAAATATGCCATCTGAAATGGTACCTACACTCCCCATCTGAAATGGTCCCTATGTTCGTCTGTTACACTCTTAATAATCCAGTCAGGATCCCAGCCTTGAGTATTGTGATAACGTTGCAATATCTGCTGACTTAACTCTCCTATGAACCTATTGTTTTCAAAAACGCTACACAGCACCCCATAAATACCCGGCAATTGGGGTGGTCTGGGCAAGCTTGCGAGACCATCTCGTAGCCGAGAAAGGGTATTGTCACTGCTTAGAATATCGTCCGTGGTATTATCTTCAGCATAAATGTTAATTCTAGTTGTTGTGGGAGGATTTGAGGTGGTCAGAGATGAAGAGGATATAGATGGTAGAGCATTTGGCATAGGGGATGAAAAGGATGAAGAAGAGGAATCTGAGGCAGAAGGTTGTGGTAATTGCTGAGTGCGGGACTGCGGTGGCTGTGATGAGGGGGGAGGAGAAAATATACTAAGCCAATAAGGCTGAGGGGGTTGCATTGGCAGTAATGGCATGGAAGAAGACAATACATTAAAAGAGTAAGGGCGCTCTGTCGGTTGTTGTGGCTGCTGCGACTGAGGTATTGACATAGAAGATGAGGCGGAAGATGATAAGAAAGGGGAAGATGAACTAAAAGAGGAAGGTAACATTGGGGCGGGTGTCAGCAGGTGCTGGAATTGCTGCTGTTGGGGTAGTGAAGGCGGAGATGCGGATGGTATGGAGGCAAGCATAGAAGATGGTGGTTGCAGCTGCTGTTGCGAAGGGGGCTGTATATCTCGTAAAGCCTCCCAAGCGGTATCTTGCATTGCTTGGAGATTATTCAAACCAGTGTATGGATTGAAACGGGTAACAACGCGATTTGTTATAGCCTCCACTTGTAAGTCATCTAGGTTAGGAAAATGCTCCCTTGCCAATGCTGTGATTCTGGACGGCTCAACAGGTTGCAACATGTTTTTTTGCACATATATGTACTGACCTACCGCATCCGCCCAAATCCATGGCTACCCCCCACCCTGGTTTCCTAGGACACTTTTCGAGCGAAATCCGACTGCCCAGACCTTTATTACCAATGTCTTTAGCACCCCACACGCCTCTGACAAGCCCTCTCTGTACGATCTCTCCTGTGGCTCTCCCTGTAAAAAAAAATCCCCACAACTTGTAACTACCAAAACCTTAAGATCCTGCGTCATCTCCGTGCTCTCCTCTAAACTCCTTGTTCTCTTACTGCCCAGGACGCTTGTCATTACTTCTATATTGACGCATAGTGAGTAAAAAGCGTATAACAAAAAAGTATGAAACTCCTTCTTGATCATCAAAAACTCCTCAGCAGCCGCTTGAAGGCACTTAAGCTCGATATTTCCGAGTATAGCTTTGCCAATCTGTACCTCTTTCGTGAGCTTCATCAATATGAAGTCTTAGAGATGGGGGAAATCTTTGTGAAAGGCATAACACGAGACGGGTTTAAATACATCATGCCAATATTCGATATTCTTAACTCATCTCTAGATATTCTTCGTCAAGCGGTGCGTGATGTCGATTTTTTATATCCCATTCCTGAAAAGTGGCTGGGGGTGTTTTCTCAGCTGCCTCATGAGGTGAGTTATTCCGAAGGCGATAGCGACTATATTTTTGGAGTGGAGAAAATAGCCACCTATCCAGGACGGCATTTGGATGGGAAGAGAGGCCTTGTAAAACAGTTTCTTGGCGCTAATACGGTGCGCTCAGATCCACTTACCTCTGCAAACGCAAAAGATGCATTTCAGGTGCTGGAAAAATGGAAAGAGCATATTATAGATGAACAAGTAGATTATACTCCTTGCTATGAAGCTATCGAGCGACTAGAAGAGCTCAGGATGCAAGGGCAGATCTATTTTATAGATAATCAACCCGTAGGATTCATCATAGGCGAGCCATTGAATGACCAAATGTTTGTGATTCATTTTAGCAAAGCTGACGTGCAGTATAAGGGCATATATCAATATATGTATCAGGCCTTTGCGCGTACTGTTGCCTCTCAATACCCCTTCCTCAATTGGGAACAGGATTTGGCAAAAGAGGGACTGCGTCAGTCAAAAAGAAGCTATTGCCCTGATGGTTTTATAAAAAAAATGCGAGTGAAGTTTTTGTGATTACATATGAGGGCCTTCTCAATCATATTACAGACATACAGGCGCTTCTTGGGCTTACCTTTCAAACCCCAGAATATCTTGTACGAGCTTTTGTGCATGCCTCCTATCTTAATGAACATAAAGAATTAGATCTGCAAGCCAATGAACGATTAGAGTTTTTAGGCGATGCAGTACTCGGTCTTTTTGTGACTGAATATCTCTTTTTGAACTTTCCAGAGCGCTCTGAAGGGGAACTTTCTGCACTCAAGAGTCAGGTAATATCGGCAGCGTCTTGCCAGAAATATATCGAAAAACTGGGGCTTGCGGGGTTTTTATTGGTAGGCAGAGGTGAGCTTGTGGGGGGGGGATTTCGAAGCCCCTCTATGCTCGCAGACCTCTTTGAAGCACTCTTAGGGGCTATTTATCTCGATGCGGGCTATCATAAGGCAAAGTCTTTTTTTTATACTCATTGTCGAGCGCTTATGGATGCTATGATTCAATCCCCACCGCAAAACTATAAAACTGCCCTTCAGGAGCTTGCACAGAAGATGCATGAGCCGCTGCCGCGATATGAGGTACTTGAAGAAAAAGGACGCAGCCATCAAAAGGAGTTTGTTATTGGTGTTTTTATTGGCGAGAAATGCATTGGTTGTGGCACGGGTAGTAATAAAAGAGAAGCCGAGCAAATAGCTGCTCAAGAGGCATATAGGAAGCTTGATATATGAAAACAAAAAATGTATGGTACTGTGGCTCTTGTGGACACAAACAATCACGATGGACAGGACAGTGTGCCGGTTGCAACGAATGGAATACGCTCCAAGAAGAGGTTGAGACGACGAGCTCTCAAGCAGATACAAGGCGCATCCCTATCAGCAAAGAAGGCGCCTCGAAACCCATTCGGCTTCACGAAATATCCGCACTTGATACCCCCCGGCTGAAAACCGAGATGAAAGAAGTTGATAGGCTCCTTGGAGGCGGTATTGTCGATGGTGCTCTTACTCTCATTGGTGGTGATCCAGGGATTGGTAAGTCTACCTTATCGCTCGAAATTGCCAATAATCTTGCCGCTCAGGGACATACTGTCCTCTATGTTTCTGGTGAGGAATCTTTAGAGCAAACTTCTATGCGGGCCAAAAGAGTGAACTGCCATAGTGAGAATCTTTTTTTCGTAAGCGAGATTGAGGTGGGGCAGATTCTGCATCATGTCGAAAAATTGCGCCCCCGCTGCTTGATCATTGACTCGATTCAGATCGTCTATAAAGCAGAGCTTGCCTCCTCACCGGGTTCAGTATCCCAGGTACGAGAAGCGGCGAGCACGTTTATGCAGCTTGCAAAATCACTGAATATCGCTACCTTTTTAATTGGCCACGTAACTAAATCAGGTGAAATTGCAGGCCCACGTGTTCTTGAACACCTTGTCGATACAGTACTTTACTTTGAAGGTGATAAGCATAATAACTTGCGCCTTCTTCGCGCTATTAAAAACCGCTTTGGCCCAACGGATGAAGTCATTGTCTTTCAAATGACAGCTACGGGGCTCAAAGAAGTGACGAATCCTTCACAGATATTTCTTGAAGAGCGAGAAAAGTCCTCAATTGGGTCTGTGGTGACTTGTGCGCTTGAAGGCACAAGGCCCATTTTGGTAGAAGTGCAGTCGCTCGTTACCGAAACCTACTACGAAATGCCCTCCAGGCGCTCTCAGGGCATTGATACCAATCGAGTAGCACTTCTTATTGCTGTGTTGGAAAAGCGATCAAGACTGCAGTTGTACAAGTATGATGTGTTTGTCTCCATTGCTGGTGGCTTGCGCCTGCATGAGCCGGCAAGTGATCTTGGCATATTAATGGCAATGGTTTCTTCCTATTCAAATCGCAGCTTTGATCCAGGGACTTTATGTGTAGGAGAAGTAGGCCTTGGAGGTGAGATACGAGCAGTGAGTCGTATAGAGAGTCGTGTGAAAGAAGCGATTCAGATGGGCTTCACAAGGTGTCTGGTGCCCAAGCGATGTGCTAAGAGTCTCGAGCAGAGCGACTTTGCCAAAAGTATTGAGATTGTTCCTGTCGAATGGGTCGATCAGGCTATAAAACATATATTATGAGACTATGAGACTATGAGCCTCTTACAAAATTCCAATTTGGGTCAAAATTCGCGCTCCTGTCACTGTGGGCAAACTTTTGCAAATCGCCTACTCGAAGGAGTATGTCGATTAGCAAAAGTTTGCCCCCATTGCCAAAATCATCAAATTTTGCCTCCAAAGCGAATTTTGCAAGAGGCTCTTACAATTGGCGCAAGGGGCTCTTTGCTTTCACAAGCGCAGGTACGAGAAGTTGAGCGCGAGATGAGCGTATTTCACCCTCACATATCTTTTCTGCCTACCTGGGTGGTTACCACAGGCGATCAAGATCAAACTACCTCGCTCAGGCGCCTTGAAAAAACAGATTTTTTTACAAAAGAAATTGATGAGGGGCTACTCAAGGGCAATTTTCGCATCGGGGTTCATGCTGCAAAGGATCTTCCTGAGCCACTCACGCCTGGCTTGAAAATGGTTGCACTTACGAAAGGAGTTGATAGCCGCGATTCTCTTGTGCTAAGAGCTGGAGAAGCAATAGAGACGCTCTCTCGAGGTAGTCGAATTGGTACCTCTTCTGAAAGGAGACAAAAGGCTATAGAGGCTTTATGTCCTGGATGTGTTGTAGTTGATATCCGAGGCACTATCGAGAAAAGATTGCAGTATTTGTTTTCTCATGCCGTTGATGGCGTAGTGATCGCAGAGGCGGCCCTTATTCGGCTGCAGCTTACCCACCTTACACGTGTTTTTCTGGAGGGACCTGTTGCGCCGCTCCAGGGCAGACTGGCCGTGGTTGCACGAGAAGAAGATGCCGAGATGGCGACGATGTTTAGGTGTATAGATGCGTAAACAGCGTATCTTATATTTTGGTCTAGAAGTGCCTGCAGATACAGACAATATATGCTGGACGCACTGTCCTCTTATAGAAACAAAACCCGTCTCGCTGAGCGAGGCTGGACTCAATACAGCCTTTCAGCGGCTTACTGGGGCAACACATCTGATTTTTACAAGTAAAATGGCCGTACGGTATTTTGTAGAGGCATGTGACGCATTAGAAATGGATATGCGGGGGATTCAGAAGAAGAGATGTCTCTCAGTTGGTGCTATGACTACAAAAACACTTACAGAACTTGACTTTTCTTCTATTGAAACTGCGTCTACAGAAAGTGCAGAGGGCATTGTAGCACTTTTACAGGAGGCTCCTAGTAACGCTTCTTTTTTCTGGGCGCATTCTCGACGATCTCGCACTCTTATTACTGACTTTCTGAGCGCGAGGCAGATCTTACACACAACGTGTGTACTCTACGATACGCTTATACGTAAGCCTGAAGTGCTCCCGCGCCTTGTTGATTTTGATGAGCTATTTTTTTCAAGTCCCTCTACTGTCGAGGCTTTTTTTACTATCTATAAATGTGCCCCTCCAATTCCATATAGGGCACAAGGTATCGAAACAGAGAAAGCTTGTCAGAGGCGTGTGTGGTACTAGAGGCTTTGGTGGGGAAGGTTTTGGGAGCTTTTTTTTACAGGGAGAGCCACAGGAGAGAGCTTACAGAGAGAGCTTGACAGAGGCGTGTGGGGTGCTTGGACGCGTTGGTGAGGAAGGTTTTGGGAGTTTTTTTTACAGGGAGAGCTACAGGAGAGAGCTTACAGAGAGAGCTTGTCAGAGGCGTGTGGGGTGCTTGGACGCGTTGGTGAGGAAGGTTTTGGGAGCTTTTTTTTACAGGGAGAGCCACAGGAGAGAGCTTACAGAGAGACTTGATTAGAGGCGTGTGTGGTGCTTGGGCGCGTTGGTGGGGAAGGTTTGGACACAATGGTGTCAACTTAAATAAACTTGTAACCAATCAGAACCGAGCCACGGTAGTGGCGAAATGCAGCTTTAGCCCCGCGTGCAGTGAAGGCCGCGGCGCTAGCGCGCGGGCCGAGCGGAACGTGGGGTTAGGGAAACGGGTAAAAAAACAGAGCTGCGGTAGCAGCGACACAGAAATGTATCTGCAACAACAATTATGTGCACTGACTAGGTCAAATATAATTTCCGGGCCGAGCGGCGCGTCAGCGTCCGCGAGGCAACCGGAATAATCACCTATTCCTTGTTTCCGAGCCTACTTACATCGCTTCATTGATATTCGGGAGACTCTCATCTGAGAACAACGTGGGTTGCAAACGTTGCAAACGTGGTAGCATGCGTTGTACCTCCATGAGTGAATAATCACGTACATCGTTATATACGATACGAGTATCAGCATCGAGACTTGGTAAAATGGTTTGCATGCGTTCTATAAAAGGGGTTATCCTCTCCTCAAAATAATGTGCACAATACTCAGGAGCAGGATCATTAAATATAGTTGTTATGGCTTTTTTAAACCATTTTAGTGATGTTGCTATAGATCGTGGAACACCGTTCCCATCCCTATATAGTTCGGCTAATTTTAATTGAGCCAAGGGCATCCCACCTCCAGCGCTTTCTTTGAGCCATAGTAAGCCTGTTTCTTCAGATTTCGTAACACCTATGCCATAAAAATATTCAGTACCAAGACGACACTGCGAGAACCTGTCATTGCTAATAGTAGCAAGTGCATATTTTTCTTGAAAAAGCTTTGCTCGAATTTCTTGTATTCTCGATGGTGTCGCGGAGCAAGGATACGATTCCATAACTGTAGCGTTTTTTCGTTCAAATCTTCTTGCGACCATAGTATTTTCACCTTTCCGGTCCATAAAACTAATCAAACCACAACCATGCTCAGCGCAGCAAGAGGTGATGACAGCATCACTAGTTTCATCTATGGAAGCAAACACTTGTCTTGGTTGCACAGCTGCTACTCTTCTTGCAAGTTTTTGTCCTGCCATACATGCTTCAAAGATAATACTTGCGCTGGGATCTAATGGTGCAAAGTCGCTAGCAACAGGACGATTATAATTTTTCCCAAACAGGATATTATTAGAATCGCCATGTGCTTTGATTATTGCTGTCATAATGGGATGGCCAGCAACTTCATTTTGCATTTCACGTATTGTAGCCCCTAATGTGTCATGAGATCCCATGATTTGTAAGGCAACATAGTACGTTTTTGTAAGCTGTTCTAATTGCGTAAGCCATGTTCTCTTTTCCATGGATCCATTCATGTCCCAGATGGATTGTATGACTATTGCAGCAGGGGCATTTGCTGCATGACGCTGATTACCACGCTCAATAAGCTGCATACTATCCTGAAGTATTCTCACTAATCTTTGTGGTAACACCTCTTGATACTGTTCCATACGCTGCAGTATTCCAGAAGGACGGCGTACAGAAAGAGCAGAGCTCGATGAGGATGAAGAAGAAGAGGACGAGTCTCTCCTATTTCGTATTTGTAATTCCTGTGTGGCAGCCTCACGGCTTTCGTCCATTGCCGCTTGAAGCGCTGCTTCGTATGATAAACTACCATTTACATTTATGGTCATAATTACCTCTATAAGTGTTATTAAAAAATAAAATATAATATAAATATACAAACAATATTTGCATTACAATAGAATTATAATACAAACAAAATAAAGAATCTAGGTAAATTATTCCGAATTTATTTTAAATTTTTTAACAAGGAATGGTTGATCATTCCGGTTGCCTCGCGGACGCTTCGCGCCGCTCAGCCCGGAATTTATAGAGAATTTATTGATTGTTCCCCAGGTTTCAGATGTCGCATACGCGAACACTGAAACCTGGGTAGTCGGGCACGGGCACGGGCACGGAAATTCGGAATAATTGATGAATCCGTTGGCCTCGCGGACGCTTGCAGCGCCGCTCGGCCCGGAATTTATGCGGTATAGGTGATTATTCCGGATGCCTTCGCGGACGCTTGCAGCGCCGCTCGGCCCGGAATCGGAATAATTGATTGTTCCCCCAGTCTTGCGTCGCTTCGCGAACGCTTCGACTGGGGGTGCTTCTTATAAGCCCATAATAATTCCTTAGCTTTCTCTCTAATCTCTCTCCCCAGACGTTCTTCACCAACACCTCAAGCACCCCACACGCCTCTGACAAGCTCTCTCTGTAAGCTTTCTCCTGTGGCTCTCCCTGTAAAAAAAACTCCCCAGACGTTCTCCACCAACACCTCAAGCACCCCACACGCCTCTGCCAAGCTTTCTCTGTAAGCCCTCTCCTGAAGCTCTCCCTGTAAAAAAAATTCCCAATGTCGGTGAGAGCCGTAGCTTTAGAATGTAGGTGCGCTATTTTTGCCATGTGCACTTTTCCAGAAGGAAAAGTCGCACATGGCACTACATTTTAAGTAATTGCTCCGCAATAATTTTTGCTATCATAAATGCAGGAGCAGAAGTATTGCCGTCGTTTGGAAAAGGCGCAATAGATGCATCTGCAATGACCAAATCCTTGACACCATATACATGACCATACTTATCAACCACACCACCCTTGCCTTTGGGTGCCATGAGATTCGAACTCATCCAATGATGTGCTACATTAATATTTTCTTTGATAAAATTTGTTAATGCAGCATCATCATTGATAATATCAAGAGTTGGGAACACAAGTTGATACTGGCTATCCATAGCAGCAAGCTGATTAGCTATGTTTTGAATATATATCTTCAGTATGTTCTTAAAGGCATTGAGATCGGAGGTATTATTCAAGACAGCATCTGTTGCAAGTACTGATTTTAAATACTGATTGCTTTGAATTTCTATATGACCCCTGCTATGTGGATTCAAAAGCAGTGCCGTAATGACAAAATTTCCAGCCCCTGATGATGTGCCGATAAGTTGTACATCCCTTTTCTTGCGATCGCTTTGCGGGGTTGGGTTGGGTAAGAATGCCCCACCAACATACAATGCATTGGGATCGTTTTGTGGTACACCTATGTCATTGGGGTTTGCTGTGAACATGGCAGAAATGAGGGGATGATTCACAAGATGCCTTCCAACGTTATTATTCGCATATACAACATCAACCCCTAGTTTCTTCAACAGTTTTTTTGGTCCAATTCCTGAATGTAAAAGAAGTTTAGGGCTAAACACTCCAGCGCACAAGATGACTTTCTTTTTTGCAAATACCTTGCCAATTTTGCCATTTTGTAGAAAAGCCACACCAATTGCCTTTTTATGTTTATCAAAAAGAACCCGAAGTGCTGATGCTTGCGAAAGAATAGTGAGCTTGCGTTTTTTTAAGCCCTTTCCATGTTTGTCAACGATGCGTGCTAAATAGGCAGTTGATGAGCTTTCTCTGCGCCCATTTTTTTTCTGATACAATTGCCAGCGCGTAAATGGTCCCAGCGGTGTTTTAGGATTGTTATAATCAAGAATTTCACGAAAATTGGTTGCTCTCGATGTTGCTTGCACAAACTTCATAGCCATTGAAGTTGCAAGTCTTGGCGCTTGTCTGATGGCAACATGGCCATGGTAGCCCCTACTATTGCGATTATCAGTATGGCCGTTATATTTTTCAAACGCTTTAAAGGCTGCTCGGATTTTTTTCACAGACCATGTCTTGCCGAGGAGTTTTTCCCAACGTTTATAATTCTCGTTAGTACCTTGAACATACTGCTCACCATTGATAGAAGATCCGCCACCCCAAAGTGCACCTGTGGTATAGTGATACTGTGCGCCATTAAAAGCTTCAGGAAGCTGCTCTTGTTGATAAAAATAGGTAGCGTAGTAATCAGGCTCTAAGTTAGGCGCTTGCGTTGAATCGGTAATCGGGGCGTCATGATCTTGATTTTTTCCTGTCTCAAGAGCGATCACAGAAGAGTGGTGATCATCTGAAAGAAACTTTGCCATCCCAGCTCCAGCAGCACCCAACCCTACCACGACATAATCTGCATGTTGTGAAGGGATTGATGTTGCTGATACGAGGGGGGTGCAGCACGCACTCGTCGCTACTACACCGATACATAATAACATTCTTGATAACATATTGTGGGCTCCTTTTTTTATGCAATGCACACTTTTTCTGGCTGTATAGCATGTGGGGATTTTCTGCACAAGCATAAAACTTTGTGGACGTAAAATCGGCGAAGAGTCACAATAAACAGCATGATTATTCGTTATCTTGTCTTTTGTGTTCTTCTTATGTTGCTTTCTTCGTGTGGGATGCCCCGTAGCACTGTTATCGATGGAATTCCCATACAGTCGAAAGATGTTCCTGAGCTTGATTATTTCGATACGATTTGCTGGCAGCTGCAGGTGCGCAACTATCTTTACTGCTCGAGTAAAGGCCTAATGGCGAAAAATGGCGACGTTACCTATCATTTTAATTTTGTTACAAGAAATCTGTATGATTTAAGTGAAGCACGTCTCGTGACATTGGAGCTTGTTGAAGATCTATGGCGCATGATGCTGGATAATCAAAATATGGGCCCCAAAATGAAACAAATCGCACTTACAAACCCAGAAGTTTTACGAGACCGATTTGTTATCTTTATCCACTGCATCGATAGGAAAGGCAATTATGTAAAGCCTCTTAAAATTGCCCTCTGTGGCTTTGCAGACGGGAAATTTAATTA
>JABDDE010000020.1:0-26519 GCA_013287775.1 Chlamydiota bacterium
GCGCCCTGATGAAAATGCCTTCTCCGATACTCGTAGGGCAATGGGACATTGCCTGCGCTTGTATTCGTTTTGATGGATTTTTCGAATAATATCCTGCACAGTACTCATAGGACAATTAAGCTCTGCTACAAGAAGCTCTGGTGACTTGCCATCCACTACATATCCTTCTACCAATGGGTCGAGGAGGCTGTATTCAGGAATGGTATCGCTATCTTTCTGATTGGGCCTGAGCTCTGCAGTAGGCGGTCTCTGGAGCACTCTCAGCGGAATCCAGCCAGCAGTCTTTAACAGCCAAAATCCCAGTTCATAGACCTGTCGCTTCAGCAAATCTCCGATTACCGCTATTGCCCCGCAAGAGTCTCCGTAAAGGGTGGAATAGCCCACCGCAAGCTCACTTTTGTTGGATGTATTCAGGACAAGCGCCCCTGTTTTGTTAGAATAGGTCATGAGCAGTATACCACGAAGGCGCGCCTGGATATTTTCTTCCACACAGTGCGCATCAGTGTCATTGAAAAATGGCGCGACGGTATCAAGGTGTGCCTGAAAGACCTTTTCAATAGGAATTTCAATAGTATTAATCCCTAAATTACCAGCACATGCCAAGGCATCTTCTGTACTCTTACTCGAAGTAAAGCGCGACGGCAAAAGCATGCCAATCACGTTATTTTTACCCAGCGCACAGGCAGCTATGGAGGCAACCACCGAGGAATCAACGCCCCCAGAGAGGCCTACGATGGCCTTTGTGAATCCTTGTTTTGTGAAGTAGTCTCGCAGGCCCATCACAAGAGCGTAAAAGAGCTCTGCTGCCGGCTCGAGGGGCACAACTGATGTCGCTTCAGCAGTCTCTGTATCGACAATAAAATGATCGGTCGCAAAACACTGTCCATGATGAAGAAGCTCCCCTTTAGCGGAGTAGACACAGCTTGAGCCATCAAAAATAAGGGCGTCTTGTCCACCTACTTGATTGCAGAGTACTACAGGGCAATGAAGCCTGTTTATAGCAGTTTGTATAATCTCTTTTCGCACTGCAACCTTGCCTACAGAATAAGGAGAGGCCGAAATATTTACCAAAAGGTCAATGGGATTTTTTTCAAAAACACAGAGTGGATCATAAGGATAGCATTGTTGATTGATAATACCATTAAAAGGCCAAATATCTTCGCAAATCGTCACCCCTACGCGTACGCCTCGAAGGGTCCAGATGGTTTCCTGAAATGCAGGCTGAAAAAAACGTCGCTCATCAAAGACATCATAGGTAGGAAGAAGCGCTTTATCCTGAAAGCCCAAGAGGACACCATTATCAATCACAGCAGCGCTATTGGCTAAAGGCTTATCTATACCACTATTTGCCCGCCTAGGCAAGCCCACAATGACAGCGATACCCTGCGCTGCCTTGATGATATCGTCAAGGGCGGAGCGTACAGTATCGATAAAGCCGGCATGTAAGACAAGATCTTCCGGTGGATAGCCACAAATAGCCATTTCTGGAAAAATAACAAGATCGGCCTTTTCTTCTCGAGCACGCTCTATCTCGGATACAATCTTTTTCGTGTTCTCACGACACGCCCCAATCGTAGGGTTTAACTGACTCACACAAATACGCATGCCCTCTAATGATACGCCGATGAGGCATTATTGAATAGTGTGTTATCTGCTCTCACCCTTCTAAGAATTCTCTTTCCTCTTCTTGCTGGCGTCTTTGATGCTCTGTTAAACCACGCTCTATTTGGGAGCGTTGTTCTGGAGATAGTTGTGGTGAAGCTTGACCCTCGCGCTCTTCGGCACGCTGCCTGCTTGCTGTTCTTCCAGTTTCGAGTGCTCTGACCTGCTCGTCAGTAAGTGGACCGCGCCTTTGTACTTGAGCTGCCGCCTCTTCTATGCCCCTGAGCCTTACTTGCTCCTGCGGTAGCGCCTCAGGAGCCACAGGTGCCTCTGGTAGCGCTGTAATTCCTTCTTCCTCACCTTCTTCGCCCATAGCCGCCCGCCTTTCAGCCATTTCATCACGTACGCCTACATACTCATTGATGGGTCTCGTAAAATCTATTCGATCTAAACGAGCATGTTTCTCTTGCCCATTAGGCATTGTCCAACTACATAGATACTCTCTTGGCTGGCTGCCTCGAGTAACTGTCATAATAATATCTTGGCCTGTATGGCTAACAGGGTCAGTAAAGGAACACATTACCTCTGTGTCTGTCAAGACATGATACAATTCGTTGTTTTCTCTGCTGCTAGGACCAATTCGAGCTTCAATCGCCTGTACAATATCGAGATTTGGAAATTGCACCGGCTCTGCTTGAACCGCTGCTCTTCCCTCTCGTACCAGCTGTGTACGGTACATTATGAGAGAAGCACGGAGGTCTTCCACTTCAAAACCCTCTCTTCCTGCGTCTCTTATTTGCCTAAGCACAAGTCGCTCCGCCTCTTTAGGAGGACAACCGAGTGCTTTTAATTCAGCTAGCTCTCTATGGGCAATACCAATAATTTGCGCAGTTCTACTTTCTGGTGTATCACTAAAATGGGTAACTATAGATGAAGGGTTCACAAGCTGCTGCATTACCATTGAATTATTGTGCCACGTGTCTTGATAATTGAATGGAATGGAAAAATTACTACTCATATTAATTTCCTCAATATATTATTGATTACAAACATTTACCGCTTATAACTTTAATATATATTAAAAGTTTTATTTTGTATACATGTTTTGTAAGTAGTGCAAAAGTGGTGTAAGTGGAGTTGCTAGGTATATGAGCTTTAAGTGCAATTTTCCCTCAGGAAAATTCACGCATGGCGTTAATTCAGAATCTGCTATACTACATGCAGTATGCACATCGTGAAATTTTTACTTGTGACAGGTATTTTACTCCTATGCACGGGCTGTCTGGACAAATACCTTCTGGGCAAGCCCTTGGGCCTGCACCAAAATGCTTGCTTCTATGAGCCATTCCCAGTGGCCTTGCAAGGGATCATCAAAAAAGTACGCGCCGAAGTGCCGCCTGATTCCCCAGAAGACAAGCCTGTGCGCGGCATTTATATCTTGGAGCTTACAAAGCCCATTGACGTCATACCACACAACGATTCAAAAAAATACTGTTATCATTTATGGGAAAAGAACGTTCGTCGCCTGCAAATGTATTTTTCCTCACGGGAAGAGGATGATTGCTACGAGGCATGTAAAGCTAGGGAAGGCAAGCTTGTAGTAGTCTGCGGCTCTCTTACGCACTCCATGTGGGACCAGGAGCCCACACGAGTGGCAATTGAAGTCAAAGGAATCCAAGACGTGACCGTTACGCCGCCTACGAATGCGCCTAATGGTACATGACGCTAGCTCCCAAAATCATCGAGCACAATACTCTCGCGTGCAACGCCGTAATCATCGAGTAGTTTGAGAATGGATTTATTATGAAGGGGCGGGCCGCACACATAATAGAGGTGATCTTCAGGGGATTCCATGTGTTTGAGCACTGCAGTATCAAAGGCACGGAAGAGAAAGTTAGTCTTCACAGGGTCCTTGGCGGGCCAGCCTTGCTCTATATCTTCTGGAAGGGGCTCAGAGAGTACCAAATTATAGCTAAAGTTTAGAAAATCCTTTTGAAGCGCTTCATACTCTGCTTGATAGATGTTTTCGCGAAGTGAGCGGGCACCATACCAGAGAGCCACTTTTCGCTTGGTATGCTCTGTTCTAAAAAGATGCAAAATATGCGCTCGTGCAAAAGATGAGCCAGCCCCGCCAATAAGAAAATAGAGCTCACGATCATCGTTAATCATGTATGACTCACCATATGGACCAGAAACGCGCACCTTATCCCCTGGTTTTAGTGAAAAGGTGTAGGATGAACAAATGCCCCAGGGCACGTTTTCAGCAAGTTTTCCAGCGACAAATGGAGGGGTTGCTATGCGAATATTGAAGAGGAGCCGGCCGCCTTCTGCAGGATGAGAAGCCATAGAATATGCACGAATAACCTCTCCTGAGATATGTGTGTGGTCAATTTCTTGCCCCCACATGCCAAATTTCTCCCAATCTCCCCCAAATTTTTTATCCGTTGTCTCTTTCCAGTCATTCGTATTAGTTTTAAAGGGCGGGACATGTACTTGGACGTAGCCTCCTGCGCGGTAATGAATCTCTTCTCCTGGAGGCAGTTCAATTGCCAACTCTTTAATGAACGTGGCGACATTTTTATTACTGATAACGTCACACACCCACTCCTTCACACCTGCCAGGGCCTCATCAATATGCAGACACAGATCGTGATTCACTTTTGTCTGGCAAGAAAGGCGCCAGCCCTCTTTGAGTTGTTTTCGAGAAAACGTCGACCTATCTGTCTCTAATTCCTCATCAGCACCCTGTACAATCTGTACACGGCATTGTTTACAAGTCGCCTTCCCTCCACAAGGAGAAGGAATAGGAATTCCTTCACCCGTAAGCGCTGCAAGAAGGGTTGTCCCAGCGGGCACCTCTCGTGTCTTAGTTTCGTCTTGATTTATATAAAGTTTGCATACCTGACTTGTGGCAAAGGCTGCCTTTGTCCAAAGGATTGCAAACACGAGGAGGAGTCCTATACCAAGAAATGCTCCTACCGCATACATACTTAGCTGCCAATTAATGTCCATAGCCGTCTATTATACACGTTTTGGAGAAAAAGAAAACGGTTGGAAAAAAGGGACTCAATTCTCCGCTCGCTAAAAATAGCGAAAAACGAGATAATAGAACGAAATCCAAGGAGGGAAAATATGCAAAAACAGGAAACTATACAGCCTCTCAAGCAGGGGCAATTGCAAATTCATAGCCAAAACATACTGCCTATCATCAAAAAGTGGCTCTATTCTGAAAAAGACATTTTTGTTCGAGAGCTTGTCTCGAATGCTTGTGATGCTATTCAAAAAGTTACTATCTTACAAAGCCGAGGTGAAATAACAAACACTGAAGAGAGACGTATTGATATCACCCAAGATGCTCAAGCAAAAACACTCACCTTTTCTGATACTGGCATTGGGATGACGGCAGCAGAAACCGAAAAATACCTCGCACAAATTGCCTTCTCAGGTGCGGAAGAATTTATCAAAGCCTACCAAGCTCAGGACCCATTCATTGGCCATTTTGGCTTGGGTTTTTATTCGGCCTACATGGTTGCAGATCGTGTTCAAGTGAATACCAGAAGCCATCAAGGAGATGAAACAGGAGTTGTTTGGACCTCAGATGGCATTTCAGGTTATGAGATATGCGCCGCTCCAAAAGAAAAGCCCGGCACTGATGTTGTGCTGTATGTAAGCGATGAGAATGAAGAGTATCTTGACGAAAAGCGCCTGAAAGCAATTCTGCAGCGAAATTGTAGCTTTTTGCCCTATCCTATCTACCTCAATGGGCAGCGCATCAATGAGCATGAGCCGTTATGGTTAAAAAATCCCTCTGAGTGTACGAAAGAAGAATACCTTGCCTTTTTTAAAGCGCTCTATCCTTTTGAGGCAGAGCCTCTGTTTTGGGTGCATATTCGTGTAGACTATCCCTTCCAGCTGCGTGGCATTCTCTATTTCCCCTCTCTCAATCGCGAAACCAACATCAAGAAAAACCAAGTAAAGCTCTTTTGCAACCGTGTATTTGTCTCTGATGACTGCAAAGATATCTTGCCTGAATATCTTTCTATCCTTCAAGGTGCTATCGATAGCCCCGACATTCCTCTCAATGTCTCCAGAAGCTATCTTCAAGTGGATAAAAACGTACGGCAGCTTTCTGATCATATTGTTAAAAAAGTAGCTGATGCACTCTGCACATTATATAAACAAGATCGTACGCATTTCTTCGAGTGCTGGAAAGACTGTGAGCTTATTGTAAAGTTTGGCATTTTGCATGATGAAAAATTCTATGCAAAAGTGAAAGAGATTCTTGTGTGGAAAACACTGTCACAAAAGTGGCTTACAACAGAAGAGTATATCGAGATGCATCGCTCTAAAGCAGAAGGAGTAGTCTTTTATACCACCTCGCCACAGGTAAATGACCTCACAAAACTCTATGCAGCGCGGGATATTGAAATAGTAGAAGCTTTGGGCTACTTGGATCATGCTGTTATTAGCTTTCTTGAACGGCAGCTCAAAAATGTACGATTTACTCGTATTGATGCCGCAGAAAATGCCCATATTCTTGATGCCAGCAAAGAAAAAACTATTCTCGATGAAAGTGGCAGAACAGAGGCTGCCAAGATTGCCGATTTTATACGGACCACCTTACAAAAACCTGGGTGTGATACAATAACCATTGATGCAAAAAGCCTCGCATCAGATACTATTCCCGCAGTGCTTATTTTGAGTGAAGAGGGAAGGCGTTTTCGAGAATACCTGCAACATCAAGGTAAAGATGCGCCGTCCTCTTTCCCCATCTCAAGTACTTTTATTGCTAATACCAATTCACCCCTTATTAATGCAATCTATGCACTGCGATTGGAGCAGCCAGAACTTGCAAGCGACCTCGTACAAAAAGTATATGCTCTGACAAGATTGTCTCAGCATGAAATGAGTGCTAGTGAAATAGGTGATTTCACTAAAGAGTGCACTCAGATGTTTGAAAAATTAACATCGTTAATATTAAAAAAATAAATATGATAAAATTTTTTGTTGCTCTATTAGTATTCTTTTCAGCGGCATACGCTGAAGAGCCCTTTGCTGTGTATTTGACATGGCAAAAAGATCCAACGACCACGATGTCGATTCAATGGATCACCGAAATCAATGCAACCTATTCAGGTCTTGAATATAAAGAAGAGGACACAAATGCTTCCTCCAGAGACACTCCAGAGTGGATATTGGCCCCGGAAGAGGTGCTCCATTTGCTTCCTCAGAAAGAGCCCTATATTCTCCATGTGCTTGAGCTTGCGCAGTTGAAGCCCAACACTTCTTATCGATTTCGCTTTACGAACGATACTCAAGAATTTTGCTTTCGCACAATGCCTGAAAATCTCTCAGAGCCTATTCACTTTGTCGTCGGTGGCGATACCTGCCAGCAAGGCATGTCCTCTTTTCGAGAGATGAATGTAATAGCTGCAAAAACAAATCCTTGCTTTGTACTTTTTGGAGGCGATCTTGCCTATGCTGCCCCTCGTAGTGTGCATAAACCCGAAGATGGCAAAGCGTGGCTTGAATGGATACGTGCCTATTTCCAAACAATGCGTACCCCTTCTGGGCACCTTATTCCACTGCTTGTCACCATTGGTAATCACGATGTGAAGGGACATGGTGAGCAGACGCCCAAGGAAGCTCCGTTTTATTATGCACTCTTTCCCATGCCAGGGCTACCTGGCTATAACAGCTTGCAATTCGGCGGCTATCTTACGCTCTTTTTACTTGATTCGAATCACACAAATCCCATTAAAGGGGCACAAACAGAATGGTTAAAAAATGCGCTCCAGAAACATATGACGACGCATCGCCTTGCTATCTATCATATTCCAGCCTATCCTTCTGTTCGTTATTTCGAGATGCATGATAGTGCATCTATCCGAAAACATTGGGTACCGCTTTTTGAAAAATATGGGGTACACCTTGCTTTTGAAAACCATGAACATGCCTATAAACGCACGTTTCCACTGCGCGGTGGGCGCATCGACTCAAATGGTGTAGTCTACGTAGGAGATGGCTCTTGGGGAACAAAGCCCAGAACTCCAAAAAGGCCTAAAGATACCCGTTATTTGGCTACAGCTCTTTCAGTGCGTCAGTTCACAAAAGTTGAGCTCTCGCAAACAAAGCGCGAAATATGGGCCATTACCAGCGAGGGTGAGATTGTGGATCATTATGTGCAAGAGGTAAAATGAGGTAGCGTCATGTGCGAATTTTTCTTCGAAAAATTGCACATGACGCAATACATGACGCAGTATAATCTTTTTATCGACCGTTGCCGTTCTCCTCTCGATCATGGCGCTCTTCATCCACTTCATCGGCATAGAGTTTGCTCTGATCGGGATTTTGATTCATCGTATCATCATCAGACGGCATATCCTGCATAGCCCCATCTGGCTTGTCTGTTGGATTCGTTGTTTGATCTGTTGACGTATCATCATTATCTGCAAGCCTTTGCCGATACCTTTGCCTGCTTTTCTGCTGGAATCGTGGATGCTCTTGCTCCTCTTGTTGTTGCTGCTGCTGTCGCTGTTGTTGCCGCTGCTGCTGCTGTTGCGTTTGGCTACCCATGTCATCTTCTGCATAGGCCCCTACAAAAGGAACAGCCGCCATTACTACTAAATTTAAAAAAAATAATTGCTTTTTCATAAAATGCTCCCTTTTACGTTATTTCTTGTCCTTACCGATCGTTGCCGTTCTCTTCTCGATCATGCCGATCATCATTCTCATCATCGGCATATAGCTTGCTTTGATCAGGATTTTCATTCATAGTGCCATCATCAGGTGATGTATCTTGCATAGCACCATTCGATGTAGTCGCTGGATTTGTTGACGTATCGCCATCATCACCATCTGCAAGCCTTTGCTGCCGCCTTTGCATTCTTTCTTGCTGCAGGCGCTGGCGCTCTTGCTGTAGCCGTTGACGCTCTTGTTGCAGCCTTTGCTGCTCTGTTTGTTGTTGCTGCGTTTGACCACCCATGCTGTCTTCAGCATATGCCCCTACAAACGGAATGGCCACCATTGCCATTACACTTAAAAAAAATAATTGTTTTTTCACGCAATTCTCCTTATTTGTTTTTTTCCCCCTTAGGAATAACATACTCAAGATTTATGAGAAAGAGAAAAATACACAGCTCCTAAAAGAAGACAGATAAGACCAATAAGGAAGGAGATGTGGGTACCAAAGAAAGCAGTGCAGATGCCACCGAGTACAGGAACAAAAGCGCCGCGAATGCCAACGGCTAAAATATTGACAGAAGAGTATTGGGCGCTCGATTCGTTGCCGCAAAGAAGGGGACCTGCCATATTCCAAAGGAGGCGAGAGCCCGCTTGCGCAACTCCATAACAAAAGAACGCGACAAAGGCAAGATGTGGATGCACATTTGCAAAAAGAAGACACAATGGATGCAGGGCAAAACAGATAACGATACGCGATGCTGCTCTTGACACTGACCTCCTCGCAAGATATCTTGCCCAAAACGATGAGGCAACAATAAAACCACAGCCCTCAAGCAGCGTAAAGAGCGAAAAAATTTCTAGAAATGACAGGTTTAAGCTGGTCAAAAACCCAGGAATCGAGGGTTTTGCAAACATAAGCCCTGCCCCTGAAATAAAAAAACCAATCTGAAAATGACGAAACGCTACATTACTTTTTAACAGGCGCAGTGACTGCCTCCAAGGCTCTATAATAAGCTGAGACAGGGGTATTTTCAGCTCTGTAAACTCTGGATTTTTATGTGGTATACAAAAACCATTTTTAAGATAGGCTGTAAGGCTATACAGTATAGCAGTGATGCAAAAAAGCTGTTTCCATACTTCGGGCGATGCTTTTAATATTACCCCCAAAATTGGCCCTATTATCATTCCCGAGACATAGGATAGACTCAGTGCTTGTGAGAAAAGCCGCTCGCGCTCTCCAGATGCAAAGTTTATTTTTAATATTTCCATCTGGGCAGGGATAGCGGCACGGCAAAAAAGCCAAAAGCAGGCCTCTGCCATAATAAAATAGCTGATACTATCAACCCACGGCGTGAAGAGAAAAAAAAGGGTAGCGAGGCCTGTGGCTACAGTGATACTTAAACGTAAAAGCGCAGGCTTAAGCTGTAGGAGCGATCCCCAATAGAAAGCAAGGACAGCAAGAGTGGGGCGAAGTGAGGTAAGTGCAGAAATCTGCAGGGCACTTGCATGAAGCCTTGCGCTCAGCAGCACATCCAGCATTTGATTGAGTACTACAAATGGTTCTTGTAGCACATGAGAGAAAAACAAAATACGCTTTGTATGCTGAACAGAGACATGCTCTTTAACATGCTCTTTGGAATGTGCTGTATTAATTACAGTACTCATGCGACCATTATAGCAATTTTATTAATATAACACTATGCGCAATGTAAGCGGAGAGATGACGCGGGATCTTAGGGTTTTGGCAGTTACAAGTTGTGGGGGCTTTTTTTTACAGGGAGAGCCACAGGAGAAAGCTTACAGAGAGAGCTTGTCAGAGGCGTCTGGGGTGTTAAAGGCATTGGTAATAAAGGTCTGGGCAGAGAGATTAGAGAGAAAGCTAAGGGATTATTATGGGCTTATAAGAAGCACTAAATCGGGCACGGCACGGAAATTATGCATATATACGCAATGTGCGACTTATGAGCTGTTCGAATTGCAAGGATTCATAGCCTCTTCTTTGCCCAAAGGGCAAAAATTGCAACAGCCCAGGGCAACGCCCTGGGTTAGGCGATGGCCCAAATATTGTTGCCTGAAGGGCAACAACAGCAAAAAGTCGCACATCGCGTCATATTTCTAATGTCATATGCGATTTTCCGTAGGAAAATTGCATATGACATTAGTAATATAATCTATATTTTCCTCGGTTAAGTCATAATATAGAGGAAGCGTAAGTGTCTGGCTGTAGTACGCTTCCATGTGCGGAAAGGATGCCGTCTGGTCGCCATATTTTTGCTTAATAACGTGATGCTGATAGAGAGGGATATAGTGCACATCAGTGCCAATGCCTGCCTCGCGGAGTTTTTGCATGAAGGCGGCCCGCTCAATACCCATTTTTGTAAAGTCAATTTGCACGCAAAATAAGTGATATACAGATCGCGTATCAAAAGCTTCATCAAAAAGTGTGATGTGCGGATGCCTTTGCAGCCGCTCGCGATACCGCTGGACGAGGCTGCGTCGTTTATTTTTGAACAATGGGAGCCGTGTAAGCTGTGCAAGGCCGAGCGCTGCCTGCATTTCTGTCATGTGCATATTCATGCCGAGCTCATGTATCTCATAATACCCAGATGCCGGCTCTCTCTCAAGATCTGGTTTTTCACGAATTAATGCATTATTACGATACAGCTTCAAACGATGATAGAATTGTTCATCATTTGTCGTGACACAGCCACCCTCGCCCGTGGTAATGGTTTTAGCAGGATGGAAGCTAAAAACAGTCATCTGACTATACGCTGAAGAGCCTACCGGCTCCCCGCTTGGATAGAAAGAGCCCAGAGCATGTGCCGCATCTTCGATGATCACAGCATCAGGATCTACAAGCGCTCCCGTAAGCTTTTTCATATCAACCGCTATGCCCGCAAAATGCACAGGCATAATGACTGTGCGTCCTCTCGAGCGCGGCTGCCTAAGTAGCTCTTTTGCTGCTTGCACATCCATATTCCCGGAGGATCTATCAATATCGACAAAACGAAGATGTGCCCCACAGCTGAGCGCAGGCGCAATCGTTGCAATAAAGCTATTGGGGGTGGTAATAATATGATCCGCAGCTGAGATATGGGCGGCATTTGCTGCTGCCCAGAGCGCTGATGTTCCACTATTAAAGGCCACCACAAAGCGAGCTCCCACCATATCCCCAATGGCTCGCTCAAAACGCTCAGTTATGGGCCCCCGAGTCAATCGGGCCTCGCCTAACGCATCGTAGACCGCTTGTTTGTCTGCTGCCTCAATCGATGGCTTGGCATATGGAAACTCAAAGTCCATTTTTCTCACCCCAAGTTGCGTCGCACCATGTCTATTTGTCGACGCAGTGTTTCATCTTCTGATATTTTTTTCTCTATAGCTTTTGCCGCATGAAGCACCGTCGAATGTGTCTTACCAAAAGAATTGGCAATCATCACAAGCGATTCCTTGATCAGCTCTTTTGCTAAAAACATAGCAACTTGCCGCGGAAGCGCTACCTCTTTTGCACGCCCCTGCCCTTTAAGGTCTGTAAGGCGTACCTGAAATACCGCAGAGACACTTTTTAAAATATTTTCTACCGTAACTCTTTCTCTTGGTACAATTTGGAACATATCCCTGAGCAATTTCTCAACAAGCTCTTCTGTGATGCTTTGATTTAAGAGTCGCAGGTAGGCACTCAGGCGATTAATAGCGCCTTCGAGTTGCCGCACGTTATTATGGATATGCTCTGCGATGAGAAAGGCAACGTTGCTTGGAATACTCAGCCCCTTCTGCTCGGCTTTATGTAAAATGATGGCAACCCGTGTTTCGAGATCAGGCATACCCACATTGGCAACGAGTCCCCATTCCATGCGTGCAACCATGCGCTCGGAGAGTTTAAGCTGTGATGGTGACTTATCGGAGGTAATAACAACTTGTTTATTTTGATTGATGAGGGTTTCAAAGGTATGACAAAACTCCTCTTCAAAATTGCCACGGTTTTGTAAAAACTGGATATCGTCGACAAGCAAGACATCGATATTTTGCCTATAAAAGCGCTTCATACGATCGATGGATTTATTTCTGAGCGCTTCAACGAGTTGGTTAATAAAGGCTTCTGTCGTAATACACTGCACGCGAAGCTTTTTATTGGTCTCCATGATCCTATGCCCAATGCTATGCAGAAGATGTGTTTTACCAAGGCCAACACCGCCGTGAATGAAGAGCGGATTATAGGAAAATCCTGGACGCTCAGACACCCCTACTGCTGCCGACTTTACAAATTGATTCGCAGGCCCCTCGATAAATGTGCTAAAACGATAGTGATCATTGAGTTTTACTGCATAGGTAGAAAAAAGAGGATCGTGAGGTACTTGAGCAGTATTTTGCTCGCTCACTGAAAAAGGTGCGCCTTCGACCACACGCGTCGGTGGCACTACTGGCACAACACTTTTTTTCTCTTGCTTTGCAATCGAAAACTCAATAGCAGGCTCCCCTGCTGGTGTCACAGGGATGAAAGATGTTAAATCTTTCTTAAAATTTGAAAGCAGGTACTCTTTAACAAAAATATTCGGCACCTCAAGGCGCAGCTGTGTCTCTGTAAGTTCAATAACAACAATTGGACTGAGCCAGTTATTGAATGCTGCTTCGGAAATCTTCAGTTTTGCATAGTCCAAAAACTGTGTCCATACATCGCATGTGCAAATCATGTCTATTCTACTCCCCCGACTCTTTTCGTGCCCAAGCCCGAAAAATCATTTCCTAAAACTGTAGCAGGGTTGCATACAAGCCTGCAAGCATTCTGTCGATCAAGGGTATTTTTTAAGCGTAAGTGCCTGAAAATCAGGATGTTATTACGATGTTCAAAAGTCTCTTTTTGCATTTGCACTCCCCTTTTTTCATAAGTCGCTGATTTTCAGAGAGCAAATTGCTGCTGTTAGGTTTTCAATATATTCTAAAGTGCTGATTTTCAGCAACTTATATTGTGGAGTCTGTGTTCACTAAGTTCACACCATGTGCAAATTTTCCTTCGGAAAATTGCACATGGCAAAAAGGAGAGCACGGAGACGCCGCCGGATCTTAGGGTTTTGGCAGTTACAAGTCCCCATGCCTGTAACACCCCACACCGTAAGATCCTGCGTCTTTCTATTCAAAACCCCTGATCCTCTCTTGCAGCTTTCGCTAAAACGTGAGATAATAGGACCCATGCGCTGTTTGTTTTTGATTGCTCTCTTATGTGTCTCCAGCCTCTATGTCTCTGGCCTCATGGCCAAAGATGATATCACGGCACGCCGTATACATTATAATGGCACACAAATCTTGCTTGAGGGAGATGTGTGTATGCATATACGTATGGGTGAAGTCAAATGTCAGAAAGCAACAATCTTTTTGCAACCGGATACTCCCAAAGAAGAGGCGTCTCAGCAGGCTAAAAATACCCTTCTTCCGTTGAAAAATATCAACGCACAAAAGATACTCCTGCACGAAAAGGTATATTTGAAGCTCAGTGACGGAGCAACGCTTGAAGCAGACGATGCCGACATTAATTGTTTGAGCTGTATTGGAATATTTACCGCTCAAACACCCCAGCAAGTGGTCTATACGAGGTATCTTGAAGAAGAAGGGAAAAAAACACCTATCCGCACAAAAAGTGACTCGCTGCATATCACCATGAAAAAAGCAGAACAAGGAGCTGGCTACAGCATATCGGATGTGCAAGGAGATGGTCTTGTGTCGATTGAGTATGGAGAATAATATGCTTTTTGCAAAAAACTTAGTGAAGACATACGATAATCGCCCCGTCGTAAATGGGCTATCATTAGAAGTGCAGCCTGGTGAAATAGTAGGCTTGCTCGGCCCTAATGGCGCGGGAAAAACCACGGCCTTTTATATGATCATTGGCCTCATTCAAGCTGATAGTGGCGAGGTAATCTTTAATGGCGTTAACATCACCCATATGCCGATGCATAAACGTGCGGGCGCAGGTCTTGGCTACTTGCCGCAAGAGCCTTCCGTATTTCGTGATTTGACGGTAGAGGAAAACCTCCTCTGCATTTTAGAAATGCAGCCTCTCAATGCGCGCGAGCGTTCACAGCGACTAGAGGAGCTACTCAATGAATTGCATCTGAGCTCTCTTGCAAAGAAAAAAGCTGCCCATCTCTCAGGTGGAGAGCGGCGACGCCTTGAAATTACCCGAGCGCTCATTACTCGCCCCTCCTGCCTTATGCTCGATGAGCCTTTTGCAAATATTGATCCCATCGCCATTCAGGATGTCAAATCTATTATCTCCCACCTTGCAAAAAAAGGTATAGGCATTCTCATCACCGATCACAATGCACGGGAAATCTTTTCCGTAGTTACTCGAAGCTATCTTGTTGCAGAAGGACGAACACTACTCTCAGGCACCGTACAGGAGCTTGTCAATAACGAATATGCCCGCCATACCTATTTTGGGGAGCATTTTACAGTGTAGTCATGTGGCATCTTCTGATGTCTGCATTGCAAGCTCCTCTGCAGAGAACTGCATACCTTTGAGCGTTGTTCCTGTATGCAGCATGGTCATGGATGTAGCAGAGCCAGTTGCCATTGGCCAGAGTCCATTGTAGTTGTAGATAAGCTCGTGTTCAGGGCCCTCGTAGGTCCAAAAATGTACTCCATAGGCTGTCAGTGTATGGGTAGCAAAATCATAGATGGCGCGCTCGGCTTCAAAGTAACGAAATCGTTGCATAGGATGCAGCGGGGGCATGTTGGCATCATTTGCATCTGGCTCATTTTTTTCTGCCTTGCCTTTCAAGACACAGACGCCCTGTACCATTTCATAATCGCGGCCCTGATCATCTCGATAAAACAGATCTTGCTGGACTATCCCGTGGACATCATAAAACGTTTCAACAATCCTGGCCTCGGATTTTTTCATAAAAATACTCACCTCGGATCGAGAGCCTTTCAGCTCGCATGAAGGACGCGGGAGCGCATTGGAGAGCCATATTCGTTTGGTCACACCATAACGCACTTGCTTGGGATATTCCTTCTCTTGAGGCATTCTGCGAGCCATATGGCGCCTTTGTTGCTGGAGCGAGAGCGCGTCATAGGTGGCCTGATCCTCTGTCGTGATATGCACTGCACGCCATACCATGAAGGCGCAAACGAATACTGATAATAAAATAAATATTTTAATTGACAACTTCATACAGCCGTACAAGCACTTTAAGAAGCTCAGGAAGCTCTGCTAAAGGATAGACAATAGAGGCATCACTTTTTGCGGTCTCAGGAGTTGGATGAGTCTCGATAAAAAGGACATTGCAGCCACACGCAATGGCTGCCCGTGCAAGCGGTGCTATAAACTCACGATCACCACCAGAACTAGTACCTTGCGCCCCAGGCCGCTGCACCGAATGCGACGCATCAAAGCACACTGGATACCCAAAGCGCTGCATAATTGGAATCGATCGCATATCGCTCACAAGATTATTGTATCCAAAACTTGTTCCCCGATCGGCTAAAATAATTTTATGATTGCCTGCCGCTTCAATTTTGTCCACTACCGTCTTCATATCCCAAGGAGCCATAAATTGCCCCTTTTTCACATGCAGGGGCAGTCCTGTTGATGCCGCCTTCACAACAAGATCAGTCTGTCTACAAAGAAAGGCAGGAATTTGAATGACATCTAATACTTGGGCTGCTTGGTCGACCTCTTCAGGCGAATGCACATCAGAAATAACAGGAACCCCGACTTCCTGTTTTACACGCTGCAAAATTTCAAGTCCTCGCACAAGGCCGGGACCGCGAAAAGAAGTATATGACATGCGATTCGCTTTATCATAACAGGCCTTAAAGATAAACTGGACAGGGAATGCACTGAGCATTGCCTTGAGTGTCCGTGCACATGCGAGGGTATGCTCTTCATCTTCGATAACACAGGGCCCTGAAATAATGGTGAGGGGCTGGCCTCGCCCAATTACCAGATTGTTTACTGTAACAGTTTTTGGTGTGTTCATAATTTTTCGCGTAGTTCCTGAATACGTTTTTTTATATCTATGGATCCAATAATATCTACAAGATCCGAAAGAGGGACAAGCACAAAAAGCCTTTCTTGCCACTGAGGATGCGGAATATCGAGTGTCGCTGTATGTATTATCTCATTTCCATAGAATAAAATGTCAATATCAATCGGTCGTGGTGCGTTTTTTGGTTTAGGGACCTTGCCCAATTTCCGCTCAATTTCTTGAAGCTTTTCGAGAAGCTCTGTTGCGGGAAGATCTGTATAAAACTGACACGCACAATTAATATAATCTGCTTGTGGGATGTCACTTACAGGTGAGGTACGGTATAGTCGAGAAAAGCGTAAGTCATGTACTGGAAGCGCTCGGATTTCCTCTTCAGCTCTCTTCATGGTGGCAGTGACATCACCTACATTGCCTCCAAGACTTAAAAATACTTCTACTGCCCCTCGTAACCTCGGGGCAGTAGATTTTGTAGAACACTTCATTACACAAAATCCTTAAGAAAATTACATAGGATGCCTACATTTTACTCTTCATGACGATATCTATGCATCTATGAAAATCGCGATCGTCGTAGCCGCCTTTTTGCATGTTATGCTGAATTACTTTAAGCTGACCAAGGGTGGCTGCCCAAAGCTTTTTCCCACACAGTCGTGATAGCTCTTTATCAGCAGCAGCAAATAATTCTTGGCTTTTGACACCTACTGCAACGCACACAGAGAGATACTCGGCTATAGCCTCAGACGAAGCTTGCCGAAGAGAAGGCGCGATGTGCTCTGCAGAAATCTTTGGGGTAGTATTACCTATCGTAAGTAACTTGAGCTCTTCTATAGCAGCCATACGGCTCTTTTGTGCCTCAAGTACTCGTATCACAATAGCATCCGCTTCACCTTGCACACGCTCTGGTAATCTCGTTGTTGTCGCTTGTACAACAGGGGAATTTGTATTTATTGTAACCATAATAACCTCCAATTAATGTCTTTAACATTATGTACAATTTTCCTTACGGAAAAATTGCACATAATGTTAAATATTGTTTTATTAATAACTGCGCTTTTATACGCAGTGTTGATTATTATAGTAACATCATGAATTAAGGTAAACCAACATTTTCGCCATACATTGATAAGGTATGATAAGGTACTGGCTTGAGAGATGCCGCAGGGTCTTAGGGTTTTGGCAGTTACAAGTTGTGGAGGCTTTTTTTTACAGGGAGAGCCACAGGAGAATAGCTGCAGAGAGAGCTTGTCAGAGGCGTGTGGGGTGCTAAAGGCATTGGTAATAAAGGTCTGGGCTGCTTTTTTAGAGAGAGAGAACTGCAGAGACCAGCGATGGTTTGGGATGTACGATGCATTTTTTCACTGAAAGTGGAAAAGTCCAAGCATATTAAGAAGTGGTAGCAACGACACTCATAGCATGACCGCAGGGTGTTTGCATTGTGCTATGGCCGAGGGCACGAGGTAATGTATAGAGCCTTACCACGTTGTGACCAATATGGATCCCGCCACGGTAGTGGCGGTAAGTGGTTAGCCCCGCGTGAAGCGAAGGCGAGCATGGCGAGCCTGAGCGAAACGTGGGGTCAATCCCCCACGCGAAGCGCTGGGGGATCGCAATGAAGAAATTGAGCTGCGGTAGCAGCCTATGAGCGCAAAATCCAGTTGGATTTTGTGCTCAATGCGAAAAAATGATGACGAGCGAAATCAAACTGTTTTTTTACTTGCATACACAGTGCTACATACTGTACTATTAAAGATGGGTGAACACATGTATTATATATACAGAGCGTCTGAATTTTGCGATTGGTTTGACAACGAGACGGAAAAAGCGAGAGTACAAATTGACGATCGCCTATCTAGAATACAAGACGATGAATACTTTGGTGATTATAAATCAGTCAGTGATGATAATGAAGTTTGGGAGCTGAGATGGAAGAATGGAAGGCGTGTTTACTTCACTTTCATTCCTTATAAAAAAATATTAATTTTATTAGGAGGCAACAAAAATGGACAAGATAAAGACATCCGTAAAGCGAAAGCCCTATGCCAAAAATATACACAGTAATGAAACGTGCCGCACAATTAAACCAGGCATAGAAATTAGTATCTATGATCCTACAGAAGCATTACTTGATGAGGAACGAATCGGCCGTGCAATTTGGGAATGTTTAAAGAATGGCGATGCTGAAGGTGTTATTGAGGTGATTCAAATTCACCTGCGCGCATACAATAAAGTACATGCAATCAAAGAAACACAAGCTCCAAAATCCACAGCACATCATAGCTTTAAAAGCAAAAATCCTACAATACGAACTTTAGCTAAGCTTGTCCACGCATGCATATAGATAACCGCCGCGTTCTACGAAAACCATTTGAAAACAACTCTGCAATACGTTACGATTGATCTATGGACTGATAGCTCAGTGGATAGAGCACCTGCCTTCTAAGCCGGTGGTCGTAGGTTCGAATCCTACTCAGTCCGTTTATAGGGATCGTGAACCAATGAATTCAAAGCAAAACCATTCTAAAACTCTCCTAGGGGAATATCCCATTAGCTATTCGCCTTTCCAAAACCTCGATACCGTGTTTACAGAGATACTTGAGAAACACCTTTCACCACGGCATACACTCGAATACGTCCACAAACAGCTCCTACAGTGTATTCAAGAAGCGGCAAGTCCCTGTTTTCTCTTGCCCGCTATCCTAGAATATATTGAGCGCGTGAGCAAAGAAGGTGTGCTCCCATCACCCTATCGATTTGTAGACTTCGAATTTTGGCTTAATAAATTCAGCGGCATATCTGATGAAGAAAACCTTAAAGTGCGCGCGAAAATTATTGGAACATGGGTGCCAAGAGAAGCCTATCAAAAACTCTTCCCTATCGGCATGAACAAAACCTTTGATGGCTCGCACTTTGTAGCGGCCCACGCCTCGCCTGATATTGATACAACCACAGCTTCCTTCTGGGGCTGGGTCGATGCTTTTGGTGCAAAAGTGGCAGATGGCGTCCATTACTGGAGCCTTCCGGGGACATTTCCTGATTCACATTTTACCTTCGTATTTTCTCAGTTTTTTTCGAAATATGTTTTCTCACAGCTAGCAAGATCCGTGCCAACACTGACGCTCAATGCCCTTGATCTGGTGACGCAAAAAGACATGATAAAAATGCACATGCATAGATTAGCATCCACAGTAGACCATGCACATGCGCATAAAGCCATTATCCTTGTCGATGACCATGACCATTATCGAGGCGACTGGAGAGTAGCTGATGCCGAAGAAGTGCTCCAAATTGTGCTGCTCTTTGATGCCTGCATACGCTGGTTCGAAAATAGCATCCATACAACCCTTATTTCCCTCTTTGCAAAAAAAACCATTCACCTCAAAGATATCGTCGCAACTATTGGACCCATCTTTGAAATACCCTTGCATACTATACCTCCTGTCAAGGTATATACTGAGCGACAAAAAAATCGCCTTCACGATTATGTAACAAAAGTAATTGGATTGCCTCAAGGGCTTGATGGAAACTTTTTACAACTAGGAGAAGAGCTCGACAAGCGGATTCAGGCTGGATTTCAGCCCTTTTATGCTGCTATTCGCTCGCTCTCCGATGCAGCGCTATTTACTGCCCATGAGGAGTTGATTGAAGATCGCCAGAAAATCTTTGCTCGCCTTGAAAAGATTATTGAGCTTTTGGATCAAGTAACGCATGCCGTCTATCATTTTGTCAATCAGCTGTGCACCATGGTGGAAACGAAAGAAAAAGTACTTGGAGTACAGCCACAACATGTTGTCCTTAAAAGTGATGTAGACGAAGTAAAAAGCAAAATAGCAGATTTTGACCATGTTACTGTAGTAACCGTCGAAGGCGAAAAGTCCCTTATTCCAGTGGGCGTCATTCATGCCCATGATCTTCGTAAACCCGTTCTCGGCACTGTTTCCTTACGAGATTTCTCGAATGAGCAAGAGACACAAATGGCCTCCTACTTAGAAGTCATATCTGTTGTAGATCACCACAAAACCAGTCTCAAAACAATGTCAGCGCCTTGTTTTCTTATTGCTGATGCGCAATCTGCCAATACATTAGTTGCAGAGCTCAGCTTCAGCTTGAACGCAAAATATAGCCACATGGGCATACCAGAAGAAGTTATTGACAAACAACTCGAAGATATACAAGCAAAAACCCCACATAAATTACAGCAAATGAGACATCTTCTCCAGCTCAAGATGAATGCTGAGCATTGTAAAAAGAGCGGATTCTTTGTAGACCCACAGCGCGAATTTGCCGAATACTATACCTGCCTGTACGCTATCCTCGATGATACAGATCTCTTAACTAAAGTCTCCACGCGCGACGTCCTTTGTGTGACAACACTTCTGAACCGCATGAAGTCGATCACTCAGCGCGCATATACCCAAATTATTACCCTCGATGATATTCCTCAAGATGCAAGCTTTGCATCCAATGCAGTACAGCGCATTTTGCAAAATGACGATATGTATTCAATATACAAAACAATGTATGCATTTAAAGAACAAGAAGTTGCAGATAACCTCGCCCAGTGCATTGCTGGAAAGCCCTCTTCCATCTTTACCGATACTAAAGAACAAAATGGCTGCTGCCGTGTTGGTCAAACTAAAATATTTAATACCAATTATCCCTTCTTTAAAGAGCATGCTCAAGAGCTTCGGGCATTATGGGTAAACGATGCGCGTGCCGTGAACAAAGCAAAGCCTCAAGTAACGTTTCACATGCATATGATCAGCACCGTTGCGGGTGCAGATGAAGTGTATTCGGGACATATTACTGGGTGGGACCATGAAGATGAAATATGGCTCTGGATACCGCCAACGCAGCCAGCGGTCGATCGCCTTGTGCGCTTTCTCATTGCTTTTCAAGCAACACCTGCAGTACAAAATAACCGCATGTCGGTGTCGTTTTTTGGGGAAAATGCGCGCGAGCTCAGGCAAATCTTCGAACAAAACTTCCCTGCAGCAACCCAAACGCCGCTTGGGAGTCAAGTGCCACAAGGTCTGCCTATTGCATGCCTGAAATTTATTGCAGGCTCCATCAACTCTCGAAAAGCACAAATTACGCCCTGCCTGCCACGCCTCGTGCCTTAATTTTTTCTCCTACCCCTCGTAAACTTGGGACAGGAGAATAAATGTGCGTTCCTCATTCATTTTTAGGTTGAAACAAAATTCCTATTCATTTATGCTTGATCCATTATAAAAATAACAAGGAGTAATTATGGCAAGCTTAGTATCAAATCAAAATAATCAACTCATGGATATTGAGTTAGTATCCACAAATGTACAAAAAGATGTACAAAAGACCTCATCAAAACGATGTCGAGTTCAAGTTTCTGAGGGGAACACCGCGAAAAAACAAACCACTGAAGAACAGAAAAAACAGGACCAGAAAGTGCACACTATTGCCATGGATGTAGTGGATCTCAACCACTTGTCCAGACTACCTGATGCAGACTTACAGAGGATGAGAAGCCGCTTTACTCCTGAACAGTTGCAGGCTATGGCAAACCATGCAGAACCGCGTCTCGAGCAACCCTACAACATCGACCTTGGCGACGATCTATACGTCGGCTGTCTCTAGTTATGTCGTCATGTGTGATTTTCCTGAAGGAAAATCGCACATGACGAATTATGCCACCCCTTTACCAGAAATTAATTTGCTCTAAAATCGTACGTTTGCCAAAATAGTGGGCAAACGAGGTTATATTGTATTATGTCTATATCCGCCATTTCAAACACGCCTGCCATGGGTGTGTGCCCTGTGTTTGCACCTTCACAAGTGCCTGTAGAGGCAGCTACACTGCAGCCAAGCGGCATTACTCTGCCATCTGGTGCCACTATCCCCTTCGATATGCTGGCTCAATACCTTCTCACCGTACTGCTTGAAGACGAAAATCAATATCTTGGTATCTTAACCAGACTCATCAAGCAAGAAAGAGCCTTCAAGCAGATGCAAGAAGACGTGCGAATTCGCCATTTCGAAACACAGCTTCGTGATGAAACACATCTTAAGCATATTGCTAAAGCTGGCAAAATTGCCTCAAAGGCTGAGATCGTTGTTGCGGGCATCCAAGCAATGCTAAGCGGCAATGTGGGTGGTTTTGTCATCGGCCTGGTTGCTTGTGTTTTTGGCACTGCCACCGCTCTCGATTGCTACTTTGATGATGCTGGCAAAAAACAGCTTGCTTCCTGGATTGCTCAAGGAGATAGTGAAAGTGAGCGTCGATGGCTTGATCGCATACATCTTTTCGTGAACGCTACTTCATCCATTGCAAGTATCTGTGCTTCTATTGGGCTTACCCTATCTGGTAACACCGCAGTTACGCTAGGACAAAAAGTAGCCAATTGTATTCTCTCTACCGCTGAAGGACAATGTAAAAAGAAACTTGATATGGAAAAAGCAAAAGGGCTAGAGCTGGATTTGATCTGTGAGCGATCGCAGACCTCCCTCAAAAACTTAATAGAACATGTATCGCATCACTCCGAGATCGTTAACCAATATGTAGACACTAAAATTGCTTTGTTTGAAAGCAGACATCAACTCATCGCGCAAATGTGGAGATGATTGGTAATATTGATAATGATGTTGTGTGTCATTTTCCTGCGGAAAATGGCACACAACATCATGAAGACTGTTACCCTGAATACAGGCCCGTAGGGCAAAAATATGTATAGCCCTGGTAAAGGCCCGTAGGGTAAAAATATGTATAGCCCTGGTAAAGGCCCGTAGGGTAAAAATATGTATAGCCCTGGTAAAGGCCCGTAGGGTAAAAATATGTATAGCCCTGGTAAAGGCCCGTAGGGTAAAAATATGTATAGCCCTGGTAAAGGCCCGTAGGGTAAAAATATGTATAGCCCTGGTAAAGGCCCGTAGGGTAAAAATATGTATAGCCCTGGTAAAGGCCCGTAGGGTAAAAATATGTATAGCCCTGGTAAAGGCCCGTAGGGCCGAAATATGTATAGCCCAGGGTGCAGGAGCCCCGAAGGGGCGACTAAACCCTGGGTGGCCAGGCCGAAGGCCTGGCCAAAAAACAAAATAATAGAGGCCTGAAAGGCCGACACAGGAAACCAGAGTATTAATTTTTCATGGAGGACTATGACAGTACCTAACATTCAAACCACAGTATCCCAAAATGGGACACGAGACGCCGCGATAGAAACAGTACAAATTCCTTCAAAGCTATCATTTGAAGCAATTCGTGCAGAGCTTGGCAAGCTTCGTATCTATATCAATCGAGATGCTCGACGATACTACGAGCGCATTACGGATGACTACGATCGCAGACATAATGCAGCCAGACAAGAAGAAATTTCCGTGCTCAAGCGTAGAGGCCCATTTGGTTTATTCGGTGGCCTTTCTGATGATTTTACAGGTGCCAACTGCCTGGTACAGGTATGCAACATTACAGTAAGTGCTTTAGGAATTTTCAATCCCGTGCGCGTCGCTGGACTGCCATTAAAAGATACCTATGAAGGCATTTCAAAAATTTTATCCATAGCTTCTAGCTGTTTAGATACCGCGAAGCGAAGCTATGATACGCACATCTCAGCAGACCAGACACAAGCACGTCACAGTGCCGATCACACCAAATTTTTGCTTGAGCGAGCAACCAACCAAGCATCCACTGCTCAGCGAGCCATCAACGAAGGCTTCCAAGAAGACAGCCAAATAGTGCAGCGTATCCAGCAGCTTATTGCCCGCATCTGCCAGATGGGGCGATAATGCTGTGTGATACATCCCTTACCGAGCAAGCTCGGCAAGGGATGTATTATTATGCCTCTACGGGCAATGGCTGAGCTGTCCAATTGATAAGCTCGGAAATCTGTGCTTCTCCATATCTTTGGGGATTACGCCCTTTTCTGGTGTAGGGAATATTACTACTCCCTATAAAGCGAAATGTTTCAGCTCGATAATCAGATTCAGGAAAATCCCCTCCAAACTCAAACTGGCTTCTAGGACACGTCACTACCTTTCTTGGAGCCCGTTCCTCTACCCCTAATCCCACTCTTTCTCCCATTTCTGTTCGAAACTGTGAATATCGATTGAATACACATTGTGCACCTAACATGCCGTCTGGACGAAAGCATGTGTTTATTGGAAACTCACGCAATGATGTGATTGCCTCTCTTGTCGCTTGTATGACAGTCTCATTATGATTTTTTTGAAGATTTGCCTTTTCTCGATTAAAGATAAAAAAACTGTTTTCAAAATTAAACAGACCTACTCTATTAAATACATATCCGTTAGAAGAAAGATAATCGACAGTACGCTGATCAAATATTTGCGCTGGAGCCATAGGCGCTATATCAATATCAGAAACTACACAATACTTGGCTCGCTCTTGAGGTGCACTGATCATGTAATCGGCAATTGATGCCTTCGATATATCCACTCTATAATATAGCTGTGTCCCAGGATGGAGAGAACTGGCTATTTCATCTCTACACAGTGGTAGCTGACGAATATCTCGAAGTCTCAAGTTTACTCCTCTGGATTGAGAGATGCTTCTCATCATTGCAGAGGTATTTTGCTGCGCTCGCTGCGTGACAAGTGCGCTATCATACCACATGTTTATCTGTGCATTTGGGTGCATATCTGCCCATCTTGAAATCCGATAGGTAACTGACCTTTTTATTTTTTCCCAGTTTTCGTGCTCCTCTGGTACACTCGATGGCTCTGCCTGTTCCCGTCTGCGGAGTTCGTCTGGATGCTGAATACATTCTGCATTCTCGGCATTATTTAATCCTTCACCAAAAATATTTTGTGCAACACCTAGGATACGATCTTGCGGATTAAGATTCACCCAGAGGAAGTTAAGAGTATAGTCACTCGGCAACGTAGGTGTTGCAGATATGCGATAAATATTCGGATGATTCATACGATAGGCAAGATCATAACACGCTTGCATCTTGTCTTCTTGACTATCTAATCCATGCTCTCTCATCATAGCCATAAAAGAACTATTGGTAAGAAGATGTTGCGTATCCGCAACGATAGCTTTACGTATTATATCATAGGGAGATAAGGCAAATGAAGAATGGGCTGCAACCGCCGCGTCTAAAAGAGGAAGAATGTTTACCTTATGACAATTTTCAAATATAAGATTAACGACCTCTTGCGATTGCAGACCTACAGGAATGCATTGAGATAATTCTCTTGCAATTTGTTGTTGGTTTTTTCCACGAGTGAACAACCGTCTGAGTTCTTTTACAAATTTTTCTAATAAATGAGGTGCAACTTCTTGAGTTACTCCTTCCCCTGCATACTGCGCTACAATATTTGATAAGTGAGGCGATAAATAGGTATTCAGGACGTTTAATTGCTCTGTATTTTGAGCGTTTACTATCGGATTACTTGCGACTGTTAAAGACATATTACACCTCCAATGTAATTTAACCAATAATACTAAAAAAATCACGCCTCTACAGGCAATGGCTGAGCTGTCCAATTGATAAGCTCGGGAATCTGTGCTTCTCCATATCTTCGAGAATTGCGCCCTTTTCTGGTGTAGGGAATATTGCTACTCCCTATAAAGCGAAATGTTTCAGCTTGGTAATCAGATTTAGAAAAATACCCTCCCCATTCAAACTGACTTCTAGGACATGCAACTACTTTTCTTGGGGCCCACTCTTCTACCCCTACCCCTAATTCTCTTTCTCCCATTCTTTCTCGAAACCGTGGATATCGCTTGAATACAAATTGAGCATCTAGAATGTAGTCAGGACGAAAGCTTGCATCTATCGGCTGATAACGCAGTGATGTGATGGTACGTGCAGTCGATTGTATGATAGCCTCATTGTGAATCCTTTGAAGATTTTCCCTTTCTCGATTAAAGACAAAAAAACTATTTTCAAAATTCCCCAGACCGACTCTATTAAAAACATACCCATTAGAAGAAAGATAATCGACAGTACGCTGATCAAATATTTGCGCTGGAGCCATAGGCGCTATATCAATATCAGAAACTACACAATACTTGGCTCGCTCTTGAGGTGCACTGATCATGTAATCGGCAATTGATGCCTTCGATATATCCACTCTATAATATAGCTGTGTCCCAGGATGGAGAGAACTGGCTATTTCATCTCTACACAGTGGTAGCTGACGAATATCTCGAAGTCTCAAGTTTACTCCTCTGGATTGAGAGATGCTTCTCATCATTGCAGAGGTATTTTGCTGCGCTCGCTGCGTGACAAGTGCGCTATCATACCACATGTT
>JABDDE010000020.1:26619-29210 GCA_013287775.1 Chlamydiota bacterium
AAGTTTACTCCTCTGGATTGAGAGATGCTTCTCATCATTGCAGAGGTATTTTGCTGCGCTCGCTGCGTGACAAGTGCGCTATCATACCACATGTTCATCTGTGCATTTGGGTGCATATCTGCCCATCTTGAAATCCGATAGGTAAATGACCTTTTTATCCTTTCCCAGTTTTCGTGCTCCTCTGGTGCACTCGATGGCTCTGCCTGTTCCCGTCTGCGGAGTTCGTCTGGATGTTGAATACATTCTGCATTCTCAGCATGATTTAATCCTTCACCAAAAATATTTTGTGCAACATCTTGGATACGATCTTGCGGATTAAGATTCACCCAGAGGAAGTTAAGAGTATAGTCACTCGGCAGCGTAGGTGTTGCAGATATGCGATAAATATGAGGATGATTCATACGATAGGCCAGATCATAACATGCCCGCATCTTGTCTGCTTGGCCCTCTAATCCATGCTCCCTCATCATAGCCATAAAAGAGCTATTAGTAAGAAGATGTTGCGTGTCTGCAACAATAGTTTTACGTATTGTATCATAGGGAGATAAGGCGAATGAAGGATGGATTGAAAGCACTGCATCTAAAAGGGGAAGAATATCCATCTTATGGCAATTCTCAAATATAGTATTAATAATTTCTTGTGGTTGCAACCCTGCTGGAATGCATTGAGAGAGCGCTCTTATAATGTGCTGTTGGTCTTTATCTCCGATGAACAATAGCTTAAGTTCATTTATAAATTCTTCTAATAAATGGGGTGCAACTTCTTGAGGTGCATCTTCACCAACATATTGCAATACAATATTTGATAAATGAGGGGATAAATAGGTATTCAGGACGTTTAATTGCCCGGCACTTTGAGTGTTTACTATCGGATTATTGACTGCTGATAAAGACATTTACGCCTCCTGCGGTTTGTATATAAAATTACAATAATAAGTTTTATTGTACACGACGTGGCAATTTTTTGCAATCACCACTCTTACCACCTACTCTCACACAATGTACGTTACGTTCACCAAGATATTTATTTTTTTAAAGTGGTAAAAAATTTGACATCTCTACACAAGCTGGCTAAAATAGCTTCTGCATTTTTACCATCTTTTGCCATGCGCTCGATTTCAGCTACTGGAAAACCAGGCCCATTTTTCTGAAACCAGGAGTAGGGAGCTCCATTTATTTCAGGCGCATGCATGAACCTATTGCCCATATCTTTCATTGCATACTCAAAAGCTGCATCTTGTCTAAGAAACAAAAGGTCACCATACAAGACATCTTTCGCATCTACTGCCCACTGCTTAGGGCTAGAATGTTTGCTTTGATATAAAGCAGTTGTGCGTGCTGCAATGGCAGCAGCCTTAATAGCTTCGGGATGGGTAAGTCCACGATATTGTTCATTACTCAAAATAGAAGCAACGTAATCATCAATAGTCACTTCATTGATAATATGAAATGTATCCGCCTTCTTACAAAAATACATCCATCCCGCATATGGTTTGCCATCAACCAAAAAAATGATAGGATGATTTGGCCAAAGTAAGATTTCATCAACTCTCCTTCCATCATCTGCCACATAATATCCTTTTTTATCATAATATCCTGGTTTGTTTTCCCCTGTCGACTCCACATAATGCATTCTGTACCAGCGTATCCCATCTTTAGCGAGAGCAAAAGAATAGGAAGCTGCACAAGATGACTTACCAAGCACAGTTCTATCGACCAAATTGATAAGAGTATGAGGGCCCTCTATGGTAATAAATGTTTCTTTTGGATCTTTCGTCGAAAGAAGTACTTTTATAGTTCCTTCTATGGCAGGCCATGGTTCCCAGATAGGCCACGGATCGTCCACTGCAGTCAACGGTACGGCAATTCCTAGTATCATTACTATTAAAGTATAAAAAATTTTATTCATGACTATTATTCCCTTGAATGTACGAGTTATTTTTTAACGATCCCTTCTCCAAAGCGAATTTCGCAAGAAGCTCCTTGGACAAAAATGCACACCTAAAATATCACAGAAGGGAATATTTTGCACAATAAAAAGACAAAAAAGAACACATCTCAACTTATGCTCAAAAAACACGCTTGAATGTGACGATTGCACAATGCAGATTTTTTTTGTTGATTACCTACTCTACTTACCCCTGAGGGGGGCAGTAGAGTAGCTGTCATTACCTAAAGCCGCGTTTTTTTAGGTGAACTGGCTTCATCATTCGACCGGCTATGAGAGGCTGGCCGGAAATCTCAAAATATGCAAATTCCAAAAATCGAATCAACCCTACAATATCGCGTCAACCATGCGGTTTTTAGGGAAGGTAGATTTCCGGCCAGCCTCTGATGCCCTAAAACAGCAGTTGTACTGCTAGAGGATGAGGATTCCGATAGTAATTGCTTATTTATTACCGCTGCGGTCATTGCGCTTTGAAAATGGGGAAACATGTTATGAGTGAGAGTACGACAGTTGCTAATGACTTCAAACATAGCATCTGAGGTGTAGTCTCGATGACCTAAAGACAAAATAACATCACAGAGCTTGCCTAAAAGTTGCCGATATTGAATAGCATTGTCAGAATTAGACCTGCTTTCCTGAGTAG
>JABDDE010000021.1 GCA_013287775.1 Chlamydiota bacterium
CTGTAGCGCCCGTGCTACGGCCGGCGAAACGGTGCAATTATGGTGTGGCGGGGTTCTGTTTGTGAAGGGCAATTTCTTGTTTCCAGAAGTCGATGGTGTTGATGAAGTCCTCCAGGTACTCCTTAAACTCGCGGTAGCTACATTTTTGGGGACGATAGGCTCGTAGGAGGACAAGCGCCCCATTTTCATCGAGGCCAAGGGCTGCCTTGTTGGTAGCCTGGCCGAAAAGATTGCCCCTCAGCATTTTGGTGAAGAAATGCTCCTGGGCCTCTGATGGAAGCTCACCAAGGTTGGCCATCAGCTGGAAGCCTGCTTCTGCTTCGGAAATTATGATCTTCATATCGTCGAGGAGCAGTGCATAGCCCCCCTCCTCGGCAGAGCCTAAGGGCTCTTTGAGCTCAAGATCTTTCTGAAGCTTTACAATACATTCTTCGAGCATTAGAAACCTCCCTCGGTGAGAAAATTTATGCCATGTGCGGCTTAATGTGTCGGCCTTTCAGGCCTTTATTATTTTATTTTTGGCCAGGCCTTCGGCCTGGCCATCCACCCAGGGCTTCGCCCTGGGCTATACATATTTCGGTCCTTCGGACCTTGGAGAGGTCGCTTAAGGCTGAAAATGTATCGACGCTATTTTATGCAGCGGATGATTGTGATGACATCTGCTGCACAGTTTGTGCGAGCTGGTTGACGACTTGTGCGCAACCTTGTCCCGCTTGTTCCATACTTTGCATGGTCTGTTGGAAAATACCCATATATGCTTGGAGCTGGTCGGCGATCGCTTTGGCTTGCGCTGCGGTTGCTGTGTCCGTTGCTTGTCGTCCGTAAGAAGCTGCTTGTGCCATTTGTTGCCCAGCTTGAAGTCCCTGCTGTATTACCTGACCTGCTTGTTGTATAAAGTGAGCTGTTCCTGTGGTGTGCAGGGCTGCTTGTTCTTTGGTGTAGTTTGATCTAGCGTCAGATTTGCTGATATCGTGACTAGCATCGTACCCTTCGTCGCCATCCTGGCGAAATGCTAGGCCATTGATTGTAGACCCTGGTCGTGCATAGGGAATGTTTTGCCCATTTCCTCCGTCAGAGGAATATGGCTTGCTAGAATAAAATTGGGAAAGTGATCCGGGTGAGGTTGCTGAAGCAACACGTCCGTTTCGTATATCTGATTCTTCTAACCCCGCTATCTGCCTTGCATAGTTTTTAGCACCGCCTGGAGTAGCTACGTCGTAATTATTCAGCTCCGCATCAGGATTAGTAGGTGGCGTTACCCCTGATGGTGGAGAGCCATAGCGAGGTAGCAAATCTGTCTGTGTATTTTGATCAAGTGGGGGCGCTCCTGTTGGATCTGACGTCATATATTTCTTATTGAGCTGGATCTCATCCCACTTCTGTGCCCCAGCTTCCATACTAGTGGTGAGGACGGTTGATCCCATTTGGGCAAAGGACATGCCGGCTTGTTGTTCATACTGGTCGTGCTGTGCGGTGAGCGCGTCTGCTTGTGCTGTACCAGCGGCAATATCGCATGCTGCTTTTGCTTGTGCAGTCGAGGTAATTAACAGCATCATATTTCGCTCTACTGAAGCATTGGCCATGATGCTTAAACCCATGATATGTGCCATCTGGGCAAGCATGGGCGCTAAAATGGCTATCATCGATGGCTGACAAAAAGGATTCGGCTGCACAGCATGGCCTTGGCCCGCAAATGTGGTGAAAGTCGGTAGGTTTAGGGTAGGAGAGTCCGGTGGTGCTACAGCAGTTCCAGGGGATACCGGTGATGTTATAGCAGTTCCAGGGGACACTGCAATACCAGGGGTATCTCCAGTCTCAACAGTGTCTTGAACAGTCGTGGTGGTGGGTCCACCCTCTGTAACTCCTCCTGTACTTACCCGCTGGCCACCCGATGTGGTAGTCGTGGTCACAGTAGCACCCCCTGTTGTGGTAACAGGCAGATCGGTGCCACCTTGTGGTGGTTGTCCTGATCCCGTCATTTGTACTGGCATATTTGCCTCCTACCCTTATCCATGGAAACTGGATTGGGTTAATGTGTTAAGTGTTCGTATATCAGATTGAATGATATCCGAGAATGTTTGACACAGCCCATCAACTTCACTATTCATGTTTTGCATATCAGCCTGAATTTGTTGCATAGATGCATCATACATTGGCGTCAAGCTATTGAGCTGTGCAATTATTGCCTGCGTTGTGGCTACAAGCTGCGTGGTGTCGGCGTTGGCAGCAGCAGCGGCAGCTTGGTCTTGTTCGGACTGCGCTGTTATGCCACTTTGGGTCGCTTGGAGCGCTCCTTGCGCCACTTGCATACCCTGGGCCATCTTGCGGATGCGGGTGAGCACTGAAACCCAGTCTACTTTCGATGGATCCGTCTCTGCTGCGCTTTGTCTTGCTAGTTGTAGACTGTCTTGCTGCTGCTGTTGCAAGGTGAGCTCGTCTGTGCTCGCACCTGGTGAGGCTCCTGTAGAGGTGGAAGGTGCACCAACATCGTCGTCTGTATTCAGAGCAGGGTCTGGAGCTGATGCCCCATCGGCACCCGCTCTCCCAGTGCTGCTGGCTCCTCCAGTACCACTAGCACCCTCTTCAAGAGATGCAAGAGTAATGGAGCCATCGGTTGCGCTTGATGCACCAGCGCCTGCGGTACTTGTTGCACTACTTGTCGCACTACTTGCACTTTCGGACGCAGTGGCAGCCCCTCTTCCTATATTGCATGCGGCGAACACGACGCCAACACACGTAATCGCCGTGCCCACATACATGGATACCATGTTTGCTTTATTCTGACCACAACCACAGGCACGTAAAATATCATACATGCAGCCATTGATGAGCCCGCTTTGCATGAGTGATTGCACGGCCAAGCCTGCCAGCATGCCTTTTTCTAGTCTGCTCAGTGATTCGGAGGCACTTTTGAGACCCTGCATACCGCTTCTTCCTTGCGCTGCACCTGCTTGTTGTACTGCTTCAGTGTCTGTTGCGGTGGCCTCGGCTTGTTGCTGCACACCTGCCTCGGTTTCTCTAGCGAGGTTTCGGGTAGTTTGTGTTGCAGCGCCAGAGCCCGCTTCAGGGGCAGCACCGTCAGCAGCAGCCGCACCTGCGGTTTCTGTTGCCTCTGCTGTTTGTTGTTCGCCTGCTTCTTCAGCAACAGTGGATGTTGCCGCCACACCGCCTTCTTCGGCTGCTGTTCCCGTAAGACTTGCTATGCCGCCGGCAGCTCCAGCTGATGCTACACATAAAAGCGCAATCGTTGCAAATTTGACGAAGGCGGCAAGTCCTGGATCCGAAATACCCATGGAACTCGTCATTCTGTCTAATAATCCTTGCCCCGTCACTTGCTGCGTAATCTGATCCGCTGTAGAGAGGGCAGCTACTGCTGCGGTGGCTGTGCACATGGCAATCGATGCAGCTGTCATCGCAACCCCTGCGGGTGCTGCAGCACCAAAGGTAACTATTGTCATGGCTACAGAAATCACGGCAGTCACAGCGCAGATCACCGGGCCAAGGATGCCCATAAGCTTTGATTTCTTTTTCGCATCTTCCATAGCGTCAAACTGCTTTTGGAGCTCTTGTATTTGGTTCTGAGCTGATACGGCCGCCATTTTTGACATGTGTTGTAGGTTCTCGAGCTTTCCTTGGGCTATCTGGTTGAGGTATTTGGAGTCAGCAGCTGCTACTTCTGCGCGTAGGTTATTCATTAATGCAAGGGCGGACGCAAGTACGGTAAGATAATTGATCACAGTGGCTTTTTCGGCAGGAGTCAGGTTACTAATGTTTACGCCGCTTATTGCAACCAATGCTGCCTGGACGCGGGTAGGATCTGTAGAATTCACCTCTTCTTGGACCCCTTCGTTTAGGGCAGAAAGCGCGGACGTAAGTGTTGCTACCTGGCTTTGGGTGGTAGGATCAGAAGCATAGCCGGAGGTGCACAGGGCAAGGAGGGCTGCCTGCAAAGCTTCCGTGTCACATGATTGCAATGAACCGCTCAGTCCATGATTGGTAACAATAGAGGCAGCCACTTCGGATAGCCATCCTGGTGTTGGATCGCTCTCAGAGAGGCCTAAGAGTTGTTTAAGAGTAGCTATAACGCTATTTTGGGTGCCATATTGGGAATAGAGTTCGCTGACTTGAGTAAGCTGTGCAGGTGTGAGGCTTGGGGTGGTTGAGATGGGTATAGTAATATTATTGGTTGAGATGGTTTGATTAAGGGCAAAAATCTGGGTACTTAGGGTCTGTAGCTGAGCCAGAACGTTAGGGTCATCGCTATTATAAAGGGCAGCGAGTGCATTATATACATTGGTTGCATCGTTTGTATCGTTGAGGCCAGGCATCTCGGTGTAGGTGCGGTTATTGGAGGCAATGGTTGCTGCTAAGTTGGTCATCCACTGAGGTGTTGTCTCGTCTGTAGGCATGTTCAGCATTTGCCTGAGTGTGGCTATAACAGATGCTGTTCTTGAATCAGGTGTTTGAAGGGAGATCGCTTCTTGCATTTGAGCCGCCGAAAGCGTGCCTCCAGCTGAGGAAGAAGTGCTCGTTGTCACATTCTGATTTGTAGTTGTTGGGGTGAGCATCGTAGGATCGCTTGCAGACTGTGTTGTATTGAAGGTTGATAATGATAGAATGCTCTCATACAGGTCTGGGAGTGATTGTCCTTGCGCTGCAGCCTCGTTATCTGGTTGTTCGAGCTGAGGATTGCTTGGTTCTTGCTGGGCGGTAGAGGCAATGTCAAGAGATTCTGTACGCGAGCCCTGAACACCACCTTCGGCTGTGCTATAGAAGACGGTGTCGCCCGTAATGACAACAGTAGCACCCCCACTCGATGATCCGCCTCCCTGTCCGACGACGTGTTGATGCTCTGCGTTCGTCGTGAGCGTGACTATTGGATTGTAAGGAGGTCCTCCAAATGCTTGATCTGGAGAGGCCACTGTGTATGTTGGTTGCTGCGGTAGCGTCATGTCTACCTCCTTTTTTTTAGGATCCCACGTGTATTGTTACGCGGCCTTCGCGTCTTGTCTCTCTTCTGCAGCTTTTCGCATCTTGTCGGCTGTCGCTTTGCCGTAGCGCTCTTCGGCCATCTCAAGTAGTTGTGCATTGAGGCCGTCTTTTAAGAGCAAGGTTCTTTCTTTTAGCACTTTATACTGTGGTTGATCAGCACAGGCTTGAATCGTCAAATTGACGGCAATAAGGGCAAATTCGATGGCGTCGAGTTTGAGGTAGCAGTCGATGGAATGGTAGTGAGGTATTGGATTTGTCGGGTCTAAGGCAGTACAGAGTAAATACATATTCGCGGCATTCTGGTACTCTTGCATGCGATGCAGGCACGCGGCTAACCCTAGGGTATATTTAGCGGATGCAAAATCAAGCATGAGCAGTAATCGGAACATGTAAGACGCATCTTTATATTTGCCTTGGTTGTAGAGGTTATACCCATGAGCATAGAGCCCCTCCATTGTATTGTCGTCAATTTTCAAGGCTTCGCGCGGCATGACACCCTTTTTGAGTGCCCCTTCTAATAATGCCTGTATAGTCGCCCTCGCTTGCTCGCCTGCTTTTACATTCACACGCTGCAGTGCGTCTTGTATTTGTTCTACATTCATTTTGTCAACATCCGTAGTATGAGCATCCATATATACTCCATTTATAACTTCATATTACAACAATAAACATTTTTTTACAATAGGTGTATTGGATTTGTATGCTACTTAAAGAGCACGCCCATAACGCTTTGCAGCTGGTGGATGACCGCTTGCATGATAGATTGTTGTTGCTGGAGAGCAGATACGGTGGCCTGGATGTTGGTGTTTGAGGTGTTGATCTGATTCTGGATGGTTTGCTGCTGCGCCTTTATCCCTGCAAAGCTCTGTGCTAGGGCACTATTGGCAGCTGCGCACTGCTGGAGGGCTGTTGTATAGTCATCAGCATTGGGGTCAGCTTCGGTATGCAGTTGGTAGATAATTGGGTTAACAGTGTGAGCGTTTAGCGTTCCGATGTACGTGCCCACTGGAACTCCATAACGTGAACTAAAAGTACTCGAAGTTACAACAACAGGTGATTGGGCAATTTCAAAAGCGTTTATTGCGGCAGTCTCCTTTGAGATTCCATTTGCCGCTTCTACTCCTAAATTAATGGGGCCACCAACGGTAAATGCTGGTATCGGTGTACCATTCGACTCAAGGAAGGGGAGGTTATCTTGAAACGAAGGGATGCTTGCGATGGTTGGATTAGGAACGTAATTATAGGTGCAGCTGAAGGTATTGTTAGTTGCATTATATTCAAAAGTATAGTTAATCTCGCAGAGGAGGTTGGCATTGCTATTCTGGGTGAGGGGATTTGTGTTTCCTATGTTATTGGCAGGAGGGCCGCCTCCCGGCCACTGTCCACCCGCCCCAAATGGCTGCTGGTAGTTGCCTATAGGGAGCACAAATGATTGGCCTGAGTTCGCAAAGCACCAATCGGTAATATCTTTCAATGAAATGTTGTCATATCCAAATGTTAATTGATTATAATTGCTTGTATTCAAGTTAGAGAAGTTAACAAGCGTATTGGTGGGAGGGTTAAGCGAGGCATCTGATGGTGCACCCATCTGCGAAGGATCTACTCGATAGACGGGCACGGCTTCCTGCATGTTATTGTACTGCTGAGCAAGTTGTGCGTAAAACTGCTGCTGGCTTGTTTGGACGGAGAGGGAGTTTTGTAGGTGCTGCATAAGCAGGGTGAGTATGTCGAAGATACTGAGGGTAATATGCTGCTGCGCAATGGCAGCAGGCGAGAGACTTTCTGTCTGCATTTGGGAATACAGCGCTTGTACATAGCTTGTAAAGGCGCCGGCAAGAGAGTTGTCGGTGGGGTTTGATGTAAGGTGCTTCATGGACAGAAAAGTTCCCCAAATAGCATCTAAGTTGTTTTGGTCGAGGGCGCCAAAGTAGCCTTCGAGGACATTGTAGTAAATACTACCAGTTGGTGGCAAAGTAATAGACATAAATCCCCCTATCTAAAGATTGCTCCAATAAGTGTTTGTGCGGTTTGGATAATATTGGTCATAAAGTTTGTTTGCTGTGTAAGCGATGATTGGAGCTGGCTAATATTGGTTTGTACCTGCGTGGCAGTATTGCTTACCGATTGACGCAGTGCCTGGATGTTAGTGATAAATTGTTGCAGCGCTGCGTTGCTCTCGCCTCGTAGCTCAGCGGCGTTCGAGTTTTGTTGTTGTTGTCCCGAGTCTGTGGTGGTGGTAGGATATGGGCTGTAGTTTTGTGCTTGGAGGAAGGGGACAATGCTTTTGTTAGCGCCAATCCCAGAATTCGAAATGGTTACTGCATCGACACCGAACATCGTTTGTATGGCTGGATTGGTGAGCAGTGTCGTAAAGCATTGCGTGAGTTGGCCATTGATTTGATCGCTGGATTCACCAGACGTAGGAGTGAAGACGGCTTGGATAAGTGTATTATCATATTTTTGTCCCCCTAAGTTGGTAAAGTCGGTGATGCTGTGCAGGGCAACACCATATGTTGGTGGATTTCCAGGATTTGCAAAAAATTGAAAATAGAAGGAAGCGGTTGCGCCTCCAGGAAAGCTGTATAAGGTATTATTGGCATTTGTAAGCATACCTGGAGTTGGTAGATCTGGAGTTGTTCCTACTGGGGGAGTTTGCGAGGGGAATGCATTGTTGAGTGGAGTACCTGGAGTATTGAGTTCTGCGTTAAAAACGTTTGTTATGAATGCTTCATTAGAGGTAGAGGTAAAGTTAATACCTTGTGAAGGGTCTTGTATCGTTATACCTGGTGGGACAGAAGGTGTTGCGCCATAGAAGTAACTGAGATACATTTGTTCAGCAAGTCCCTGGTTTAGGGAAAGGGAATAGGACGTGCCATTAGTGTTGATAGATCCCGTAGGAAAAGACGAACCTGAAATAGAAAAGGAAGTGGGAGCACTTGAGTTTATTGCGACCCCATTTTGCAAATAGCTGCCAACCGTACCTACGTTTATGTTACCGTAGTTACCAACTTTTACATCAGAAGGATTGGTCAGTTCAGAACTAATCACATTTCCACTTTGGTCAACTGGGAGCATTTGGTTGAGCATTGTATTTGCTCCGCTTAAACCCTCATCAAGTGCAGCTGCTGACTGGCCTCCTTGATAAATAGGCACCTGCGTCATCATATTGGTGTAGTTATTTTGCCACTGTCCAAGGAAGATATAGTTTTGCGCCTCCACGGCAGCCGCATTTTGCAGTGCCTGGAGCATTTTTAGAGCAAGATCGAATGACGCGAACATAATTTGGCCTTGTGTAATAGACTGTGGCGATTCTAGAGGCACAACAAGCGAGGAAGCAACGTCTGCTTGGACTGCTTGTAAGAAGGCTGTGGCTTTAGTTGGATCGGTGCTTGGGTTCAAAGAGGGATTTTGTGCAACAAAAGTAGTCCATATCTGGTTTTGTTGTGGCACACTTAAGTTGCCCACCAAAGCATTCATAATTTGTGCATATACAGTACCCGAAGGAACAAGAGGTATACTCATAATTGGCCTCCTTATTTTGTTATGTGTTATTTTCCAATATGAAAATAATGCATAACAAATTATTGTTTTATGTTTGCTGCTATTTGCTGTATCGTTTGGAAGCTTGTGTTAAGCATAGTCGATGCGGATTGGTAGAATTGCTGGAATTCGAACATCGTGGCGTTGAGTTGTTGTTGTTGGGTGTTGTTAAATGATTGACAAGCAGTAATAGCGTTACTTAAATTAGTCTGAAAGTTACCGTTGGTGGTGCTATTCTGCTGGAAGTCTTGAATCCATTGCTGGATTGCAGTGGTGCCTGAGCTAGTGTCATACTGTGCTTGCACAGCGGTAAGGTCATTTTGGATAGCGCCCAGGGCCTGGACGATAGGGGCTTGAGCGCCGCCTGCCGTTGTGGTCGCTTGGGATGCAAGATATTGACAGTTGTTGATGAGCACTTGAATTGCAGACTGACCATCGGTCACTGATACCTGCTGGTTAGGGTTATAACTTGTAAAAGCCGCTGGGAGAAACTGGGTATTCGAGCCTGCAGGAGCCGGGGTAGAGCCATTTAGGATGCCAGCAATGTTCGAATCAGTGACGGTGGCATTGGTACCAAGGTTTGTGTTAAAAGAGTTTTGTTCGTATTGCGTAAACTGCTGACTTGTTGGCGATGACCCAGAAAAATTGGATAGCTGTTGTAATTGTGCTATGAATGCTTGGGGGGTTTTTTGGTTCATAAGATCTTGCACGCCGTTGAGAAATGAGAGTATCGTTTGGTTCGTGTTAAGCGCAGAGTTGAGTTGGTTCATTTGATTATAAAACAGCGTGCTTGCAGTGAGGACGTAGGTCGTGTTCAAGATTTGCAACACGTTGTTAGTATTGAAGCCCGCTCCTATAACTTGGGCACTTCGTGCGCTTGCAAGAGCTGCGTTGAGTGCGGAGTTTACGGAAGAAATATTGGCTGGAGTGGCACCTGATGCAGGTGTGTTGGCTGGGCCAAATATACTGGTGAATGCAGAGGGAGATTGGCTGATGGCACTTTGAAGAGCGGTAACTAAAGCAGCAGCTGGTGTGGCTACACCACCCGCACCTGTGTTGCTATCGAGGCTAATATATTGATCAATGTTAAAGCCAGCAGCGCGCAAAAGCGCATTCGTTGATTCAAGGCTTTGTGCCATTTGCGAGCTCATAGTGGTGGTAAGTAATGTACTGGTTGGGGGAATAGATGATAAAGTTTGGCTAAATGCAGAAGTACTCGCGGGTGCATTGATACTGCCGGTGAGTGCAGTAATGTCACCGAAAGAATCTGCGCTCGATACTAAAAAGCCGTTGGTATAGAGGGGATTGTTATTAGCGTCCACCCCTGTTTGCACCCTGGTTATTCTCTGTTGCTGCACCCCAGAACTATTTACGAATTGCATTGCAGCCCAGTCGTTCAGGTTAGCAAGGGCTGTATAAATTGCTTGAGAATATCCTCGAGCAGTAGTTTGATCGCTACCTTGCGACAGTGTCGGGTCAGAGCTAAGCAAAGTAGTCAAAGCATTCATATTATTTTGAATTTGATTCATGGCATCGGTGTAATAGGCCTGTGCATTGTTATCTATTTCAAAGTTAAATACGTTGCTTTGCTGTGGAGCTGGCGTTACTTGCCCCATTGATTGGGTGCTTGGGCCCGTAATGAACGGAACAATGGTTTGCGTCATGACAACCTCCTCGATACTTTAATTATCTCTTCATTCCATATACTCATTATAATAAATATTTTAATTTTATGCAAGATGCGTGGGGTTTTTGTGTACATGAGGTTTTTGCTTGCTGTACAAGATGTACATCTGGTACTGTGGGGTTATATACTACTGCCCTGGGCTTCCAGCCCAGGGTAGTAGTATATTGAGGATTATGATCAAACCAAAATCGATGCAAGCAGGTGATGTGCGGCAAAATTTTGCCAATGTCATCAATGAAGTAGCCTATACCAAAACACGCGTTGTTATTAAGCGTCGTGGCCAGCAATTTGCTGCCCTGGTGCCCATAGAAGATCTTAAAAAATTAGAATTACTATCCGAAAAGGAGTCAGTGCAAATGGCGCTGTCGGATGTCAAGCGCGAGCTCCATGCCTTTCAACAAAAAGGCAATGAACTGCTGACGCAAATCAAAACAAGGCTTGATCGAAGTAAAGAGAAGAAAGAAAAACTTCCTTAAAAACACCCAGCGCGTTATAATCTCAGCACACGAGCCCCTTGCAAAACTCGCTTTAGTGAGTTTTGCAAGGGGCTCGTACAAGATGTATGATGAACATTCCCATCCCAACAGGCACATTTGATATTTTACCCGAGGATCCAAAAGAGCTATGGCGCTCTTCCTATCTCTGGGAGTATCTGGAAAAAGAGATACGCGCCTTTGTTCAGTGTTATGGCTTTGAAGAGATCCGGACCCCCATTTTCGAGCGCACCGAGTTATTTGCTCGAGGTGTAGGCGATACGACGGATATTGTCTCTAAGGAGATGTATACATTTGAAGATCGCGGCGGCAGAAGCCTCTCGCTTCGGCCTGAAGGCACTGCCTCAGTAATCCGAGCCTTTGTTGAAAAAAGACTCGATCTTGTGCAGTCACTCCATCGCTTGTTTTATATTGGCCCTATGTTTCGCTATGAGCGGCCACAGGCTGGAAGATTTCGCCAGCACCATCAACTCGGCATCGAAGTTATCGGCATCGCAAGGCCCGAGCTCGATGCAGAACTCATAGAAATGAACTATGCCCTCTATGAACGATTAGGAATTGAAAATTTAACTGTATATGTTAACTCTTTAGGAGATGGTGAGAGCCGTGTGCGTTTTCGTGAGGCTCTCAAAGACTATCTACGAGGGCACTTCGAGGCACTCTCTGAGGATAGTAAGCTGCGCTTTGAGAAGAACCCACTCAGAATTTTTGACTCAAAAGACGAGCGCGATAAAGAGGTACTTCGAGGAGCGCCAACAATATTACAATACCTCTCAGCCGATTGTGAAGCCCATTTTCTTGCAGTGAGAAGAATGCTTGATCACTTGAAAGTTCCCTATGCGGTAAATGCCTGTCTGGTTCGCGGGCTCGATTATTACACAAAGACCGTTTTTGAAATTACATCAGGCGAGCTTGGGGCACAAAACACGGTCGGCGGCGGCGGTCGCTATGATGGGCTTATCAAAGAGCTTGGAGGGCCAGATCTTCCAGCCATAGGCTTTGCAACGGGGCTTGAGCGTATTATTCAGACGATGCTCAAGCAAAAAGAAATCGTGCCTGAGAGAAGGCGCCCTCATGTGTATGTGATTGCTTTGGGTGATAGCGCATCGTTGATGGCAAGCTCACTTGTGAAAGAGCTTCGCATGCAGGGCGTGATTGCGCTACAAGACATGAATGGAAAAAAGGTAAAACAGGCCATGCAGCTTGCTTCGACATCGAGAGCACAGTATGCGATAGTGATTGGAGAAAATGAGCTTCAGAAAGGTATGTGCGAGATAAAAGAGCTCGATAGCGGGACAGTAATTGAAAAGGCTTTGTCAGAAGTTGTGAGCTTCTTTATGGGAGGCAAAAAATGCATATAAAAACGAGAACACATACGTGCGGAGCCCTTCGAGAGAGCGATGTCGGGGCAAAAGTGACCCTTGTGGGATGGGTGCATCGACATCGAGATTTGGGCAGTCTTATTTTTATAGACCTTCGCGATCGTTTTGGGCGCACGCAAGTTGTTATCGATCCCAAAACGCTCCCTGTAGGTCATAGCCTTGGATTTGAATATGTCATTACCGTCTCTGGAGAGGTTGTACGCCGCAAGGATGCGAATCCTCAGCTTGCTACCGGTGCCATCGAAGTGGTTGCCCAAGAGGTGCATATACTTTCTGCCTCCGCTGTGTTGCCCTTTTCAGTAGCCGACACGATATCAGGGGAGGCTCATGATGAGCTTCGACTGCAGTATCGCTATCTTGACATGCGGCGTGGGCCCATTTTGGACAACTTAGTCTTGCGCCACCGAGCGATGATGGCAACGCGTGCATTTTTGGATGCTCGGGGCTTTGTAGAGGTCACAACGCCCATTCTCGGCAAGTCGACTCCAGAAGGCGCTCGCGACTACCTTGTGCCCTCACGCATATATCCAGGCTCGTTTTATGCGCTGCCACAGTCACCACAGCTTTTTAAGCAAATATTAATGATTGGGGGCCTTGATCGCTATTTTCAAATCGCTACCTGTTTTCGTGATGAGGATTTGCGCGCAGATCGCCAGCCAGAATTTTCACAAATTGACATCGAAATGAGCTTTGCCACACACGAAGAGCTCTTTCCCATTATTGAAAGCCTTGTGCAGCAGATTTTTACAAGCTGCAAAGATGCTACACTGCCGAGCCCATTTCCGCAAATGAGCTATGATACCTGTATGGAGCTGTATGGCACCGATAAGCCCGACCTTCGTTTTGGAATGGAGTTTATAAAACTCAATGAGCTTGCGATGCAGCTGCCTTTCCCAGTTTTCCAAGAAGCATTGGGAAATGGGGGGATAGTGAAGGGCTTTACAGTCACGGGTGGGGCCGATATTTCGAGGAAGGGAATAGAAGAGCTTACGAGCTATGTAGAGCTTTTGGGCGGCAAAGGACTTATCTGGATGAAGCTTGTTGATGGAGAGCTGTCTTCGAGTATTCGTAAATACGTTACTGCCGAAAATGCCGCCTGCTGGATAGAACGGCTCAAGATGCAAAAAGGCGATGCTGCATTTATCGTGGCAGGGCCTGTACGGAAGACACATCAGCTGCTGGATCATCTACGAAGGCGTATTGCGCGTGAGAGAAATTACATTCAGGCACATCATTTTGCACCTTTATGGGTGACAGATTTTCCTCTTTTCGCGTATAACGAAGAGGAAAGCCGACTCGAGAGTGAACACCATCCCTTTACATGTCCTCATCTCGAAGACCTGCATCTGCTCGATACGGCGCCTCTTAAAGCCCGATCGTCGAGTTATGATCTGGTGTTAAATGGATATGAGATTGCATCGGGATCGCAGCGTATTCACGATAGCGCTCTTCAAGAAAAAATCTTTTTAACGCTCGGTATTAGTCCAGAAGAGCGTGTGAATAGGTTTGGCTTTTTCATTGAGGCGCTTCGGTATGGCACGCCGCCGCACTTAGGGATAGCACTTGGGTTTGATCGTCTGATGATGATTTTAGCAGGGACGGAAAGCATTCGTGATATTGTTGCTTTCCCAAAAACGCAAAAAGCGCAAGATTTAATGACCAAGGCACCATCACAGGTGAGTGAGCAGCAACTTAAGGAATTAAAAATTAAAATATGAGGAAAAAAACGTTATGAATAAAAAGATAGTGAGGCTTTTGGCTGTAGCAACACTGCTATGTCCTTTTGTAGGGGCAGCCGAAGATATTGCGTCCAAGCAGACAGAAGAAAATAAAGATGGAGTGCAACCAGAAGGGGTGCAACCATCGCAGCCTCAAAAAGAGCGAACAAAAGAAGAGTTATTAGCGCCTGAGTACATGAAAAAGATGTCGCTCATGTACGGGTATTTTATTGAGAAGAGTCTTGAGAATCCCGTAGTAAAGTTTGATGTTGATGAGGTAATTCGAGGGATAAAGGATGCCCAAGCTGGTGGGCCTGCTCCGATGTCTGAGCAGGAATATGAAGAGTCAATGGCATTGATTCAAGAATACGCATTTCATGACCTTGCAGCAAAAAATTTGAAAGAAGCGGACAAGTTTTTAGTTGAAAATGCGAAAAAAGAGGGTGTTAAGGAAATTGAACCAGGGAAGCTGCAATACATTCAGCTGAAAGAAGGGCATGGTAAAGAAGTGACAGAGGGTTCTATTCCTGTTATTGTCTATACAGGCAAGTATTTGAATGGGACGGTCTTTGGGTCTTCTGAAACCAGTGGTGGACCGCTTTCTATTTCGCTCAAGCAAACGATTCCGGGTTTTCGCAAGGGGGTTTTAGGAATGCGTGAGGGTGAAGAGAGGCGTATTTTTATCCATCCAGATCTTGGGTATGGGACATCAGGGCAGCTCATGCCGAATGCATTACTTATATTTGACATCAAAGTGAAAGAAGTAAAACCTGAAACTCCGCCTCAAGTCAAAGGCGAGCCAAAAAGTACTGACACAAAAATGGCTCAAGGTCAAAAAGCGGGAGGTCAAGAAGAGGAAGGTGAAGATGAAGAGAGTGACGATGATGAGGATAACGGAGCAGATGAAACGCCTCAAGAAATAGCCGCTGCAGAAAGCCTCTTCCCTGATGAGCTTGATGTTGGAGAGCCATCAGATGATGATGATGACTCATCTCCATTGGATACTACTGAAGACGATATGCAATTTGCCGATGATGATGAATCATCCGATGATATGGGCGATGCAGATGACGATTCAGGAGAAACTGATGATGATGACATGCTTGCGGATCAGCAAGATAGCGCATCTGATGATGATTTCGACAGCACGGATAGCGATGATGCAGATGAGTCACCAAAAACAGATAATACACAGGGGAAATAATCTATGGAAGAAATGGTAAAAAAAATTGACGATGAAAGCTTTACTAAAACAATTGCGACGGGCAATGTTTTAGTAGATTTTTCTGCGGAATGGTGTGGGCCTTGTAAGATGCTTGCACCTGTTTTAGAATCATTAGCGGGGCAGTTGCAGGGGAAGGTGCGTTGTGTGCAGATTGATGTTGATCAATCGCCAAAAGCCACAACTAGTTATCAAATTACTTCGGTACCAACTCTTGTGTTGTTTGTGAACGGCAAAGAAACGCAACGCATTGTTGGGCTCAAGGACCTGCAGACGCTTTCCAAGACAGTACTTGCTGCCTTGTAGGTGTGTGGTTAGTCCTCTTTCAGAGGACTAACCACAAAAAAACGAATATCCGGGGGTGCTATCGCCTCATAGCGCCGCTGCCGCATACGCATCAGGCTAAGGTCACGGCCATGGTTCTCACAGGCTTTGGCACATTTTTTTCACAGGGAGAGCTGCAGGAGAGGGCTTACAGAGAGAGCTTGTCAGAGGCGTGTGGGGTGCTAAAGGCATTGGTAATAAAGATTTGAGCAGAGAGATTAGAGAGAAAGCTAAGGGATCATTTTTAACGAGCGTACGCTCGCTAACTGTCGCTGGTCTCTTGCAGCCCTCCCTGTAAAAAAAGCAACCAATGCTTGTTAGAAACTATAATGTTTGTCATGCTAATACCCCTTAGCCTGATGCGTATGCCGCTGCCGCGGCGCTATCTCAGTCTACGCTCCGAACCCCGCGCTGCCGCCGGGCTGTAGCGCACAGCGCACGCCCGCGCTCCACGCGGGGCTAACACCCGACGTCGCTGCCGCGGCGCTATCATGCGAATATTTCAACGCTAAGGCATATATGAAAAAAATAAGAAAACACAAGGCTATAGTAAATCAAGACCATAAAAAAGAGTAAATCTTATGAAAGTCAAACAACTCTCTTCTCATTCACCTCCGGACCCGCGCACAACAGCAGCAAGGCGCATGCATGGATGTACGCTCTGGAGGCGTGTATCTCGCTTCTTTTGTTGCGGTGGAGGCTTCCCAGGACGGGTTATGCAAACGGCACTACAACAGCTGCCACTTGTAGCTGCTGTGGCATTTGTTCCATCTCCCTATCATATCATAGCACCGGCAGCGCTTCTTGGAGGCGAAATACTTCTTTGTAGTCTGTGCGGGCCTCTCAGCTATGCCTGTCGTCCAACTCTTTTCAACGTGACAAGAGCTGCCCAAACAGCTCTCGGCCTATATCTGCGTCGCTGGACACAGACGAAGTAGTGACTATTTCTTGTGTAAATGCATCTCCTGAAAGCCCTCGGCTAGCATTTTTTTAAACAATTGCTTTGATCGACTTTTAGGAAGTGGAATCTGCGTATGAATACAGGAAATTTCGAGTAACTCTTCCATAGACAGTCCGTGATTACGTAGTCCCAATATACCTAAACATTTAATAGCTAACATGTCAGCAGTACAAAACAGAAAATCGTCCTTCTTTTTGCTACTGTGCAAGAATGCAATAGCTTCTCTTTCGCCTTCATCGATGCCTTTTAGAAAAAAAATACTTAATTCCTTTTCGAGATGGGAGAACTCGCCAATAGAAACAGGAATTTCGTCAATTTGTTGCGTATGAATGTGCATACTTAAATTGATGTGTTGTTTTTGTCCTTGTAAATCTTTGTAAAAACGAACCTCTCGATTAATGATGGGAGTCACTGCTATTCGACATGCATGAATAATTGGTTCCCAAATAGAATAATGATGTAAATCAATAATTGCATTTGCATCAAGTATAATTTTTTTTCTCAGTTTAGGATGCATGTATTTCGAGGAACCCATATTCATTAAAAATGTCGGATAAATCACATAAATCGGTGTGCAGAAGTTTTGCAGCTTTCGCTCTTGATATCTTAATATGTTCATAGGCAAGATACACAAGCCGCACATATTTGCTATACAAAAAGCGAGAAATTCGCTCTGCTGTAGTGCGATAACTTACAGTATGCTGTAATTGTTCTTTGATTTCTTTGAACTGTTTATTAGAAATAAGACCGATATTCAGCATTCTATAGAGCATTGCATCTTTAGAGACATAAAACTGGCCAGCGGTAGCGATAACATCCGGTGCGGCAATTGGCCTATTCCCGCAAATTCTTGCAATTTCTGTTTGCAGCTTTTCTTTTGGTATGAGGAGCCCTGCAGCAAAGGCGTTAGCAAGTTGCTCATTTTTGTCATGAAGAGAAGTCATTGCATCAATTTGTGCTAGCATCTCCTGGTCCCATGTGATTAAGTGAAATAATTCATGAGCAATACTAAAATATTGTCGACATTCGACGTCTAGTCCTTTAATTAAGATAAAACATCCCTTTTCTGATCGAGAACAGGCGGCTGATCCTTCTGTGTTATTGTTATCGATAATGAACTTTACCCCATAACGATCCTCTAGTATTCCCAGTAACTGCATAGCAGGGAAATCCCCCAGTGACATAAGCTGTCTCATGCTTTCTGCGAGTTGGTAGGCATGTGAAAGTGTGAAATTTTTAAAATCGATTTTCTTTTTTGGTAGTTCTTCAAAAACAATTGTAGGCTGCTCATTGCCGTTTAAAATAAGCTGCTCGAGCCAAATATAATTGTTGCATTCGTTAATGAAGCGTGCTTCAAGCAATGGAGTATCCTTGGTGGGTTTTTGCCTCCAAAGAACAAAAGGTTGCTGAGGTTGCTCTTCTCTTCCAAGCAACACATCCATACGTACATGTAAAAATTTAGCAATCTCATACAGCTCCCATGCCTTCACTTCACGTTTTCCTTGTTCTACATCACTCACTATTTGATGATGATTCCATTGAAGAGCATGTGCTAATTTTTCTTGAGAAACTTGTTTGCGCTCTCGCTCTTGTTTTATTCTTTGCCCAATTTGTGTTTTCATAAGATACCTATGCAAGATATTCTTGGCAAGATATTCTTGCCGTTTGACTATATTATAGCAATAAATGATTATTTTTGCAATAAAATCTTGCAGTATGACTACTTATCCCATCAACAACCTTCCGAAATCAATAATCTTATCGAAATAGGCAGCGTCTACCACGCTCTCCTCGACACCATTGACGTGGATAAGGATGGGACGTGTTGAAAAATGGCGAGGTATTTTTAGACGTTTTCTTTTTTCTTCCATCTCCTCGATAATTTTTTTGCCTATGGGATTTTTCGAGAACTTGATCTCGCAAAGATACAGGTTCACTCGATAGGGACAAAAATCAATCCACAAACATGCAAATTGTCGATTTGTGGACAGAAATGGTGATGTCTAAAACTGTCCACAAACGTGCAAATTGTCGATTTGTAGATAGAAATTTTGTGGTCAGTTCTCTGGAGGTACAGAGAGAGCTTGTCAGAGGCGTTAGGGGTGCTTTAGGTGTTGGTGGGGAAGGTTTGGATAGTAGGGAGATTAGAGAGAACGCTAAGAAATTTGTATTAGAGTGATGCATTTTCAACGAGCGTACGCTTGTTGAAGTCCAGACTTCTCTCTGCACCTCTGTGATCTCCCTCTTAAAAAAAGCTCCCAATACTTATAACTCTCCATACCGTAAGATCCTGCGCCCACTCTTTATTCTCCTCTAAACTCTCTATCTCTTTTTCACTAAGCCGTAAACTGTCCATCTTAAAAATACGCCCAAGCCTGTGAGGACCATGGTCTTAGCCTGGTGCGTATGGGTACTTCTTATGAGCCCATAATAATCTCTTAGCGTTATAATCTCTTAGCGTTCTCTTCTCTTTGTCCAGACTTTAAAGACCAATGCCTCTAGTGACCCACACGCCTCTGACAAGCTCTCTCTGTAAGCTCTCTCCTGTGGCTCTCCCTGTAAAAAAAAGTCCCCACAACTTGTAACTGCCAAAACCCTAAGATCCTGCGTCATCTTTCAAGCTCTTCTCTAAACTGTCCATCTTAAAAATACGCCCAAGCCTGTGAGGACCATGGTCTTAGCCTGGTGCGTATGCCCTCAGGGAGCTGACCACTAATGTAAATCATTGTGTTATTTGCTCTATCTTGGTATCATAGATTTTTTATTCCACTCCACGAGCTTGCGAAGTGGAGTGGACTCATTTATATGTCGGAATCATTAGATTTATTTGCAAAAACATTTGACCCTAAAGCCATTGAAAAAAAATGGTATACCTATTGGGAAGAAGGGGGCTTTTTTCGAGGAAATGCACACTCACAGAAGCCTGCCTATACCATCGTGCTGCCTCCACCCAATGTGACAGGGGTACTCCATGTGGGGCATGCCCTTGGCTTTGTCGTGCAAGATATCCTGATTCGTTTCAAGCGCATGTCGGGTTTTGAGGCGCTCTGGCTTCCAGGCACCGATCATGCAGGTATTGCAACGCAAACAGTAGTAGAGCGCTACCTTCTCTCAACCACAGGCAAAAGGCGTACGGATTTTTCTCGTGAGGAGTTTTTAGAGCATATTTGGCACTGGAAAGAAATACACGAAAAACAGATTGTTGCTCAGATGAAAAGCCAAGGGGCATCCTGCGATTGGAGCCGCATGCGTTTTACCATGGATGCAGGCTGTAGTCGTGCTGTGCGCGTGCTCTTTAAAAAGCTCTTCGATGAAGGGCTTATTTATCGCGGTGACTATCTTGTGAACTGGGATCCAGTAACGCAGACAGCCTTAGCAGATGATGAAGTAGAGTACGAAGAGAGAAATAGTTTTTTATGGCACTTTGCCTACCCACTCTCCGATGGTTCAGGATTCATTCCTATTGCGACGCAGCGGCCAGAGATGCTCTTTGGCGATACTGCCGTTGCTGTGGCCCCTAATGATGAACGTTATCAGCAATTTGTCGGCAAGACGGTGCATCTGCCGCTGACCAATCGCCATATTCCTGTTATCATTGATGACCATATCGATCCTAGTTTTGGTACTGGTGCCATGAAGGTGACACCGGCACACGATCCTAATGACTACCAAATAGGCCTTAGGCATAATCTGCCGATGATTAACATCATGACCGCTGACGGCAAGATGAATCATCACGGAGGCGCTTTGCAGGGGATCTCCCTGGAAGCAGCACGTTTGCAGACCGTGCAGGCTATGCAGCAGGCAGGCTTTTTGTTAAAAACCGTTCCTTATGTGACCCGTGTGGGCATTTCTTACCGCTCAAAGGCAACGATTGAGCCCCATCTTTCCAAGCAGTGGTTTGTGCGTATGACGGCATTTAAAGAACAGCTCATCGATGCAGTTGCCTCGGGAAAAACAAAACTGATCCCTGACCACTGGAAGAGCACGTATTTTCATTGGATTGAGAATTTGCGCGACTGGTGTATTAGCCGTCAACTTGTGTGGGGGCATCAAATTCCCATTTGGTATCACAAAAAAGCCCAAGATGTTATCCTTTGTTATGACGGTGTAGGAGTGCCTGAGGAAGTCAAACGAGCACCTGATGATTGGGTGCAAGATAGCGATGTGCTCGATACATGGTTCTCCTCTGCTCTATGGCCTTTTTCAACGATGGGCTGGCCCTCAGAGTCTTCACAAGAATCTCCTGATTTGCAAAAATTCTATCCCAACAGCACGTTAGTTACGGGGCACGATATTCTTTTCTTTTGGGTCGCACGTATGCTTATGATGGGAGAGTATGCGCTGAATCAACTGCCTTTTCCGCAAGTATTTTTAATGGGTCTCATCTATGGTAAATCGTACTGGCGGCAAAATGCAGGGGGTGGGATTCACTATGTTTCAGATCAGGAGCGAAAAGCGTATGATTTGGGTGCGAAGGTGCCTGATGATGTAGAGTCGCGTTGGGAAAAAATGTCGAAGTCCAAAGGCAATGTTATTGATCCTAATGAGATTATAGAAGAGTATGGCGCCGATGCAATGCGCCTCGCTCTTGCATCCTGTATTACCAATGCTCGGCATATTGATTTAGATAGACGTCGCTTTGAAGAATATCGCCATTTTGCCAATAAAATTTGGAATGGCGCACGCTTCGTCTTTATGAATCTCACACTTCCAAATGCCTCGCTAAGCCGCGAGGCATTCGGAAGTGGAATAGTGCTTCCTAGCCTTGATATTGAAGATGCATGGATTCTTGCACGTTCCAACGTATGTATAGAAATGGTGACGCAGTACCTAGAGGGTTATAGCTTTGATAAAGCCACGGAGTGTATCTACAACTTCTTCTGGAATGAGTTTTGCGCCTATTATGTAGAAATTGTCAAACCGGTACTTTTTGGAAAAGCGGGGACACCGGAGACGCGAGAAAACAAGCAGAAAATTTTACTAATAGTTTTGCTGCGCATAGTGCGACTCATGCATCCGATTGCACCTTTTATTACGGAAGAGCTGTTTCAACTTTGCAAAAAATGGTTTGGGGATGCTGTTGCAGGGATGCGCGTAGATGGATATACAAGAGAAGCAATTGCTGCTCTTCAAGCTCCAGCGTGCATTGTGGCTCCGTTTCCGAAAGCTGAGAAAGATAACTTTGAAACCCAAGTCGCTCAGTTTGAACTACTCTCCAAGGTGGTCTATGCCTATCGTAATATTCGAGGTGAGATGGCCATTCCACCAACCGTTGCAACCGATGCATATCTCTATGATCCTCGAGAGAATATTGAAGGGATATCTCAAAGGATGCAACAATCTCAGCATATTATTACAAGCTTAGTAAAAACCAATTCGCTGATTTTTGCCCCACCTCCAGCAACTATGGGTAGCTCGGCAGTGGTTGAAGGGATCTCACTCTTTATTCCTATGCCCGAGGCTCTTATGGAGCAAGAAAAGCAGCGGCTTGCCAAAGAAGAAAAAAAGATAACAGAGGCTATAGCCAAGATAGAGGCGCAGCTTGCAAATGAGAATTTTATAGCAAAAGCGCCTCCAGAGCTTATTACCAAGCAGCGTGCTGCCTTGGAAGAAGCAAGGCAAGCCTTAGAGAAAATACGAGTATGTCTGTAACACTTGATCATATATCGAAAAATTTCGGAACGAAGACATTATTTGAAGATGTCTGCATCACTTTTAACCGCAATCGCTACGCCCTGACAGGGCCAAATGGGGCTGGGAAGTCGACGCTGCTTCGGATTATTATGAAAGAAGAGGCACCTACAAAAGGCAGTGTGATACATCCAATGCGCACGAGTTGTCTCAAACAAAATATCCATGAGTTTAAAGACTATACAACGCTCAATGTAGTGATTATGGGTAACAGCCGTCTCTGGAATGCCTTACAGGAGCGAGATCGCCTCTATGAACAGGAGATGACCGACGCAGTAGGCATGCGGCTTGGTGAAATAGAGGGTATTATTGCTGAAGAAGATGGCTATATGGCCGAGTCCAATGCTGAGGTACTTCTTGGGGGCATTGAGGTGCCAGCAGCGTATTTTCATAAAAAGCTGCATGAAATTCCCCAGGACATGCAGTTTCGAGCCCTTTTATGTCAGGCGCTTTTTGGAGATCCGCAAGCGCTTTTTCTTGATGAGCCGACAAACCACCTTGACATGGAGTCCATAAGCTGGCTGGAACGGTTTTTACATGAGTATAAAGGGGTTTTGGTGGTTGTAAGCCACGACAGACACTTTCTCAATGCGGTGGCGACACATATTGCCGATATTGATTACGAAACCGTCATTATTTACCCTGGCAATTATGACGATATGATTGTAGCAAAAGAGGCGGTACGAGGGCGCAGCGAGGCCGATGCTAAGTCGAGGGAAAAGAAAATTGCCCAGCTGCAAGAATTCGTCGCTAAATTCCGATCTGGAACAAGGGCTAGCCAAGTACAGTCGCGCCTTCGTGAAATTGAAAAGCTGCAGCCCCAGGAGCTGAAAAAATCCAATATTCAACGTCCCTACATTCGTTTTATTCCCTCTGAAAAGCAGCCAGGAAAAGTGATTCTTACCTGTGAGCACCTTGCCAAAGGATTTGATACTTTAAAAGTAATTAAAGATTTTAATATAGAAATTCATCGCGGCGATAAAATTGGTGTGATAGGGAACAATGGCCGAGGCAAGACGACGCTTCTCAAGTGCCTTGCAAAGGCACTGACACCGGATCATGGCAAGCTCGAGTATGGGAATAATGTGATAGCGAGCCATTTTCCGCAAAATCATGAAGAGTATATTAATAAAAAGGAAGACATCACGCTCTTTGATTGGTTGAAGAGGAAAAAACCAAACATCTACGATCAAGAAGTGCGTGCCGTATTAGGGAAGATGCTCTTTGGAGGCGATGACGCATTTAAAAAAGTAGGCTCTCTTTCCGGAGGAGAAACGGCGCGTCTTATTATTGCAAGTATGCTCCTGCAGGAGCATAACCTTTTGCTCCTGGATGAGCCCAATAACCACCTGGATCTCGAAGCTGTCTCTGCGCTTGGCTGGGCGCTTGAAGAATATAAAGGCACCTGTGTGTGTGTGAGCCATGATAGAGACCTCATCGACCGTTTTGCAAAGAAGATCATAGCGTTTACAGCAGATGGTATAGAGTATTTCGATGGGCCGTTGGAAGAATATCTATTGGTCAACTCCCCTACCGGGGAGTCGACCAATAAAAAGGTGGTTACAACCAGATGAAGAAAGCAGCAACTACTCGTTATCCCTCGCCTATAGTTTCATCGGTGTTATCAGATGAGGAAAAGATTGAGGCAATTAGCGCACACTTTGAGGGTATTATGACCACGCTCGGTCTCGATCTTACCGATGCATCACTTGTGCAGACACCGCGACGTGTAGCTGAAATGTATGTGAAAGAGGTGTTTTCAGGGCTTGATTCCAAAAATTTTCCAGATGTCGGCCTTTTTGAAGAAGATCATGTCTCAGAAGCCGGGCATCATAGCCTTGTCGTTACCAAATGTGGCTTTACGAGCTTTTGTGAGCATCATTTTGTGCCTATGATGGGTGTTGCCTTTGTGGCTTATATTCCACGTGGCAAACTTCTGGGGTTATCAAAAATTCACCGTATTGTTCGCTATTTTGCAAAAAGGCCACAGTTGCAGGAACGGCTGACATCGCAAATTGCCGATAGCCTCTCTCACATACTTGCCTCTTCGGATGTTGCCGTCTCCATTCAGGCCCAGCACCTTTGTGTTATTGCTCGCGGTGTGCATGATGAAGAGAGCCAAACAACTACTTCCTATTTTGGCGGAGCCTTTACCCACGATGCAGCGAAGCGCGAAGAGTTTTTCCAGGCGATACAGCGGTTGCAGAAATGAGTAGATGTAGTATCCCCCCTCTTTCTTCCCCTGCGGGGAAGAAAGAGGGGGGATACTACAAAAAAATGCTCCAACGTGAGCGGTTGCAAGGCCCTGATGAGGCCCATTAGGGCCGAAATATGTATAGCCCAGGGTGCAGGAGCCCCGAAGGGGCGACTAAACCCTGGGTGGCCGGCGACAGGCCTGGCCAAAAACAAAATAAATGACAGTACTTCATATTCTCAACCTTGACACCATTGGTGGGGTAGAATCCCTCTTTGTCCATTTCTTAGAGCAGGCTCATTCTTTAAAACATCATGTGCTTGTCACTGGTGGCCCCATACATCCCTTTTTTCAGGATACTGTACAGCGCTTTGCGACATCGATTTTTTATGAAAAATATCTCTTTGGTCTCAAAATGCCAAAGTGCATACGGCCACTTCTCTCCAAACGTGCACTCACTACTTCATTGTCGACGGTTATCTTGTGGAATCGCTTCGATGCAATTGAGCCGCCCACACCTGATTGTAGAGTCATATATTATGAGCATGGCGCCTCCTGGATACATCCTCAAGGCACTATTCAATCTGCTTTTTTTGATAGTAAAGATCTTTTAATTGCCAATTCTTTTGCTGCCAAGCGGATGATGGAGTGTAAATGGGGAGTGAAAAAACCTATTTCTGTTGTTGTTAATCCGCTCAGGCCAGATCTTCCTTTGTGTGCGGAGGCGCGTACGGGGTGTGCACCAAAGGTTCGGCTTGGCTATATTGGGAGGCTGATTCCCCTCAAGGGTGTCTGTCTTTTGCTGCATGCTCTCAAGGGGCTTCATAATCTTCACATACCTGCATCGCTTACCATTGCAGGTGAGGGCTCTGAGCGACATGCGCTTGAGGGGCTTAGCTCAAAGCTTGGGCTACAGGAGGAGGTTCACTTTTTGTCTGCTGTCAGTGATGTGGCACGCTTTTATGATAATATCGATGTGTTGTTGATTCCTTCTATCCGTGAACCGCTCGGGCTTATTGCCCTTGAGGCAGCAGCTAGGGGCTGTCCTGTTATTGCGGCACATGTCGATGGCCTTCCAGAGGCTGTGGGAGAGGGGGCAGGCTATTTAGTGGAGCCCACTATCGATATTGCGCAGTATCCAGAATATGGTGGGACATTAGATAAGCTGCCAGATTGTGTGTTTGATCCCGTACACAATTGTCTTACAGCACCAAAATTGTGTGCTCCAGACGACATTGCGGTAAGTGTTGCTCGTCTTATAGATGCGCCTCACGAGTATGCTAGGTGCAGCTATAATGCCCTCATGTATGCACACAAACGGCCTGGATTTCAAGAGTATACAAATACCATTAAACATTCTATGAATATTGTCCCTGAATATTGTTCCTTGACAATTAATTAATAAATCTCCATAATAAACGAGATGATTATATTTTCATCTATTTAAAACAAAAAACAAGGAGTGTTTATTATGTCAATTTCGTCGATATCATCACAATCAATGTTATCACAATATAGTACAGCGTGTTCCATATCTGGCTCGATGTCTCTATCAACTTGTCCTGCAATGTCAATAGAAGGTCAGGGCTCTAATAATATGTCATCAATTTCGTCAATGTCATCGCAATATAGTACAGCGTGTTCCACGCTTGCTTCCATGTCTGCCTCGATGCCTGCCTCGATGCCTGCCTCGATGTCTCTATCAGCCTCTTCTGTACTGTCAATAGAAGAGCATGGTCTTAATAATATGTTTTCAATTTTAACAATGTCATCACCATATAGTACAGCGGCTTCCACGTCTGCTTCCACGTCTGCTTCCATGTTGGCATCATCTGACTCAGCAGTGTCCATCCAGCCTACTCCTACTGCCCCTACTGAAATAGAATTGCGGTACCCTATGCTCCCGCCACTCGACACTACCATGTCTATGACACCATATACGCGCATTCATGTCATGTGGCAACGTGGAGACCATGGTCCTTGTTATTTTTGCTCGAGTGGCACAAACATATTAGTACGAAAGACCATTGCTGCAACCTTTGCCTGTTCCCTCTATGGAGGACGTGATAGAAAGGATCTTCGCGTATTCCATAGTCTTACCGATCTAAGCAGGTTACAAGCGTTTAGTGACTTTATGCCTACCGTATCTGGTACAGCAGAGGGGCTTTGTATTAGCTTGCCGCGCATCACTCACCGCCACCTAGCGCTAAGTGCATATTTTTATCGTCGCTCGTTTATGACACTAATGCAAAGCTACCTTGTGCCTACAAACATTGTGCCTACAAACATTGTGCCTACATGCGTTGATCAGGCGCCTAATGTCCCGTACCCGATTCGGGCAGCTATGGATGGGGAGCTTGTTGCACGTATTCCAGCAGCTGAGGTTGATATGTTTCTACGCAATGCCATGCGCCTTATTCATTTGCCCCCAAATATTTTGGCAGCCATATCTGCAGAGCAGTAAGGGTCATTCACACATGGCATTAAAATCAATAATCTCAGCAAAATACCCGCTATCCTGAACACCATCATTGATGCCATTGACATGGATAAGTACTGGCCAGCAGGAAAATCGTTTTGGCAGCTGTAGGGCTGCCAATTTTTCCTTCATCTCATCAATTACAGCCGAGGATAGCGGATTTCTTGAAAATTTGATCTCGCAGGCAAAGAGTGTATTGAATCGCGTTTGAATTAAGTAGTCAATTTGACATCCCTTTTTAGAGCTGGTCTTTTTTTGGAAATAGGGATTGTCTGTAACAATATCTTCTGCTCGTATGCCTAACTTGTTCCAAATTTTTGCACGATTTTTGAGCACAAGATTTTCGAATTGTAGCCCCATTACCGTACTCCAGCCTGGGAGTGTGGCAAGGGAGCGTGATACAAAAAGGCCACGCTGGATCTTGTCACGATTCGGGATGACATACTTGAGATAGAATCTGAGGTAATTATCACTCAATCGATAATGACTGAGTTGTGAGGATTTACCAGATTTTGGCCACCAGGTATAGTCTCGGCTTATAAATCCCGATTGCAGTAAGTCATTTAAGTATTCACTCAGGGTTCCACTTTTTGGATAGCCACATGCATCACAAATATCCTCAAAGCTCATAGGCCCATTTGCTAAGGCATTGACGAGCGGTCGATAGATAGTGCTTCGCTTTTCAAAAAGGTCATGAAATATGGTATCGAATTCATTGAAAAGTACCCCCGTCTTGCTAAAACAGAGTTTTTTAATAACATCGTCCGCGCTCTGTCCCCCTTGCACTTGTTCAAGATACCATGGCACGCCGCCTGTGACAGAAAGGATTTTGAATTCCTCATAGGTTGAACGTCGAAATCCTCGACTGCGTAAGAATTCGTGGCATGCGTACAAGGGGAGCTCATCAAGGTGTAAAAAGAGCGAAATTCTACCAAAAAAAGCGGTACTGCTGATGATGTTTTTCTCAATCCATGTGGATACTGAGCCGCAGAGTACCATAATCAAGTTGGGATTCTTTTTAAACTCAAGATCCCATGCGTTTTTGAGTTTTCCAAGAAAGAGAGGATCATGAGATCCCATCCAGGAGATCTCATCAAAAAGGATAATGACGCGGCCGCGTCGTGTCTGTTGGTGGAGCAGTGAAAAGAGCGAGGCCCAATCATCTGAGGCGATACCTTGAAGCCCGATTTGCTTGCCCAGCTGCTGCGCAAATACCTCTTTTTGAGACGCATCGGTTGTCTTTTCGGTGGGTGCGATTCCAGTGAATGTGAGGAAGTGTTTGCCTTTTGCAAACTCCTCTATAAGGCGACTTTTACCAATTCGTCTTCTTCCGCGTATTACTATGAGACTCGCGGATTTCTTTGTAAGTAAGGATGATAGCGTAGCTAGTTCCTCACTTCGTCCTATAAATACATCATCGCTCATAACATGCCTCCTTCTCTGCACAATATATAGAAATCATACATTTTGTGCAGAAAAAAAGCACTGCAAAATTCTGCACAAAACAGCGATTTCATATGTTTTGTGCAGAAAAAAGACACTCAAAAATTCTGCACAGAATTGCGATTTCATATGTTTTGTGCAGAAAAAAGACACTCAAAAATTCTGCACAGAATTGCGATTTCATATGTTTTGTGCAGAGCGCAGAGTAGAGAAGATGAGGAATTCACGGGCTGGGCAGTAACAAGCGTGGGCAGTTTTTATAGGGTACAGAGAGCTTGCCAGAGGCGTGTGGGGTGCTTGTGGTGTTGGTGGGGAAGGTCTGGGGAGTTTTTTTTACAGGGAGAGCCACAGGAGAAGCTTACAGAGGGAGCTTGTCAGAGGCGTGTAGGGTACTTATGGTGTTGGTGGGGAAGGTTTTGGGAGTTTTTTTTTACAGGGAGAGCCACAGGAGAGAGCTTACAGAGGGAGCTTGTCAGAGGCGTGTGGGGTGCTTGGAGTGCTGGTGGGGAAGGTCTGGACAAAGAGATTGAGAGAGTGCTAAGAGATTATTATGGACTTATAAGAATCACCAAAGAAGCCTAATGGTGTCAACTTAAGGAAAACGCATAACATATCATGCTTCTAATTGATGTGGATCCCACCGCGGCAGCGGTGGAATTCATTAGCCCCGCGTGGAGCGCGCCCGTAGCGCATGCGCTACGGGCGGCGTAACGTGGGGTTACAAGTGCAGTAAATGAAATAGAGCTGCGGTAGCAGCGACACCCATTATATTTGACCTAATCAATGCACATATTGTTGCTGCAGA
>JABDDE010000022.1:0-10983 GCA_013287775.1 Chlamydiota bacterium
GCTTCCCAGCCGAGGCAAGGATCTGTCAAGGATCCCCCAAAGGCAATGGCAGCTTCTTGTTCGGGCGGCAATTGCATCTTCAGCATATCTTGTGTGCCATTTAAAAGGAAGCTTTCTAACATAAGTCCACGGATAGAGCGATTGCCCTCTTGCACCTGGCGCATAAGTGAGCCAAACACATGTTCTTGCCGCTGGTAATTTCTTCTACAATTATCATGAGAGCAGTCGACAATCAGGGCAGGCGGCAGATTATATTGGGTAAGAAGATGTGTAGCATGTTGTATAGCTGCAGGATGATAATTTTCTTGACCGCTACCTCCACGCAGCACAAGATGCGGCAGAGGATTGCCAGCACTTTTTTTCTGCACAATACGGCCCTGGGAATTGACGCTCAAAAAACGCTGTGGTAGTGAAGAGAGCCGTATTCCTTGTATAGCTACATCGATATCACCATCCGTTCTGTTTTTAAAGCCGATGGGCATTTTTAGCCCTGATACGAATTCGCGATGAATGGGGGACTGGCATGTGCGTGCGCCAATGGATCCCCAGGAGATGCAATCAGAGAAATAGGGGGCAATCAAAGGATGTAAAAATTCCGTTGCACAGGGCAGCCCCAGAGTATTTAGCGCTACTAATAAAGAGCGACACAGCGCAAGGCCTGCTGCGATGTCACAAGATCCATTGAGATGAGGGTCATAGGCAAGCCCCTTCCAGCCAACACTCGTTCGTGGTTTTTCAAAAAAGGTGCGCATGACAACAAAAAAGGTGTCTTTGACCTCTTCGGCAAGTCTCATGAGCCTCTGTGCATATTCCAAGGCAGCCTCTGTATTATGAATTGAGCATGGTCCCACAATAAGCAAGAGCCGTTCATCGTGGCCACTCAGAATAGCGAGGGCTGTTTCACGGGCGCTTCGAATGCAAGCAATGGCATTCTCGGTAAGCGGGTATTGCTGTTTCAACTCATCAGGGCTGTACAGTTGCAGTTCATCCATGGTGGCATATTATAGCACTGTTGTTTTTTATGCAATACGGTTTGGGATGTGCGATGCATTTTTTCGCTGAAAGCGGAAAAGTCCAGACATATAAAAATAGACCGACAAATAAATTTGTCGGTCTATTTTTATATGTCTGGACTTCAACGAGCGTATGCTCGTTGAAAATGCATCTTTGGTGCTTCTTATTAAGCCCATAATGATCCCTTAGCTTCTGAGGTGCTTGCAAAATTCCGATTTGGGCCAAAATTCGCGCTTTTGTCGCTGGGAAAAAACCTTTTGCAAATTGCCTACTCGAGGGAGTATGTCAATTTGCAAAAGGTTTCTCCCATCGCCAAAATCATCAAATTTTGTCTCCAACGGAATTTTGCAAGCACCTCTTCTCTCTAATCTCTCTGCCCAGACCTTTATTACCAATGCCTTTAGCACCCCACACGCCTCTGACAAGCTCTCTCTGTAATCTCTCTCCTGTGGCTCTCCCTGTAAAAAAAGCCCTCACAACTTGTAACTGTCAAAACCCTAAGATCCTGCGTCATCTCGCAAGCTCTCCTCGTAAACTCCTTGTTCTCTGTTCTCTTGCCGCCCAGGACGTTAGCCATAAATTTGGCAGTTTAAAGTATTCCCGATAAGTCGAACTCTATGATACAATATGCGTTTTAAATGGATGGTGTGTATGACGGAAAATATTGTCAAAAATGAAGGTCAAGAAGGAATTCAAGAAGAGGTTCAAGAGGCGATTGTAGCCAATTCCTCTTCTCCATTGAAAAATGGTGAGCTCAAAGAGTATACCGCAAGCTCGATTACGGTTTTAGAAGGGCTGCAGGCAGTGCGAGAGCGCCCTGGTATGTATATTGGCGATACGGGAATTAATGGCCTGCATCAGCTGGTGTATGAAGTTGTAGATAACTGCATCGACGAAGCAATGGCTGGCTTTTGCACTTCGATTGATATTATCCTACATCGCGATCATGCGATTTCTGTGGAAGATAATGGCCGGGGCATCCCTGTAGATACCCATGCAAAAGAGTCTCAGAGGCGTGGCCGCGATGTGTCTGCTCTTGAAGTCGTTATGACAGTGCTCCATGCAGGTGGTAAGTTTGATAAAGACACCTACAAAGTCTCCGGCGGTCTTCATGGTGTGGGCGTCTCCTGTGTGAATGCTCTTTCGAAAAAAATGATCGTACAGGTCTATAAGGACGGCAAAGAGTATGATATCGAATTTGCAAAAGGCCATGTGGCACAGCCTCTTCGTTACATAGCCACTACCGAAAAGCGCGGTACAAAGGTGATTTTCTGGCCTGACAACACTATCATGAAGATAATAGATGTCGAGTATGACACCCTTGTCAAACGCTTCCGCGAGCTTGCCTTCTTAAACCCCGGCATAAACATTACTCTTCGCGATGAGCGCGATGAAGGAAGAGACGATATCTCCTTTTGCTACCGCGGGGGACTGCGCTCTTTTGTGTCCTATCTTAACGAAAATAAAAGTACCCTGTTTGCTACCCCTATTTACTTTAAGAGTGTTCGAGAAGGCGATGATGGCTCTATTGAGGCCGAAGTGGCTATGCAGTGGAATGATGGCTATAATGAAGCACTCTTTTCCTTTGTCAATAATATTGCTACACACCATGGTGGCACACACCTGAGCGGCTTTTCTTCAGCGCTGACGCGAGTGCTTAACACGTATATTAAGAACCACAACTTGCTAAAGAATGATAAGCTATCATTAACAGGCGATGACATGCGCGAGGGGCTGACAGCGGTGATTTCGGTAAAGGTGGCGAATCCGCAGTTTGAAGGGCAGACGAAGCAGCGCCTTGGCAATAGTGATGTAGGCTCGGTTGTGCAGCAGATTACTGGTGAGGAACTTACTACCTTTTTAGATGAGAATCCTGCCATTGCAAAGCAAATCGGAGAAAAAGCCATTATTGCCGCACAGGCGCGTGAGGCGGCAAAAAAAGCACGAGAGCTCACGCTTCGCAAGTCCGCACTTGATGGGGGCAGACTGCCAGGAAAGCTTGTTGACTGTCAGGAGCGAAACCCTGCGCTGTGTGAGATCTATATTGTTGAAGGAGACTCTGCTGGAGGCTCTGCAAAAGGGGGCCGAGATAGGCGTTTCCAGGCCATTTTGCCCATTCGTGGAAAGATTTTAAACGTTGAAAAGGCAAGGCCAGAAAAGGTGCTCCAAAATGAAGAGGTGGGAGCAATGATTTCTGCCCTTGGTTGCGGCATTGGGCGCGATAATTTCCAGCTTGAAAAGCTTCGCTATCACCGCGTTATCATCATGACTGACGCCGACGTCGATGGCTCGCATATTCGCACGCTGCTTCTTACCTTTTTCTACCGACATATGCCACAACTTGTGGAGAACAACTTTATCTACATAGCACAGCCACCACTCTTTAAGGTAAGCCGCAAAAAAGTAGGACAGTATATTCACTCTGAGCGGGAAATGGATGACTATCTATTACAGCTTGGAATGGGTGATATTGTTATTAAAGATCATGCCAAAGGTGCGGTTCTTTCTTTAGAAGAGCTTAAGAGTTATACGCAGTCAGTGCTGGAAATAGAGGCCTTTATTGCCCGTATAGAGCGCAAAGGGGTGCCTTTCCGAGAGTATGTATCGAGAAAAAACCCTGAGGGGATTTTGCCTCGCTTTTTGGTGAGCTTGCCCGATGGTGATCGCTTTGTTTATACAGAGGATGAACTTGCTGCTCTGAAAAACAATCACGAAGATGCGCAGAGAAAACAGTTTAATGAGACCCTTGCCTCGATTCCTCCAGAAGAGGTTACTGAAGAGATGCGCGCCTTCCATCCTACAGCTATGAGCTTTATGGAGTTTTATGATGATGCTATCATGAGCTCGCTGACATCGAAGCTACAAAGCATGGGATGCACGCTGCATCAATACTTCATACCACAAGGAGCACCTGTAGCAACACCTATTCTGAGCGTTATCGATGATAATGGTAAGGAGCAGTTGATCTATACGTTAAAAGAATTTATTGATATTTTACGTGTGCACGGTCGCAGGGATATAGAAATTCAACGCTACAAGGGTCTAGGTGAGATGAATCCTGAGCAGCTCTGGGAGACCACTATGGATCCGGCCAGGCGTACCCTCATTCGGGTGACGCTGCCTGATGTGGTGGCGACCGAGCACATGTTTACCATGCTCATGGGTGAAGAAGTGCCACCACGGCGCGCCTTCATAGAACAACATGCCCTTGCGGTGAAAAATTTAGATATTTAAAATCGGACGTTTAAAGTATGACAACATCATATACAGAAAATGAAATTGTGCTTCCTCGCAGTGTTGAGGAGGAATTAAAGGAGAGCTATCTTCGCTACTCCATGTCGGTGATTATCTCAAGGGCATTGCCTGATGTGCGCGATGGGTTAAAGCCCTCACAGCGGCGTATCTTGTATGCAATGAAGCTCTTGAATTTGAGTCCTGGCGCCAAGCACAGAAAGTGTGCGAAGATTTGTGGTGACACCTCTGGAGACTACCATCCACACGGTGAGACGGTGATTTACCCAACTCTTGTTCGTATGGCCCAGGAGTGGGCGATGCGCTACACCTTGGTCGATGGTCAGGGCAATTTTGGCTCGATTGATGGCGATATGCCGGCGGCGATGCGTTATACAGAGGCGCGCCTTACGCATGCTGCAAGCCAGCTTATGGAGGATCTTGACAAGGATACCGTTGACTTTGTTCCCAACTACGATGAGACGAAAAAAGAGCCGACAGTATTTCCTTCTAAATTCCCCAACCTTCTCTGTAATGGCTCTTCAGGTATTGCTGTGGGCATGGCTACCAATATTGCTCCTCACAACTTACATGAAGTCGTGCTTGCGACCACGCTCTTATTGGATGATCCCCTTGCAACGGTTGATGATATTATGAAGGTAATGCCGGCTCCAGACTTTCCTACGGGGGGCATTATTACTGGCTATCGCGGTGTGAAAGAGGCCTACCATACGGGAAGAGGCAAAATTATCCTGCGCGGTGTCATCCAGGTCGAAAAGATGAATGAGAACTCGGATCGTGAGCGGCTTGCGATTACGGAGCTGCCCTATAACGTTAACAAAGCGCGCCTTATTGAACAGATTGCAGATCGTATTCAGGACAAGACTATGTCAGGCATCTCTGATCTTCGCGATGAATCTGACAGACAGGGTCTGCGCATTGTTATTGAGCTCAAAAAAGGGGAGATTCCTGAGGTAACCATCAATCAGCTGTATAAGTACAGTGACATGGAAGTGACCTTTGGCTGCAACATGCTTGCGCTCGACAAGGGACTACCGCGCCTCATGAACATCAAGCAGTTCTTGATGTGCTGGATTGAGCATCGCATAGAGGTCATCAGGCGCCGCACTCGCTTTGAGCTTGCTCAGGCAGAGGCTAGAGCCCATATTCTGGCTGGCTATTTAAAGGCCTTGGATCATCTTGACGAGATTGTGAGGCTTATTCGAGCAAGTAATTCTAAAGAAGAGGCAAAACAAGCACTTATTTCGCAATATACCTTCAGTGAGCGGCAGGCAACGGCTATTTTAGAGCTTCGCCTGTACCAGCTGACAGCTCTAGAGCGAGAAAAGATTACCGATGAGTACAATGCACTCCTTGCAAAAATTGCCTATTATAAAGAAGTCTTAGCAAGCGAATTGAAAGTAAAAGAGATTATTAAAGAGGAGCTTCGTGAGGTTGAGACGCGCTACAAAAATCCCGCGCGAAGGACTGCGATTACCCATGCCGAGACCGAGTTTGAGATGGAGGATTTAATTCCTGACGAGCAGGTAGTGATTACGATCTCACAAGATGACTATATCAAGCGCATGCCTGTTGGGACCTTCCGTGAGCAGCGACGCGGTGGTCAGGGTGTGGTTGGCATCGAGCTCAAAAAAGAAGAGGATGCCATCAAGACTATTCACGTGGCGTCGACGCATGATTATCTGTTGATCTTTACAACGCTTGGCCGTGTCTATTGGCTCAAAGTTTGGCAGATACCCGATACGGGCCGAAGATCGAAAGGAAAGCCGCTTGTAAACTTACTTGGAGATCTGCTCCCGAACGAGAAGATTGCAACGATATTGCAAATTGACGAATTTCATCCTGATCACAGTATCTTGCTTGCGACAAAGCTGGGTGTTGTGAAGAAGACACTGCTTGATGAGTTTTCCAATCCTCGTCGTAAAGGGGTAATTGCCCTGAACATCGATGAAGGTGACGAGCTCATACAGGCGCGCTTGGTAACTCCTGGTCAAGAGATCATGTTGTTTACAAGACAAGCGATGGCAGTGCGTTTTGATGAGAGTGAAGTGCGAGCCATGGGGCGCGCTGCTCGCGGTGTGCGTGGGGTGCAGCTTCGTGCCGACAATGACTATGTGGTTGGCTGTGAGGCGGTCTCTGGCAATGAAACCTTGCTTATTGTGTGTGAAAATGGCTTTGGCAAGCGCTCCCAGGTCGATGAGTTTCGAAAAGCTCATCGTGGTGGTGTGGGAGTACGCTCTATCATCACCTCTGAGCGCAATGGCCTTGTTGTGGGTGCTATTGCGGTAACCGATCAAGATAGCCTCCTCATCGTAGCCTCAGGGGGTCAGACCGTTCGCATTAACCTGAAGGATGTACGAGTCATGGGTCGCAGTACTCAGGGCGTGCGTCTTGCCAACTTGAAGGATGACTGCATTGTGGGCATGCAGAAGGTGAGTATTTCTTCTTCTGAGCAAGCTCAGGAGATTGAAAGTGTAAATGGTGATGGAGCTGCTGGTAGCGAGGTGCAAAATACTGTGCCTGAAGCCAGTGTGGGGGGAGACCATGGATTGGTAGAAAGCCAGTCCGATAGCCCTGATAAAGGCCCGTAGGGCCGAAATATGTATAGCCCAGGGTGCAGGAGCCCCGAAGGGGCGACTAAACCCTGGGTGGCCGGCGACAGGCCTGGCCAAAAACAAAATATAGAGGCCTGTAAGGCCGTCACATTTTGTACATCCTGTACCCTGTTGTTGCCATTCAGGCAACAATGTGGGGCGTCTTCTCGTTATTTACAAATCTCGTTCAGTTACTATAGGCTACCTAATGAGCGCAAAATCCAACTGGACTTTGCGCTCATAGTACTACTAATAGTTGACGATTTGCAATCATTTTTGTTATAATTCCTTTATGTTTTATTTATTATTAAAATTATAAAGGAGTTTGTATAAATTATGGTTAATTTAGCATTATCGTCCATGTGTACTGTACCCATGCTATCATCGAGTACCTTTTCATCGTCTTCGCGCTACGCTTCAAGCGTGATGTCATGCCCTTGTGTCACGTCGGTGGTACTTGGGTCATTGAATGCATCCTCATCTTCTTCAAGTGCAGCGCTCTGTTCGAGTGTTGCACAAGTGATAGATAGTACATCGTCAATAACTTCTTCTGTTGCTGCAATTATTCAGGCATTTACCAGGCTTTCTCTTTCTTCATTGAGTTCTGAGCCTGTAGTGACAAATGATTATTGTGTTGAGGTCGGAAGGGCTTATTGGTTTGGACGCGATATTGAACAATCGTATGTTCAAGCACTGAGGTGGCTCCGACCTGCAGCAGAGCAAGGCCATGCAGAGGCTCAATATGCGTTGGGGTGCGCTTATTGGTATGAGCAAGGTATTGAACAATCGTATGCTAACGCAGTGCCATGGCTCAGACGCGCAGCAGAGCAAGGCTATGCAGATGCTCAATATGCACTAGGGGAGGCGTATTGGTTTGGACGTGGTATTGAACAATCGTATGCTGAAGCAATGGTGTTGTACAGACGTGCAGCAGAGCAAGGCAATGTAGAGGCTCAACATGTGTTGGGGTTAGCTTATTTGAACGGGCAAGGGATTAAACGATCGCATGCTAAAGCAGTGAAATGGTTTGAACGTGCAGCAGAGCAAGGCTCTGCAGAGGCTCAACATGAGTTGGGGTGCGCTTATTGGTATGGGCAAGGTGTTGCAAAATCGGATGTTGAAGCAGTGACATGGTTTGGAGCAGCAGCTAAACAAGGCTATGCAGATGCTCAATATGCGTTGGGGAACGCTTATTGGTATGGGCAAGGAGTTACACGATCGGATATTGAGGCAGTGGCGTGGTACGGATGTGCAGCAGAGCAAGGCTATGCAGATGCTCAATATGCGTTGGGAGATGCTTATTGGTATGGGCAAGGTATTGAACAATCGTATGCAAACGCAGTGGTGCGGTACAGACAGGCAGCAGAGCAAGGCCATGCAGAGGCTCAATATGCGTTGGGAGATGCTTATCGGTGTGGGCAAGGTATTCCACAATCGTTTGTAGCAGCAGTATCATGGTATGAACAAGCAGCAGAGCAAAATCATGCAGATGCCCAACTTGAATTAGGAAAATTGTATCAAACAGGAGGAGACGGTGTCGCAGAGCACTCAGGGCGTGCAACATATTGGCTAAGACGTGCCGCTCTTCAGGGAAATACAGCAGCCTGTGATTTACTACGCGTCTGAATCGGATCCTGAATTTGTATGCTGTTGCACTTCGAGAAGAAGAAGTGGATGCTTGGTTTTCCTGCTGCTAATATGTTGACAATTTACAATGATTTTTGCTATAACATGTTTCGTTTTAAATTTATATAATGGTTTACGTAAATTATGGTTAATCCAACATCATCGTCCATGCAACAAAATGCACTTTGTGCATCTGCATTTAACGGGTATCAGTCTTCTGCGTGTACTGCATCCACGCTTTCCTCAAGTGCTTTTTCAACTTCCTCCTTAGTGGAGCGGCTCAGGCTTGCGGCAGTGCAAAACCATGCTGAGGCTCAATATGCGCTGGGGTGCGCTTATTGGTTTGGGCAAGGTATTGCACAATCGGAAACTGAAGCAGTGACGTGGTTTGGAGCAGCAGCTAAACAAGGCCATGGAGAGGCTCAATATGCACTGGGGGATGCCTATGGGCTTGGGCGAGGTATTTTACAATCGTATATTGAATCAGTGGCGTGGTACAGGTGTGCAGCAGAGCAAGGCAATGCAGCTGCTCAATATATGTTGGGGAGAGCTTATTGGCATGGGGAAGGAGTTATACAATCGTATGCTGAAGCAATAGTGTGGTTCAGGCTTGCAGCAGTCCAAAACATTACTGCTGCTCAGTTCATGTTGGGAAAGGCTTGTTGGCTTGGGTGGGGAGTTACACAATCGGATGATGAAGCAGTGACATGGTTTGGAGCAGCAGCTAAACAAGGCCATAAAGATGCTCAATGTGCACTGGGGGATGCCTATGGGCTTGGGCGAGGTATTTTACAATCGTATATTGAATCAGTGGCGTGGTACAGGTGTGCAGCAGAGCAAGGCCACGCACATGCTCAATGGGCACTGGGGGATGCTTATTGGTGTGGGCAAGGCGTTGCACAATCGTATATTGAATCAGTGGCGTGGTACAGATGTGCAGCAGAGCAAGGCCATGCACGTGCTCAATGTGCACTGGGGGATGCTTATTGGTGTGGGCGAGGAGTTACACAATCGTATATTGAATCAGTGGCGTGGTACAGGTGTGCAGCAGAGCAAGGCCATGCACGTGCTCAACGCAAGCTGGGTGATGCTTATTGGCTTGGGCGAGGTATTTTACAATCGTATATTGAGGCAGTGGCGTGGTACAGATGTGCGGCAGAGCAAGGTCATGCTGCTGCTCAATATGAGCTGGGGGATGCTTATAGGCGTGGGCAAGGTATTGAACAATCGTATGTTGAAGCAGTGACATGGTTTGGAGCAGCAGCTAAACAGGGTTATGCACATGCCCAATATGCACTGGGGGATGCCTATTGGCTTGGGCGAGGTATTTTACAATCGTATATTGAATCAGTGGCATGGTACAGGTGTGCAGCAGAGCAAGGCCATGCAGATGCTCAACATGCGTTGGGGGATGCTTATCGGTGTGGGCGAGGTATTTTACAATCGTATATTGAATCAGTGGCATGGTACAGGTGTGCAGCAGAGCAAGGCCATGCAGATGCTCAACATGCGTTGGGGGATGCTTATCGGTGTGGGCGAGGTATTTTACAATCGTATATTGAATCAGTGGCATGGTACAGGTGTGCAGCAGAGCAAGGCCATGCAGATGCTCAACATGCGTTGGGGGATGCTTATCGGTGTGGGCGAGGAGTTACACAATCGTCTGTAGCAGCAGTATCATGGTTTGAACAAGCAGCAGAGCAGGGTTTTGAGCAAGCCCAACTTGAATTAGGAAAATTGTATCAAACAGGGGAAGGTGACGTTGCACCACACTCAGGTCGTGCAACATATTGGCTAAGACGTGCCGCTCTTCAGGGAAATGAAGAGGCCAGCCAAGCACTACGCGCTTTAAACGGATCCTGAAATCATCGTTTCTAAGCCATGTTGTGACTAATATGGCCCCCACCGCGGCAGCGGTGGAATTCATTAGCCCCGCGTGGAGCACGGCCGTAGCGCGCTCGCGCTACGGTCGGCGGAACGTGGGGTTACAGGTGCATGAAATAAAAACAGAGCTGCGGTAGCAGCGATACAGAAATGCATGTGCATTATATGTCAAACACAAATGGGTGTCGCTGTTGCCGCAGCTCTGTGTTTTTAATCGTTTCCCCAACCCCCACGTTCCGCTCGGCCCGCGCGCGCCGCGCGCGGCCTTCACTGCACGCGGGGCTAGAGCTGCAATTTCGCCACTACCGTGGCGAGCTCCTGATTGGTGACAAGCAGGAATTATTAATATGTTGACACCTATGAGCGCAAAATCCAACTGGATTTTGCGCTCATAGGTTGATAGTATTTGACAACTTGCAATCATTTTTGTTACAATCCTTTTTGTTTTATTTATTATTAAATTTATATATGGGTTTACATAAATTATGGTTAATATAGCATCATCGTCCATGCAACAGAATGCACGTTATGTGTCTGCATCTAATGGGTATCAGTTTTCTACATGTACTGTATCCACACTTTCCTCAAGTGCCTTTTCATCATCTTCAAGCTT
>JABDDE010000022.1:11083-28671 GCA_013287775.1 Chlamydiota bacterium
AATGCACGTTATGTGTCTGCATCTAATGGGTATCAGTTTTCTACATGTACTGTATCCACACTTTCCTCAAGTGCCTTTTCATCATCTTCAAGCTTTGCTTCAAACGCACTGTCTTGTTCTTCCGTGGCGTCGGAGGCGCTTGGGTTATTGAATGCATCTATGTCTTCTTCACGAGCAGAGCTTTGTTCGAGTGTTGCACAGGCTCAATATGCGCTAGGGGAGGCTTATTGGTTTGGACGTGGTATTACACAATCGTATGCTGAAGCAACGGTGTTGTACAGACGTGCAGCAGAGCAAGGCCATGTAGAGGCTCAATATGAGTTGGGGTGGGCTTATTGGTTTGGGGAAGGTATTGAACAATCGCATACTAACGCAGTGCGGTGGTTCGAACGTGCAGCAGAGCAAGGCCATGCAGAGGCTCAATATGCGCTGGGGTGCGCTTATTTGAACGGGCAAGGTATTGCAAAATCGGATGTTGAAGCAGTGGCATGGTTTGGAGCAGCAGCTAAACAAGGCCATGCAGAGGCTCAATATGCGTTGGGGGAGGCTTATTGGTATGGGCAAGGAGTTATACGATCGGATATTGAGGCAGTGGCGTGGTACGGATGTGCAGCAGAGCAAGGCCATGCAGCTGCTCAATATGAATTGGGGGATGCTTATTGGTATGGGCAAGGAGTTACACAATCGTATACTGAAGCAGTAGTGTTGTTTGCAACAGCAGCAGCGCAGGGTGTAGCTCTGGCCCAACTTGAATTAGGAAAATTGTATCGAACAGGGGAAGGTGGTGTTGTACAAAACTCAGATCGTGCAACATATTGGCTAAGCCGTGCCGCTTTGCAAGGAAATGAAGAAGCCAGCGAAATACTACGCGCTTTAAACGGATCTTGAATGGCCTGTAGGGCAGATTTGATGTACCTACTTCTCGTTATTTACGAATCTTGTTCAGTCACAGCATGGCTACCTATGAGCGCACAATCCAACTGGATTTTTGCGCTCATAGTATATGAAAGTTGACAATTTACAATGATTTTTGCTATAACATGTTTCATTTTAAATTTATATAGGAGTTTACATAAATTATGGTTAATATAGCATCATCGTCCATGCAACAAAATGCACGTTATGTGTCTGCATCTAATGGGTATCAGTTTTCTACATGTACTGTATCCACACTTTCCTCAAGTGCCTTTTCATCATCTTCAAGCTTTGCTTCAAACGCACTGTCTTGTTCTTCCGTGGCGTCGGAGGCGCTTGGGTTATTGAATGCATCTATGTCTTCTTCACGAGCAGAGCTTTGTTCGAGTGTTGCACAGGTGATGAGCAGTGCATCGTCAATATCTTCCTCTGTCGCTTCTATTATTCAGGCATTTGCCCATCCATCCCTTGTTTCATCGAGTTCTAAGCATGACGTGTCAAGTAATGATTGCGTTGAAGTAGGAATGGCTTATTGGTATGGGACAGATATTGAACAATCGTATGTTCAAGCAGTAGCGTGGTTTGGAGCAGCAGCTAAACAAGGCCATGCAGATGCTCAATATATGTTGGGAATGGCTTATTGGCTTGGGCAAGGTACTGAACAATCGTATGTTGAAGCAGTGGCGTGGTATAGATGTGCAGCAGAGCAAACCCATGCACATGCTCAATGTGCCCTGGGGTGTGCTTATTGGTTTGGGCAAGGAGTTACACAATCGTATACTGAAGCAGTGGAGTGGTACAGATGTGCGGCAGAGCAAGGCAATAGAGGTGCTCAATATGAGCTGGGGGATGCTTATAGGCTTGGACAAGGAGTTACACAATCGTATACTGAAGCAGTAAAGTGGTACAGTAAGGCAGCCGAGCAAGGCTATGCAAATGCTCAATATATGTTGGGAGTAACATATGTGGATGCGTAAGGAGTTACAAATTAAATTTATATAATGGGTTGCGTAAATTATGGTTAATTCAGCATCATCGTCCATGCAACAAAATGCACTTTATGCATCTGCATTTGATGGGTATCAGTCTTCTGCATGTACTGCATCCACGCTTTCCTCAAGTGCTTTTTCAACTTCCTCCTTAGTGGAGCGGCTCAGGCTTGCGACAGCGCAAACCCATGCAGAGGCTCAATATGCGCTGGGGTGTGCTTATTGGTTTGGCCGAGGTATTTCACAATCGTATATTGAAGCAGTAGTGTGGTACAGATGTGCAGCAGAGCAAGGTCATGTTGCTGCTCAATATGAGCTGGGGTATGCTTATTGGCTTGGGCAAGGGGTTACACAATCGGATGATGAAGCAGTGACGTGGTTTGGAGCAGCAGCTAAACAAGGCCATGCACATGCTCAATGCGCACTGGGGGATGCTTATTGGTTTGGGCGAGGAGTTACACAATCGGATATTGAAGCAGTGGCGTGGTACAGATGTGCGGCAGAGCAAGGCCATGGAGGTGCTCAACATGCGTTGGGAGGCGTTTACTTGTATGGGGTGGGCGTTGCACAATCGTCTGTAACGGCAGTATCATGGTATGAACAAGCAGCTGAGCAGGGTTTTGCGCAAGCCCAACTTGAATTAGGAAAATTGTATCAAACAGGGAAAGGTGATGTTGCACCACACTCAGATCGTGCAACATATTGGCTAAGACGTGCCGCTTTGCAAGGAAATGAAGAGGCCAGCGAAGCGCTACGCGCTTTAAACGGATCCTGAAATCATCGTTTCTAAGGGATCGTTAAGAAATAAGTCGTACATTTAAGAGGGCGTTTGGGAAAAAATGTTTGGCTTGGAATTGTTAATAGGTTGACAATTTACAATAATTTCTGATACAATCCTTTTTGTTTTATTTATTATTAAATTTATATAATTGTTTACATAAATTATGGTTAATGCATCATCGTTCATGCAACAGAATGCACTTTATGTATCTGCATTTGATGTGTATCACTCCTCTGCATGTACTGCTTCTTCCTCTTCAGTGGAGCAGTTAAGGCTTGCAGCAGCGCAAGACCATGCGCAGGCTCAATATGAGTTGGGGGAAGCTTATTGGCATGGGCGAGGAGTTACACAATCGTACGTTGAAGCAGTGGAGTGGTACAGATGTGCAGCAGAGCAAGGCAATGCAGACGCCAAATATGCGCTGGGGTGCGCGCATTGGCATGGGCGAGGAGTTACACAATCGGATGCTGAAGCGGTGGCGTGCTACAGACGTCCAGCAGAGCAAGGTCATGCAGATGCCCAATATGCGCTGGGAGATGCTTATTGGCATGGGCGAGGTATTTTACAATCGGATATTGAAGCAGTAGTATGGTTTAGAGCAGCGGCGAAACAGGGCAATGCAGATGCTCAATGTGCGCTGGGGTGCGCTTGTTGGTATGGGCGAGGAGTTACACAATCGTATGCTGAAGCGGTGGCGTGGTACAGACGTGCAGCAGAGCAAGGCCATGCAGATGCTCAATGTGAGCTGGGGTACGCTTATTGGTATGGGCAAGGAGTTACACAATCGCATCCTGAAGCGCTAGCGTGGTTCAGACGTGCAGCAGAGCAAGACTATGTAAATGCTCAATGTGAACTGGGGTTCATTCATTGGTATGGGCAAGGAATTACACAATCGGATGCTGAAGCAGTCGTGTGGTTCAGGCGTGCAGCAGCACAAAACAATGCTGTTGCTCAATATATGTTAGGATTCGCTTATTGGTGTGGGCGAGGTATTTTACAATCATATGATGAAGCAGTAGCGTGGTGCTGGCGTGCAGCAGAGCAAAACCATCCTTCTGCTCAATATATGTTGGGGGTGGTGTATTGGCTAGGGCGAGGAGTTACACAATCGGATGCTGTAGCAGTGGCATGGTTCAAATGTGCAGCAGCGCAAAACGATGCTACTGCTCAAAATGCGTTGGGGGAGGCATATTGGTACGGGCGAGGAGTGACACAATCGGATGCTGCAGCAGTAGCGTGGTACAGACGTGCAGCAGAGCAAAACCAGGCTAATGCTCAATATATGTTGGGGGAGGCTTATAGGCTAGGGCGAGGAGTTCCACAATCGCATGCTGCAGCAGTGCCGTGGTTCAGACGTGCAGCAGTGCAAGGCAATGGAGATGCCCAATATGCGCTGGGGAATGCTTATTGGCTTGGGCGAAGAGGAGTGTCACAATCGTATGCTGCAGCAATGACGTGGTTCAGACATGCAGCAGTGCAAGGCAATGGACATGCCCAATATGCGCTGGGGAATGCTTATTGGTTTGGGCGAGGAGTTATACAATCGTATGTTGACGCGGTGGCGTGGTATGAACAAGCAGCTGAGCAGGGTGTTGCTGAAGCCCAACTTAAATTAGGAAAATTGTATCAAACAGGGGTTGATGGTGTTACAGCAAGCGCAGATCGTGCATCATATTGGTTAACACGTGCTACTCTTCAGGGAAATGAAGAAGCCTGTCATTTACTACGAGCCTTAAACGGATCCTGAAATCATCACCTTCTACCAATAACAGGGGATCGTATCTGTTATATGGAAGTTGACAATTTACAATAAGTTTTGCTAAAATCATTTCTACTTTATTTATTATTAAATTTATATAGGAGTTTACATAGATTATGGTTAATGCAGCATCATCATCCATACAACAAAATGCACTTTGTGCATCTTCATCTTCTGATGGGTATCCATCTTCTGCATGTACTGTATCCACAGTATCCTCAAGCGCCTTTTCATCATCTTCGAGCTTTGCTTCAAACGCAATGTCATGTTCTTCCGTGGTGTCGATGGCGCTTGGGTTATTGAATGCATCTTCACCTTCTTGCCTCAGGCGTGTGGCAGAGCAAGGCCATAGAGCTGCTCAATATTCGTTGGGGAATGCTTATTGGCATGGGCGAGGAGTTGTACAATCGTATGCTGACGCAGTAGTATGGTACAGATGTGCAGCAGAACAAGGCCATGGAGGTGCTCAATGCAATTTGGGGTCTGCTTATTGGCTTGGGCAAGGGGGTACACAATCGGATGCTGAAGCAGTGACATGGTATGGAGCAGCAGCTAAACAAGGCAATGCACATGCTCAACATGCCCTGGGGGAAGCTTATTGGCTTGGGCGAGGAGTTACACAATCGTATGTTGAAGCAGTGGCGTGGTACAGATGTGCAGCAGAGCAAGGCCATGGAGATGCTGAATGCAATCTGGGGGCTGCTTATTGGCTTGGGCGAGGAGTTACACAATCGTATGTTGAAGCAGTGACATGGGTTGGAGCAGCAGCTAAACGAGGCAATGCACGTGCTCAATGTGCACTGGGGGAGGCTTATTGGCATGGGCGAGGAGTTGCACAATCGGATGTTGAAGCAGTGGCGTGGTACAGATGTGCAGCAGAGCAAGGCCATGGAGATGCTGAATACAATCTGGGGGCTGCTTATTGGCATGGGCGAGGAGTTGCACAATCGTATGTTGAAGCAGTGACATGGATTGGAGCAGCAGCTAAACGAGGCAATGCATATGCTCAATGTGCACTGGGGGAGGCTTATTTGTATGGGCGAGGTATTGAACAATCGGATATTGAAGCAGTAGTGTGGTACAGACTTGCAGCAGAGCAAGGCAATGCAGTTGCTCAACACGTGTTGGGAGGCGTTTACTTGTATGGGGTAGGCGTTGCACAATCGTCTGTAACGGCAGTATCATGGTATGAACAAGCAGCTGAGCAGGGTTTTGAGCAAGCCCAACTTGAATTAGGAAAATTGTATCAAACAGGGGAAGGTGATGTTGCACCACACTCAGGTCGTGCAACATATTGGCTAAGACGTGCCGCTCTTCAGGGAAATGAAGAGGCCAGCGAAGCACTACGCGCCTTAAACGGATCCTGAAATCATCGTTCTTAAATGGCCTCTTCTAGCTGATATGGTCCCCGCCACGGTAGTGGCGGTAAGTGGTTAGCCCCGCGTGGAGCACGGCCGTAGCGCATGCGCTACGGCCTACGAAATGTGGGGTTAGGGAAATGGGTAAAAAAAACAGAGCTGCGGCAGCAGCGACACCGTTTTTTATGCTGTTACATTTTGCACAATTCGATTATAATCTGGGATTTGACAAGAAAAACAAGTACACTGGACCATGGAGATACAGCAATCTCTACACAAGCTGGGTGTTTTGTAGATGAAAATTGATAATTTATTATTAAAAGTTGATAGCAATATCCACTTACAGCCACTTCAAGAAGAAGAAGTGGACGTCTTGTTTGCCTTAGTAGATGCTAATCGGCCCTATTTGAGAGAATTTCTTGGTTGGGTAGATTATAATACGTCACGCGCCCATGCGCTTGCCTTCATAAAAGAAGAGAAAGAAAAGGCAAAAAAGCTTGAGTCGTTTACAGTAGGCATATATCTTTCAAACGCACTTGTGGGAGTGATTTCTTTGCATGCTATTGATCATCTCAACCAATGTGCCAGTATCGGCTATTGGATTGCACAAAAATATCAAGGCAAAGGCATTATGTCGGCAAGTGTACATGCCGTTATTGAATATGCCTTTCGTGAGCTGCATTTGCATCGCATTGAGCTTCGCTGTGCGGTCCATAACCATAAAAGCAGAAAAATTGCCGAAAGGATGGGTTTTTCACAAGAAGGTACTCTCATTCAAGCTATTCATCACTATGGCACCTATTTTGATGCCTACATGTATGGGCTTACGGCATCTACGAAGGAATCCTGAAGACTATGTTTATAACATTTGAAGGGGGCGAGGGTGCTGGTAAGAGCACTCTCATACAGAATATACGTCAGGAGCTCTCCAAAACTGCCAAGGTGCTCTACACACGTGAGCCGGGAGGCACGGCCTTTGGTGATGCCTTGCGAGCGCTACTTTTGCAAAAGAAGGAAGGCACGAAGAAGGACGGCACGAAGAAGGACGGCACGAAGAAGGACGGCACGAAGAAGGACGGTATGACCATAGGTGCAAGAGCTGAGCTGTTTTTGTTCTTAGCATCGCGTGTACAGCATATTGAAGAGGTGATTTTGCCGGCACTCAAAAATAATACTATTGTGCTGTGTGATCGCTTCACCGATTCGACCATTGCCTACCAAGGCGCAGGACGAGGGCTTGATGCTGCCTATGTTAGCAGTAGTGCCGCTCTTGCTGCCCAGGGAGTTATTCCCGACCTTACGTTTTATATTGATGTCGATCCAAAAGTAGGCCTTGCACGCGCGCTCGCCCGAGATGTGCCTGACCGCTTCGAAGCCGAGGAGTATGCCTTTCACGAACGAGTAAGGCAAGCGTTTCTTGATATCGCAAAGAAGCATCCTGAACGAGTGCATGTCCTTGATGGCACAAAATCCCGAGAAGCACTCTTTCAAGAGGCGATGCAATGCCTACACGCCTCTATAGAGGGATTATGAATGATCTTAACGTGTCCTATTTGAAAAAACGCCTGGAAACCAACACGGTCCCTCACCTCATGCTTTTTGCTGGAGGCGAAAACACGCACAAAAAAGAATGCGCTGTTGATTTTGCTAAAAAATGGATGAGCTGTAGTGTAACAAAACCAATCACTGCTTTTGCGGATTTACATATGTTTGTAACGGAGGGCAAAAGTGGGATGCACAGTCGAGAGTCCATACAGGAGTTGATTCATATCGCACATCTTGCTCCCTATGAGGCTGTGGGCCGGGCCTTTATTATTGACAATGCCGAACGCATGCTGCCTACGAGTGCCAATGCGCTCTTAAAAATAGTTGAGGAGCCGCCTCCGAACACCTTAATTATTTTACTATCCAGTGAGCCAGGAAAGCTCATGCCCACCATTCGGTCTCGTTGTCAAATTCTTCGCTTCACCCCTCTGCAACAAGAGGATGAAGCGAAGAAAAATAATCTCTATACACCCATTCTGCGTACTCTTATGCAACAAGAAAAGCCGTCGTTTGTGGATATATCAGCTGTCTGTGTAGATATAAATAAATATTTTGAAGATAGGCGAAAACGGCTTGAGAAGGAGCTTACGGCGCATACACCCAGTGCGCTTAAGGCGATGAGTGCACAGGCGCGCGAAAAGATAGACAGCGAGCTCGAGGGAGCCGTCACGGCCCAGTGGATGCATGAAGTCGAAGCACTTCTTATGGAGATTGCTGAGCTGAGTAAAGAACATGAAAGTGTTGATTTGCACAGTGTGGATACAGCGCTTCGCTTTGCCAAGTTGAGTCTCGAGCGCTGGGTGCCCCTCAAACATGTGCTCGAGACACTACTACTGAAGTTAGGATGATTGGGTTATTCAGGCAATAGCATGAATCCCTTTTTTAACTATAAGATTAAGCATTTTAAGAGCAATACCACGAGGACGTTTTTTACCGTGCTCCCATTGCTGTATAGTAGAAACACTTGTATTTAGATATAATGCAAAGACGCCCTGACTCATTTTTTCGCGCAGACGAAGACTTTTTATTTCTCGAGGAGATAAATTTTCAACAGGCGTAAGACATAGAGCATCAAACTCGTGCATAGTTGTTGCATCAACAAGCCCTGCATCATACAGGCCTTCTATGGATTCGTGAACTACTTCTAAGATTGATTTTTTCATATTATTTTACCTCAATTAATTCACCTGCATGTATAGCTTGTGCAAGTTGCTTATCACTGAAGCTAAAATATAATTTTGCTAATTTTTTAAGAGCTAGTTCTTCTTGCTCAGTAATATTTGAGCGAACATTTTTTGCATATCCGTAGATAAAAAAAGCATGCTTATCTGTTTTAAAAGCTATTATAGTGCGTGTTCCAGCACTTTTTCCTCGGCCATTTAAGGCAATACGTTTTTTAAAAATATTGCCTCCCAAATTAGCCTCATATAAGCCACTGCTAACTTCACGAATCGCGTTTTTTAATTCCTCATCAGAGATCCCCACTTCTTTTGTCCAGCGATGAAAAGCTTTATTCTTAAAAATCTGCATTGGCCGCACCCCTTCCTCTATACACAATTATAGCTCTAAGTGTTATATTTTTCAAAGCTAAAAAATAACTCAACTTGCGAGCTGAGTCTCGAGCGCTGGGTGCCCCTTAAACATGTGCTCGAGACGCTACTACTGAAGTTAGGATGATTGGGTTATTGTAGATTGCGATATGTGCTGTCTTTGTTGTATGAACTGAGGTAAAGGAGCATTTATTGCATCAAAAAGAAGTAATTTTTGCGCACTAGTAATGTTTGGTGCAAAGCGCGGTGCTCCACGTTGTACAGCTACTGTTGTGGCACCGGTAGTACTGTTTACATTTGTTGTGAGTGTAATAGGAATTGTTGCAATGTTGTTTGATCCTTGACGAATAGCTATGTCCATGGTACTGATGACTTGGAATCCAGTAGATGTAGATGATACATTTACAGTAGTAACTTGATCAGTAAGCCGAATCGTTAAGGGAGGGTTGATATTATGGGTAGTGCTGTATTGCGATAATTGATTATAAAGTGGCACCACACCATATGCTGCATACTCTTTTGACATAAATTTTAAAACCATAATGTCGCGATTGTCCATTACTAGCTGATTATTGCTCGCTGTGAAAGGTTGTAAATCTTCTGCATTGGCATTTGCATGTTGTGCCAATCTTGTGGCTTTATCTTCAAGCTGTGCTTCAGTATAAGGCCATCCCATTGTTGTATTAATTTGTCTGAGTAGAGTTTTAATCATTTCTTTGTTTTGAGTAGTAACCGTAGAGGGAGTAGATGGTGGAATTGTTGACCTTGTAACAGCTTGTGGGTTATTCCCGATGGTTATGTTTATCCGTCCGAAAAGTCTGCAAAGGCTTTTTGTAAGTTCAGAAATAGCTAATTTGATAATTGGCCTTGCTGTACCAAAAAGACGTCCCCGTCCTTGGGGTAGTTGTGCTGAGCGCACTTCTTGATCATTAAAAGTATCAGTACGAGAAAATTGTGTTTCTAATTGTGTCAACTGTACCGGAGTTGGAGTCACTACGGGGCTTGGAGTAGGTACCGGAGTTGCAATAGAACCAGGTGACGCACGATCTCTCAAGTAGTCAGCTACGTTCCATGAAACATGTTCATAATGTGAGGCGAGGGTAGCGCTGCCGAGGTTGCTCAAAGTAGGATTAGCTACATTTTGGGTCATTGCAGCAAGCAGGACACTTCTGCTGCGTACTGGCGCTTGTGTTCTGCTGCTGATAGTAGGCCTTGGTGTTTCGCTTGATTGTGTGGGTTGCGTAGCCATTTGTTGTATCAAGTGTCTACGACCAAGCGCAGTAGTGTGTATTTGTGGTGTTTCGCCAGATAAGCTCATGCGAATGTTTTGATCACTTGTTGGTGGGACTGGTGCCATATCTAAATTCACCTCTTAAATTTTTTATTATAGTTATGTTTATTACGTACTTAAATCCTGTGAGTTATACTCTTCCATCGGCGCAGCAGTGTTTTGGGTAGCTGCCGGGGCTGGGGCTAACTGCTGGCTTTCTTCAATACGTGCCTGTAACTGGCTGTTTTCTCTAGTAAGGCGTGTCCGTTCGGTAATAAGCTGCTCGCGTTCATTGATGATTACGCTCCCTGCTCTGTGAAATTCCGCAGTACCTATCAACCCTCCTTCTACTAAGCCAGATTGTTGAGATAACTCTCTATCTAATACTGTTATCCTATTGCTTATATTTGCTATTACAGTATGTATTGCTGCTATATGATTTTGTATATTTGCTATTTGTTCATTTGATGATGAGACTTGAGCTGGAGTGAGGGTAGGTTGAGGAACTAGTGTCGCCGTTACTGACAATGGGGATACCATAGCTTCGCATAATCGATCTAAAGTTGCGACGATATCCGGTGGCACACGGCTGCGCTGTTCAGGGGTTCCGGCCCAGTCATTTACTTCTCTCATGATGTTTTGGCTGAGCGTAGTGATATTCTTGCGCTCTGTGGGATTACTTATGCTTGCTTCGGCCATGCGGCTATTAATGACCCGTAAAAAGTGTTGTATCACTACCATTTTTTGTGCACGCGCCGCGATTTCCGTAGGGGATAAAGGAGGAGTAAGTCTTGCAAAGTATTGCACTACAGATTGGGCAAATGTATCATTCATGGAATGTATGGTGGGATCTCTATTTGCCGCTATTATTTGAGGTGCTAGGCTATTCAAATATGTACTTGTTGTATCCGCAAGTAAAGCACGAAGAAGAGGCCTTTCTCGGGTGTTTTCTGCTATGACGTCCGCTCTTTGTAAGATGCTGCTTACATTTTGTAAAATAGGTGGGTTACCTTGAAGATTAAACTGTAGATTTCTGTAGCCCTGTGTTATTATCGATCTCATTTCAGTCATTCCTGGCCTTGTTTCACGCCATCCAGAGCCCGGTATTTCGGTGGCAGCTTCATTAGTGAGAAGGCGGCCTGCGCTGAGTACTGCTTGATTTGTCGCCATATGGGGATTTGTAACGGTAATAGTAGGACTCGTTCTAGGAGTTGTAGTAGTGAATGGAGGGCTCTCTCTTAGCTGATTACGTATGAAAGCTTCATTTAAGTTGCCTTGTAATTGAAGAGGAGAAGCTGTTGCTATAGAACGAGAAGAGGAATTTGTTGGCGTTTGCGCCCTTGCATTTTGTGTGCGCTGGAGTCGTGCAGCCTGTTGGTTTATAACTTGCGGGGCAATAATGGCAGCAGCAGAAGATGAGCTTGCAGTGGTGGCTCGAGGAGCTGTAGACGATGTTGTGGGCGGTGTTGTGCGCAGTGGTGGTCCATGGTTCACTACGAGATCAACACTTGGGGGATGTCCCACGTCTCTTGGGGTAAGTTGGTGAGATGCTACGGATTGCGGTGGAGTTGCACTCGGCGCATTACTTTGCATAATTACATTACTAGATACCTGCGCCATTTGCAAAATCTGTGAGCGCCTCGTGCTTAGGGTGACTCCTGTGCCCCTTAATGTTGTCACTGCCAAGTGTTCTACTGTTTGTGGATGACCTGTAAGTGCATCAGTCGATGCGCTCAGACGGGGGCGTGGCGGTGTTATGTTTTGGGCTGTTGTAGCAGCTATTGTTGTAGCAGCTATCCCTGCTCTCATTGCACACATATTATAAAACCCCCCCCTACTGATTTCATTATAGCATATATAAAATTTATTTTTGATTTTTTTATTTTTTATTGATTATTATATTTATATATGATAGAATTTACATATTTTATAAATATTGAGGTAATATGACATCTATTGGAAATTGTAATGGATATTTAGGGTCTCCAAGATTTCTTGAATCAAATCTTATTGTTACGAATAATCAAATCGAAAAATACACAACATCCTGTATAGTAAGTGTGCTTTTAGAGCATTATGAATACGATATTGGGGCAGTGCCTGCGTCTATTCGTAGCTATTTTGAAAGATTTTTGTCTTACACACGCCGCATTGCTATTCCAGCAACGCTTACGCAAGAAAAAAGATCGGCATTAGTTACCTTTTTTCCACGAGCAACACTAGAATTCGAGGATTCATGGCTTGAAGCGGTGCCATTAAAGAGCCGAGCGATTACAAACCAGCAAGAAATAGATATGTATTTACCTACTATGTGTGCGACGCTCGCAAGTGACTTATCAATTTTGTTTTCACCACTTATGCAAGGAATTTTTGTGGGTGCTATACTCAGAACTCTTGACGGGCAAGGCGTGCAGCTGCCCCTTGCTCATTTGACGGCGCCTCCTCATTTTATTCAGGTTTTACCTCCTCATTCTCCGTATGCTATTCCAGTTCATGGCTTTCATGGCATGAACGCAAGTGCTTTGCTTCATCCGGTAGCCTTATTAAATAGTCATCTGTCGCTACTTGCAGAAGCTGTACGGGTTATACCAACTTCTGCTCAGTCTGAGCAAAAACGAGAGCGGGTACGAGAGTCTTCCTGTGTATCCCTTGTCAAAGTGGAAAAAGCTGATACTAAAACTGCAACAGCCGTGGTAACAGAGGCTTTTTCATCTAGTTCTTCGAGCTCTTGTAGTTCTTCCTCTTCATCTTCAATGCAGTGTGTGTGGCTTCCTCAACCTGAGCAAAAACGAGAGCGGCCTGCAGTAATAGATATAGTCACGCAGGCCTTTTCACAGCTCTCCCTGTCAAGCTCCAACTCTAGCTCCAGCTCTTCTTCAGTGAAGCACCCTACTAAGCACTCCTCTAGGGAAAACAGGAAGGCCAGGAGGGTAAAAATTCGCCTCGCACGTGACGTTCAGAAGCTTTCCTCTATTCCTGAATTGCCGGCAGTAAGCACCATGTGTAAATCCACGCAAGATACTATAAGGTTTGCGCCTATTTGGGAGGTGAGTAAGGTGCAGCCTCGTGGTGAGCACACCTTGGGAAGTATATTCGCGCGCACGCCTGCTGTGCGGGTATTATGGGAGCATGGGCATATTCTCGCACGTATTCTTACCTTTTTATTTACTGCGAATACTTCTTTGTATTTTCATCAGAATACCCTACGTATCAATCGAGACATCCGCTCGCTCTTCGCTACACATTGGGTATTTGCCTACCACACAAGAGGCCTTACGCAAATGTGCATCGAAAAAGTGATGCCCCAGGCTGTTGCACAAAGTAGTGCTGCGCCCATCACAGGCCTTTTTTATCGAGTACTTTTCTCGACAATCACATCGCTTGATTTGCGAATCATGGTTCAAAAGCAGGGAAGTAATCCCATATCTACTTTGCAAAAATATATTCGTAGTTACCCCAATTTGCATACCCTTCATCTGCCATCACGTTGTATCCTTACAGATGAATTAGGGCAAACATTAGCTGCCGCTCAAAACCTCAGACATCTTGATATCTCAACGTGTCATAAAATGAACCTTGCTGCACTGCAACATTTGCCACAAGTGACTCATCTTTATAGTTATTTTCCTTATGAAACCAATGAAATTTTCTGGCTTTCTCAGCAGCAAAAAATGGCTCAGGAGCGGTATCTAGAGCAAGAAGTCATGCCAGATCCTGCTGTACTTGAGCCGCGCTCTCTTATTGAATATGGCGACGCTCAGGTTGAAACTATTGTGCAGGCTATGCCGCAGCTGAGGCATCTTTGTCTAGGCTCTGTACCTACAGTTACTAATAATGCTCTTCGTCATGTAGGGCGTCTGCAGCATCTTCGTGGTTTTTCTATTGATAGTGCGCATATTAGGAGTCAAGCCATAAGCTACCTACAACCGCTTCGCGCTCTTACCTCTTTGCGGCTCACCAACTGTCCATGGTTAGGTGATGGTGACTTTGTATCCATTGCAGAACAGTTTCGAGCTCTCACAACGCTTATGTGTGGGCATAATGTGATAGGAAGGGATGGTATTCGCGCTCTTGCCACATTGCCAGCGCTTACAACGCTTTCATTAGGAATACAGATTCACTTATACCCGGCAGATATTCTTTTGATTGCAGGGTGTCGAGCCCTAAGGCGGCTCAGTTTTCATTGGATGGAGGGTATCCCTGCAAGTACTTTCATTCATCTCATTACGAATCTGCCCCATCTTGAAGTCTTTTACGTGCGTGCGCTTCCGCCGTCCGTTGCAGTATCTCTTCAAGGGACGCTGAGCAGTAGACCTCGGCTGCGTTTTGAGAGTTAATTTAACGCGATGTGCGCCTTACGAGCTGTTCGAATTGCAAGGATTCATGGCCTTTTCTTTGCCCAAAGGGCAAAAACTGCAACAGCCCAGGGCAACGCCCTGGGTTAGGCAGTGACCCAAATATTGTTGCCTGAAGGGCAACAACAGCAAAAAGTTGCACATGGCGTAATTTATGTTGCTGCTACCGTTGCGCCCAGAACTTTTAGTCGGTCCTTATAGGCTTGATCGAGACCTTCGATGACTTCATTGACATCATCGGTTAATATGAAAAGATCGAGGTCATGTTTTGCGATGCACTTATGGGGTACGGCTACTTCTTTAATCCATTGGATAAGGCCTTTCCAATAAGAGACTCCCATAAGGTAAACAGGGGTAGGCATGGTTTTCTTTGTTTGGATGAGTGTCAGCACTTCAAAAAGCTCGTCCATAGTACCATAACCACCTGGCAAGAAAATAAAACCTTGGGCATAGCGAACAAACATGACCTTGCGTGTAAAAAAGTAGCGAAATCGCAAACGCAGTTTAGCATCTATGTAACGATTTGGTTCCAGCTCAAAGGGGAGGTCAACGATGAGGCCACATGATGGCCCCTTTGCTTCTTGAGCGCCCTTATTGGCAGCTTCCATAATGCTTGGTCCCGCTCCTGTGATAATGGAAAAGCCGCGCTTGGCAAGCTTGGAGGCCACTTCTATGGCAGTGTGATAGTACGGGGAGCTCTTAGGGAGCCTTGAAGAGCCAAAAATAGAGATAGAGGGACCTATTTTTGACATGGTTTCGAAGCCGTCCACAAATTCAGAAATAATGCGAAAGAGCTTCCAGGCATCACTAGAGCCGCCCACTGCTAGTTCTTGAGGTTGTGTATATTCTGTCATAATCTTGGTATAATGGTGTAATGGTGTAATTGTCAGTCCCTCCTTCGGGGGACCGACAATTAAAAAAGTGTTACACGCTTTTTTGTGTTTCACTTTTTGGCTTTTTACAGAATATACGCTTTTTGTGCAATAATAACTTCACACATGGGTAGAGTCTTACCACGTTGTGACCATTATGGACCCTACCGCGGCAGCGGCACATGCATCAGGCTAAGGCTGGAGTGGTGTCAACTTAAAAGAAACTTGTAACCAATCAGAACCGAGCCACGGTAGTGGCGAAATGCGGCTCTAGCCCCGCGTGCAGTGAAGGCCGCAGCGCTAGCGCGCGGGCCGAGCGGAACGTGGGGTTTATGAGGCATCAATAAAATAGAGCTGCGGTAGCAGCGAAACAGAAATGCATGTGTATTATATGTCAAACAAAAATTAGAAGTCCTATCATGTAATCTCGACTCCAACCGTCTTTTGCTCTCTTATTCTTAATCCCGGCCTTTGGTATTTTAAGAGTGATCATCTCGTATTCCATGGCAAGGTAATCCTTTATGGCTCCCACTTTGGATGCAGCCATACTGCTATAATCTGATCACCTTGCATTGTGGCTATGCTATCCGGAGCAAATTCAATCATACTGGTGTGTTGCGTGACAGGGTTCCCTATGCATACCCAACCTGTTTTTGGATTAATATACCTTGGCCATGGGTTTCCTTCATTAAGCCTGGTTGATATTCCTGGAATTATTTCTTTATCCAAAATTACCTGTAAACCATGGCATATATAATGCTCCGGTGTTTCATTTGTCTTTTCATAACGGATGAGAGGGCAATATCCCCAAACATATAAAATTTTACCTTCATCATCAATTTCTAATTGAAGATCATTGATTAAAATTGAGCTCCCTCCAACATCAAGTGCAGACAAAGGCTCTGTGCCAAATGAACCCCATTCTTTGCTATAAGTTAATGAGGCATTTTTTGCTTTATGATCTTCCGGAAGTATAATAAATTTCATAACTTACCTGAAAATTCAACACTAAATTTGTTATTCATTATCGCAAAACCTCAATGATGATGGATAGTGGTCTAAGTAAAATCTCACATCGATAAATCGGACAATGGTCTCTTGTTGTGTATTTTCATCTAACACATTAGCAAGATCAAAGGGAGGATACAAACCAATACCACGCTCTGTATGGCTAAGAAAACTAAAAAGGCGGAAAGTATGAGTTGGTGGTAATATCTTACCTCTAAAATCAAATACATTTTTAGTGCTTTTTGCAATGACAGTATAAGTAGGCAACTGCTCCGGATATGTAATTCTTTTCTGAAAATCCAACAATGAAAAAGGAGTTAAAAATCCGTGGCTCTCGAGCAACTCCCTCTCTACTAAAAATTCCCAATTTACTTGTAGCCAATCATCAATGAAATTTCCATCATCATCCCAGTCATGGTCTTCCATTAAATCATCGACATGCGGCCAACAAACATTCAAAAAATCTCTAAACTTACGTATATGATCTGTAATGTCTACTGGCAAAGAATTTATATTATTCATCTAAATATCCTAATCGCTTTTTTTCAAGAAGACCTTTTATTTTTAGGGTTTTAACCCATATTTTATGGCCCATTCTGGTTTTTTAGATTTAATATAGTCATATGCTTCACAACGGGCTGCAGAAACCATTGCATTGTAAACTTTAGGATCAAAATTATTTTTTCGCACCCAGATATTGGCAAGAGATAAACCACAGTTTGCAAAAATAAACTCCTCTGCATTTTTATCAATACAAATTTTTATAAGTGCAACCAATGCTCGATCATCATCATATTGGCCAAAATAAATAGCAGCGTCATCACGTGCTCCTACCTCTTCGTTTTTATCCAACAAAATATCAACTAATAAATCTACCTGATCCATAAGCAATATTGTAAATGGTATAGTATCATTCATCTTGTTGAATGAGTTGCTGTGAACGCTTATCAAACTGCTGTGTGTTTTCTGGATCATATATGCAAAGAGTAATCTCTTTTTGATAATCGTCGCTTGAAAGATGAAAATGATCGCAATTATGTTTTTCTAGCAATTGTTTCGCATATCCCAATAATTGCTGCATTTCATCTTTAGTTAAAAAAATCATTACGCTATCTAATTTTTTATTTGACTCATCGTCATAAATTCGCATAAGATCACTTACAAAATCCCTATCAGCGCTCCAAAG
>JABDDE010000023.1 GCA_013287775.1 Chlamydiota bacterium
TTGAAGACCAGGGGAACAATCAATAAATTCCGAATTCAATACCCCGGTCTTCATGCCGCGAAGCGACATTGAAGACCAGGGGAACAATCAATTATTCCGAATAAAAAGTGACATAATTTTACCTAAATACTGCAATAATTTTACCTATTTTGAGTAAAATTATTTCACTTGCAGGCAAAATCTGCGGTTTTTAGAAAAAAAATTACGCAGGGCACCCGCTTTTAGTCGAAAAATGAGGTTTTGAATTAAATAATTAACAAATAGAAAATACCCCACAACATGCTGTAGGCTGACCCAACTGGATTTTGCGCTCATAGCTACTGCCTTGAGCTTATGAGGGGCAGTAGAACAGAATCGGAAAGAGAGGGATTTGAACCCTCGGTACCCTTATAGGGGTACACGTCCTTAGCAGGGACGCGCTTTCGGCCACTCAGCCATCTTTCCATAAATAACATGAATCCCTTATAATAGCGTAACGCATTTGCTATTTTTCCCTCAAGAGGTACTTGACAAATTGCGGTTTTCAAGCCAAAATTATTGGAAAAAGCTTGTGATACGGCACGCGGAGGTGCTTGCAAAATTCCGTTGGAGACAAAATTTGATGATTTTGGCGATGGGGAAAACCTTTTGCAAATCACCACAGTGGCCTGTAAGGCCACAATATGTATAGCCCAGGGCAACGCCCTGGGGGACAATTTGCAAAAGGTTTTTTCCCAGCGACAAAAGCGCGAATTTTGGCCCAAATCGGCAATTTGTCAAGCACCTCCATGTATAGAGCCCACATTAATTACATCGTATACAATTTTCCGAAGGAAAATTGTATACGATGTTATCCTACCATATGGACAACCAAGCAAAAATAAAATTGCCCCCTCATTCCAAAGAATCGGAAATGATGGTTCTGGGCTCTATGCTGACAAGCATTAATAGCCTCAACTGTGCTGCAGATGCACTCGAAGAGAATGATTTGTACTTTTCAGAGCATAAGCTTATCTTTCAGGCATTAAAAAATGCCTATAAAAATGATAAGCCTGCGGATGTGCTGCTCATTTCAGAGGAGCTCAAGCGCCAAGAAAAGCTTGCAGCTATAGGCGGCATTCCCTATCTTACTACCTTGGCACAGTATGCAGGGACCTCGGCCTACATAGAAGAATATGTCGAGCTCATCAAGAATAAGTCGATACTGCGCAGGATGATTCAGGCATCACAGACGGTCGAGCGCTCAGCACTCAGCGACCCGCCTGATGTCAGCGCCTCCCTTGATGAAGCCCAGCAGCTCTTTTTTCAGATCAGCCAGACGCATAATACCAGCGCAGGAGTGCTTTTAGGTGATATTTTGTCTGGTGCTGAGGCACAATCGAAAACTGCCTTCTTGAAAGAACTGGAAGACAGACAAGAGAAATTTTTAAAAAGAGGGAAAGATGACCCTACCATTACGGGGATCCCGACGCATTTTGTTGATCTTGACAAAATCATTAATGGCTTTAACAATTCCCATCTCATTATTTTGGCTGCACGGCCTGCTATGGGAAAAACTGCCTTGGCGCTCAACATCGCAGAAAATATCTGCTTTAAGAATAAACTCTCTGTAGGCCTTTTTTCTCTGGAAATGACTGCTGAGCAGCTTGTGCACCGGGTGGTATGTTCGCAATCTGAGGTGGAATCGGATAAAATCCGTACGGGGGCCCTGTCTTCCCATGAATTTCAGCGAGTGGTCGAAGCGGTAAATGGGATGCGAAATCACAAATTTGTCATCGATGACCAGCCTGGCCTGAAAATTACCGATCTTCGGGCGCGAGCGCGAAGAATGAAAGAGAGCCATGGCGTGCATCTTATCGTTATTGACTATTTGCAGCTCATTACGGGTTCTGGATCATTTCGAACACAAGAAAATAGACAAAACGAGATTTCTGAAATTTCTCGTTTGCTCAAAAACTTAGCACGCGAGCTCAATGTGCCTATTTTATGTCTTGCGCAGCTTTCTCGAAAAGTGGAGGAGCGGGCAGGTCATAAGCCTATGATGAGTGACCTCCGAGAATCGGGCAGTATCGAACAAGATGCCGACATCATCATGCTGCTGCTCCGTCGAGAGTACTACGACCCTAATGATCGCCCAGGGACTGCGCAGGTTATTGTAGCAAAAAACCGTCATGGCGGTGTTGGAGAGGTCAATTTGACGTACCGTAAAGAGATTGCGCAATTTGCCAATTATATGCCTGTATCTCTGCATATCGGTCTTGAATAGGGCACTTCCCGTGCCCATGTACTGTCAGTGCTCAAATACCATACCTCAGTGCCCGCGTGAGCGGCATCTGAGGCCTGTGGAGTAATCAATATTTCCTTAAAAAATAATACCTATTAAAAATTCATGTATGCTTGTGCAATTTTTTGGAATCATGTATAACCATACCCGTAAACATGTAACGTGGGTGTGCGACTTGCTCTGTTATTGCCCTTCAGGTGCGATGCGAACAGCACATAAGTCGCACACCCACGTCATTCAACAAAGGAGATACAAAATGTTTAAAAAAATATTTGCCGCCATTTTGGCAAGCATCACGATGATTTCTTCGTATGCACAGGCACAGACAACAGCGGAGCAAACGCAGTACAATCACGGTGGACAGCTCATAGCAAAAGGCAAAAAAAATGGCCATAAAGGCCATCTAAGCCAGAAATGCATGTCGTCTTGTTGTGGGCCATCATACTTATCTGTTTTTACAAAATTTAATGCTGAAAATAGCGATGCGCAGTCAGTAATAGCACCCGGAGCCGCAATTCTTTTTGATCAAACGAAAACGCAATCCGGCTCCGCAATGGCACCATATGCAGGAGCAGGCGTGGTTACATTTAATTCCTGTGGCACTTATGAGGTGACGTATGGAGTATCTGGATTTGCAAATTCCGGTTCGGTAATAGTGGGTTTACAACTCGATAGTACGTTAGTTGCAGGTAGTGAGCTTAATACGACTGTGGGTACGGCTCGAATGATCGGTTTATCGATCATTTTGACCGTGAATGCAGGTCAGACTCTTCAGTTAATAAATACAGATACTACGAATAACTTGAACTTAGATGCCTATCCTAATGGGCCACCTTCACCTGTTACCGGGTATATGTGTATTACGCAGATGAAATAAAAATATCTCATCCCATGCACACTTTCCCTTTGGGGAAAGTCTGCATAGCGCGTATTTTTAAAAAAATTCTTTTACTATTTCTTAGAATCATGTATGGATAAGCCAAGAAAACAAATAAAGGAGGCACAATGTTTAAAAAAATATTTGCCATTTTTTTGGCAAGCATTACAATGGTTTCTTCGTATGCACAGGCAGAAGACTGCGAACTGCTCGTAGCGAAAGATAAAAAAAGCTGGCACAGAGGTCCAAGAGGGCATCGTGGTTACCATGGCCATCACGGTCATCATGGGAAAAAAGGCGCGCGTGGCCCGCAAGGCCCACAAGGACAGCCTGGTCAAAATGGGACATCGGCTCCCATAGATTACTTATCTGTTTTTACAAAATTTAACGCTGAGAATAGTGATCCGCAATCAGTAGTGCCACCCGGAGGCGCAGTTCCTTTTGATCAAACGAAAACGCAATTTGGCTCCTCGATTGCAACATATACAGGAACAGGAGTGGTTACGTTTAATTCTAGCGGTACGTTTGAGGTGACGTATGGAGTATCTGGATTTGCAAATTCCGGCTCGGTGATAGTGGCTTTACAACTCGATAGTTCGTTGGTTAATGGTAGTGAGCTTAATACTACCACTGGTGGCTTTGCTCGAATGATCGGGTTATCGATCATTTTTACTATTAATGCAGGGCAGACTCTTCAATTAATCAATACAGATCCCACTAATGACTTTAACTTAGATGCCTTTCCTAATGGGCCACCGTCGCCTGTCACTGGGTATATGGTTATTAAACAGCTGAATTAAAATAAAGTTTACTGATTGTATTTAATATTTTTACAGTATATAATTTAGTTTGTAATTAACAATAAAATAGGTATTAAATATGGTTAGTCAAATAGATACAAATATATCTTCATTTATCAATACTGTGACAGACGTTGTGACGGGCGCTGTGACGGACATAGCTTCATTCATACAAAGTGAGGCTACTACCATTCAGCATAGACAGCGCTCAGATGTGCCAAAGAGCCTGGTGGCTGAGCTTGGGCTCAGAGGGGCACCAAATAGGGAGGCATACTTCCAAGCGCTTGCACAGAACGTAAGTTGGGTTGACTACGCTAATGGCACTCTTTTAGCGGCATCGGATACTCCAGGCATTCCACGGTATCGCGTGCAGAAGACCCTGCAGTACCCTGAAGGGTTAAAGGCGATGATCGTCACATCAGATACGCCAGGGGAAGCGCCGCTCATGATAATTCGTGGGACGGTTGTAAACAATGTGCATAATGTCATCGATGACTTACATTACAATATTGGGACGTTGAATATGGATCGGCACGGCAGAGAGCTTGCTCGAGAGCTTGAGCTTCTTGCAGCCGAGCATGGGCGCGTGCATGTCCTTGGCCATAGCTACGGCGGAGCCATAGCTCAGCACCTTACGAGCAGGCATCCTCAACTTATTAGCCGCTGCAGCTCCTATAATGCTCCAGGCGTCGGCGATAACATAGTAGATACTTACTTCCGTAATGTTGCTAGATTGCCTGAAGGCTACCCTCTTCCTGAAATCGTCTCTGTTCGTCATGCGAAGGATGTGGTTTCTTTGCTAGGGGGTGAACATCTTCCGGAATCACCCGGACGAGCCTATACAGGTGGCTCTGTCGATGATGGTATTTCCTACATTGATGCCCACTCGTATAATACACTCTCTACGGGTGCCCCACATTCTACGACTGATTATCGCAGTCACGACTATTTACGCCCTGTTGCCTCGAGTGCAGAGCGCTTGCGTGAAGGAGTCAGCCGCATTATGCCACTCGTCGCCAGCATCATCTAAGGTGTAGAATCATTTGTGTTATTTCCCTGATTTTTGTCATACTAGTAGTAAGTCAAAAATAAATGGGAGTAAACGCTATGTGCAACTAATCCTTCCGGAAAAGTGCTCATAGTGGAAAAATTTTTTCGCCATGTGCACTTTTCCGTCAGGAAAAGTGGTACATGGCGTGGAATAACAGATGAGTCAGAAATTATTACGAGATGCGTACCGTAACATAGTACGGCGTATGCAGAGGTTCCAGGGTGTCTTTTCAAGTGATGTTGGCATCGATCTTGGGACTGCAAATACATTGGTTTTTATTCGAGGCAAGGGGATAGTGTATGCTGAGCCCTCTGTAGTGGCTGTCGATTCAATCACAAATGAGGTATTGGCCGTAGGGCATAAGGCAAAGGCTATGCTTGGCAAGACGCCTCGCAAAATCCATGCAGTGCGCCCGATGAAGGATGGCGTTATTGCCGACTTTGAAATTGCCGAGGGCATGCTCAAGGCTATCATCCGCCACGTAACACCCGTACGAAGCCTCTTTCGGCCACGAATTCTCATTGCAGTACCATCAGGGATTACGGGCGTTGAAAAACGAGCTGTGGAAGACTCAGCACTGCATGCAGGCGCCCAAGAAGTGATGTTGATTGAAGAGCCTATGGCCGCAGCTATTGGTGTGGATCTTCCTGTGCACGAGCCTTCTGCAAGCATGATTATCGATATCGGCGGTGGTACCACCGAAATTGCTATTATCTCGCTTGGCGGTATTGTAGAGAGTCGGTCCTTGCGTGTTGCTGGGGATGAATTTGACGAGTGTATTGTCAACTACATGCGGCGCACTTACAACTTGATGATAGGCCCCAGGACTGCAGAAGATATCAAGATTGGCATCGGGTCGGCCTATCCCCTGGGCGAGCATGAGCTCGAGATGGAGGTGAAAGGGCGTGATCAGGTGTCAGGGCTGCCAGTAACTCGCCGTATCAATTCTGTAGAAATTCGAGAATGCCTTGCAGAGCCTATCCAGTGGATCATTGATGCTGTTAAGTTAACCCTCGAAAAATGCCCTCCCGAGCTTGCTGCAGACCTTGTAGAGCGTGGTGTCGTCGTCGCCGGCGGCGGAGCCCTCATACGTGGCCTTGACAAGGCGCTCAATAAAGAGACGGGCTTACCTGTCATAATTGCTCCATCGCCCTTGTTGGCTGTCTGTCTAGGTACCGGTAAGGCTCTTGATTTTCTTGATAGATTTAAAAAACGAAAAGGACTTATTGCATGAACGCAGAACTTGACGCCTGGATTTCTGAGATAGTAGCACTCTGCCAGCCACAAAATGTGCATATCGTTGACGGCAGTGAGGAAGAAGCGAACACGCTTATTCAAAAGCTTATTGCAAGCAAGACCTTTACGCCCCTACAGCGCCCTGGCAGCTACCTTGCACGGTCCAATCCCGATGATGTAGCCCGAGTTGAGGAGCGCACGTTTATCTGTTCAGAGAGGCAAGAAGATGCTGGGCCGACCAATAATTGGCGAGCCCCAAAAGAGATGCGAAATCACTTGATAGAGCTCTTTCAAGGCTGTATGCAGGGGCGTACGATGTATGTAGTTCCCTATTGTATGGGACCCCTGACATCGCCGTGGGCAAAAGTTGCCGTCGAAATTACTGATTCTCCCTATGTGGTTGTCAATATGCGCCTTATGGCCCATGTGGGCAAGGCAGCACTTGAAAAACTAGGGGCTAGCTCGTTTGTGCGATGCCTGCATTCTGTGGGACAGCCACTTCGCGCAGGGGCAAAAGATGTCTCGTGGCCTTGCAATCCTCAACAGACTACTATTGCGCATTTCCCTGAAACCGGGGAGGTTATGTCCTTTGGAAGTGGTTATGGGGGCAATGCGCTCTTAAATAAAAAATGCTTTGCGCTCAGACTTGCATCGTGCATGGCACGCCAAGATGGCTGGCTTGCAGAACATATGCTCATCATTGGCGTTACCAATCCAGAAGGTGAAAAAAAATATTTTGCAGCAGCCTTTCCTAGCGCCTGTGGGAAGACGAATTTGGCGATGCTGACATCAAAGCTGTCTGGCTGGAAGGTGGAGTGTGTAGGGGATGATATAGCCTGGATGCATTGGGGAGAGGATGGAAGGCTCTATGCGATCAATCCTGAGGCTGGGTTTTTTGGGGTAGCGCCTGGTACTTCTATGGCCTCGAACCCTGTGGCTATGAAGACGATTGAGCGAAATACGATTTTTACCAATGTAGCCCTTACTGATGATGGTAATGTGTGGTGGGAAGGCATAGGCGTGGGAAAGGGGATAGAAGAGCCTCAGCATCTCATAAGCTGGAAAGGGGTGGATTGGACGCCAGCATCATCAGAAAAGGCAGCACACCCTAATTCTCGGTTTACGGTTTCTATTTCTGAGTGTCCCATCCTTGATCCGAGCTGCCGCGCGCCTCACGGCGTGCCGATTTCTGGGATTATTTTTGGAGGGAGGAGGTCTACGACCATTCCTCTCGTACGGCAAGCAAAAAGTTGGCAGCAAGGAGTATTCTTTGGGGCTTCAATGACGAGTGAGACGACAGCTGCGGCAAAAGGGGAGGTGGGCAAGGTTCGCCATGATCCCTTTGCGATGCTACCCTTTTGTGGCTATAATATGGGCGATTATTTTGCACACTGGCTCGCTCAAGAAAAGCCTGGTAGGCACATGCCCGCTATTTTCTATGTGAACTGGTTCTTAAAGGATTCAGAGACGGGAGCATTTTTATGGCCTGGCTATAGTGAGAATATGCGTGTGCTCAGGTGGATGTTCGATCGCATTGATACGAGGGTTGGCGCTGAAGACTCGCCCTTTGGGTATCTGCCTTGTGTGAAGGACATTGCTCGGGATGGAAAGGAGAGTGAGGCGACACTGCATAAGCTTCTCTCTATTGACAAAGCGGCTTGGCACAAGGAAGCCACAGAGCTACAAGAATATTTTAAACGGTTTGGAAATGCGTTGCCAGATATTCTACAGTCTCTCGCAAGCCCGGGACAGTAGAATAAAATAAACACCATGTGCGCTTTTCCTGGCGGAAAAGTGCACATGGTGTAAAATAATACATATTCTCTATTTCCGAATTGTGAAAATATTACTTGAAAATCGCGTCCATTTGCGGTATTCTTTATGCACTCTTTATAAGAAAACATCGGATCTGTGTAATTTTTGCTTGAAATACTAGTAAATATTTTGTAAATGTAGCGTATAATAGTGCTATGGTAGTCCAAAACGCGGAAAAAATTACTCCTGTGAGCGCCCCAGAGGTATCCAAAACGGTATCCAAAGAGGTGTACAAGTACAAAAAACAAGTACGTGCTCTTCTGTACATACTTGTGATAAGTGTGCTTTGTAATGGGGCTACAGTCTTTTTTTGTGCCTATGAATGGCGAAAAGTTGGCTATTCCCTATTCAGACGAGCACGTAAAAGCTATAGTACAGCTACGGTCCATCCGAGCATAAATTTGGAGCAAGCGCTCATAGCAATGAAGCAAAAACCTGCTCAAGAGCTTATCAGAGAGCTTAGTAGTGCTGAGCATGTCTATGATGGCTATACTGTGAGAGATCTTGCGCTGGCAACTCTTTGCACCTACCACCATTTCAACCTTCACAAGGCACTGTCAGGAGCCTCTTTGCCACAACAAGAAAGAGTGTTATCTATTCAAGGCAAAGAGGAGGTGCGTCTTTTTCCAGCGCTGTCTAAACGCGATTTTCGCGCTATCAGCTATTTTGCAAAGACAGAGCGATATCCCTTTACAGCTGAGGGCCTTTTTTGCCTTTTGAAAGAGCAAAGAGGCGATATTGGGCAGATCCAGAGCCTTCAAGACGCTTTTGTGCTGACAGAAGAATTTCAGGCTGTACAGGCATGTCTTGGGCCACATCTTTCAAAAGCTGATGTTATCGAGCTATTGCTTGACGGCACCTTTGGCGATATACGGCTCTGGATGACAAAATCCCCACAAATACCAGCAAACGAAAAACGCACCTCATGCCTGCTTACCTATCTCCAGCGCCTTTCCAAGAAGGCCGCAAGGCTTTTAGTGCAGCTTGAGCCTGATTTTGCAGTGCATAAGTTGCATGACAGAGATGCTGTGCAGCTTTTGAGTCTTTTAGAAGAGAGTCCTTCATATGGGCAAGAGTATGCGCTCACCTTACTTGAGAGCCCAAGGCAGAGTAGTGTGCATCACTTTGCTCACGGTATGCTCTGCAAGCTTTCTAAAAAGCCAGAGCTTGCCAGCCTTGCTAGGGCACAAGTACTTGCTGCATATGGGCGCAGAGCACCTCATGAGGGCAAGTCTGAGGCGAAAATTTTGGTAGCGGTACAAAAAAGCCGTCCCACACAGGCAGCGACGCGTGCGGCAGCGATACGTCATGCACAGTATGTGGTACAAAATGGTGATAGTCTCTGGCGCATCTCGCGCAAGTTTCATGTTGCAATCGCAGCGATCAAGCAGGAAAACCAACTCAACTCTGATAGTTTGAGGCCTGGGGTGGTGCTTAAGATCCCATGTTCTACTGCCCCGTCGTAACCAAGGGCTCTGCCCTTGGCTACGAGGGGCAGCAGAACAGGTGTGTGTGTCCTTTTACGAAATCGGTGTGGTAGTGTCGTGTGCTGCCCAATTGCTCTGGAGACATGTTCCACACCTGTTTTTTGCATATTTTTTCTGTTTTAGGCACAATATGCACTACTGCCTCTTGTAACAGTAAGATCATATCCAAGTGCGTGTATCAATTTTAAAACAGTCCCGATCCCAGCCTGACCCTTACCTTGCATGAATTTGTAAATTGTTCCTCGACTGACATGTGCTTCTTTAGCTAGGTGAGAAATTTTACCATGTACTCGAATAATATCCTTAAGGGATAATTTAAATGCTTCTACATCTTCATCAGCCAATGCTTGATTTAGAAAGCTCATAGCAAATTCAGGATTTTCTAGATATTCGCCTAAAAGTTCTTCAAAAGAACGAAATTTGTTACTCATAATACTCCTCTTTTATAATCTTCTAGGTATTTTTTTGCTTTAATGATATCACGTTCTTGACTTCTTTTATCTCCTCCTCCAACAATCAATATATGGACCCCAATCGCGGCAGCGGCATAGGCATCAGGCTAAGGTCACGACCATGGCTCTCACAGGCTTTGGCACATTTTTTTAACAGGGAGAGCTGCAGGAGGGGGCTTACAGAGAGAGCTTGTCAGAGGCGTGTGGGGTGCTAGGCGCGTTGGCGAGAAAGGTCTGGGTAGTGGGGAGATTAGAGAGAATGCTAAGGGATCATTATGGGCTTATAAGAAGCACTAAAAATGCATTTTTAGCGAGCGTACGCTCGCTAAAGTCCAGCATATAAAAATAGACTGACAAATAAATTTGTCAGTCTATTTTTATATGTCTGGACTTTTTTCGCTTTCAGCGAAAAAATGTATCGAACATCCCAAACCGTCGCGGGTCTCTCAGCTATCTCTGTAAAAAAAGCAACCCGGGCCATAAACATCAACACCTCAAGCCCCCCTAACACCTCTGACAAGCTCTCTCTGCAGCTATTCTCCTGTGGCTCTCCCTGTAAAAAAAAGCAACCATGGCTTGTATTAGATATAACATTTGTTATACGAATATCCCTTAGCCTGATGCGTATGCGGCAGCGGTGGAATTCATTAGCCCCGCGTGGAGCACGGCCGTGCGCGGGTAGCACTACGGCCCGGCGTAACATGAAATAAAAAAAAGAGCTGCGGGAGCAGCGACGCCCTGCGCAAAAACAAAACGCTCATCATACGGGGCATGCCCAAGGTAAAATGGTTTGCCCCACAGCTTGCCTGAATGGCAATGATAGGCCGTTCCCATTTGTTTCCAGAAAGCATCCCCTAGCACGCCCTTGCATGGTAGGGTTTTCTTGGAAATTGACAAGGAAGGACTGTTAATGGTGGTAAATAGTTTATTTTTTGACAGACTGTTTCTGGATATACTTTGGGTTCAATTTCAATGCCAATGCCTAACGATCTTAGAAAACGAAATAGCCTATCAAGTGTAAAGCCAGAAAGCTTTCCTCGTATGATATCAGATATTTTTGGCTGATCAATTCCAATGAGTGCTGCTGCTTGTTTTTGAGTAAGTTTTTTCTTTTTGATCGTAGTCGTTATCAGTATGGCGAGCTTTGCTTTTGCCATTGCCTCTTCTGGATTTGGATGCCCCGTGTCTGCATATATATTTCCAGAACAAGGGGTTACTTCGATGTCTTTTATTTGTTGTTTTTTATTTTTATCCATTATTTACCTCATTTTTGAAATTTTCTGCATAATCTAATTCGGCACGTTTTAGCCGTTGTTTTATTAATTCAATATCTTGTTTAGGCGTTGCTATTCCGCTTTTACTCTTTTTTTGGAAAACATGCAATACGTACACGACATGTTTGAATATAGTGGTATATACAGCACGATATGTTCCACTGCGATCGCTTTCTCTAATTTCCAGGACTCTTGTACCACCGAAGCCTTGCAAGGGTTTCGCTTTTACGTGTTTTTCACCTTGTGCAGCAAGCACAATTCCAAAGTCAAAAATTTCTTTAATTTCTTCCGGCAATTTGTTGAGATCTTTCAAACTTGACCCAATAAATCTAATGTCTCGTTGTTCCTTTATAGAATCCATCGTCGCCCCTATCTATGATTATACCAAATTTAGCATATTATAGCTAACCTATAGTTTTTTGCACACTATTTTTTACAGAAAGAATATCAGGCAAACGTGTTATTCGGGACGTGATTGTTATGGCCTCTGCTGCGGCAGCAGCGGCAGTTGCGGCTTCTAGGCCCCGCGTGGAGTGCGGGCGTGCGCCATGCGCACAGCCCGGCGGTAGCGTGGGGTGGTGGTAGCAGCGACACCTTTCACCCCTCTCCGGTATACCAGGGATTACACTTGCAAACGCGTTTTACGGTAAGCCAGAGCGCCTTGAAAAAATGATGTTCCTGAAATGCCTTCAGGGCATATTCAGAACACGATGGCGAAAACCGACAACACGAGCCCAATAATGGGCTAATGCATAGTTGGTACACTCTTATAAGAAAAATAACCAAAAAATTCATGTGATCATTCCACACAATAAGCATATCAGGCGAACATATATCCTGTCTTTTGAAATATTTATTTACATAAATCGCTGTGTATGCAAATATAAAAATAAAAAGGAGCAATAGATATGCCTACTAACCCAGTCCCACCTGTAGATCAAACAGGGAGATCATCCCTAATATCCAGTGATACACCACAGCCTTCGGCCAACACCACCCCAACTTCAACCTTACCTCCGACCTCCCGTTCTATATGGAATCAAAATGTGGGTGGTAGGGTAGCAGGAACACTTGTTGGATTGCTTGGGGGATTGGTCGGAGTAGTTCCATGCCTTGGCTGCGCTTTAATTTCAAAACTATGCGGAGGCAGCGGCGAAGCTCCAATGAAATTTCTTTCCTGGCTTGCATCTCCTCTTCGTACTGCGTTCTCATCAGCATCTACCACAGCACAAGCTTCTACCGCAAGGAGAATTCCTCCAACAACGAGCGGTGTCAGTTCTTCATCCATACCACAGACGACAGTACCTTCTGCCAGAAGCGTGGGAACAGGTTTTGTCGGAATTGGTGGTGGTCCATCATCTGTGACTGCACCAGCTATTGTAAGCAGAACAATAGTAGATATTCAACAAGAAATAGGAGATCATATTATAAATCATTTTCGTAATATGAGTTCTGCAGCGATGACCGACACGCATATTAGTGACTGGTTTAATGCATTAGAAGTTCGAGTAGGCGAGGTGGTAGATAGTTTACCACCTGTTGAGCAACCTCCAGGAGGAAGCGGGGGTGGAGCACTTGTTTCATCAAGTTTTGTTGCAGCATTTGATCGAATTAGAAATGTACTTGGAGAGAGAACAGAATTATTGTATGCTGAATTTGCCTATCGTCTTATTCACTTAAGAGACGCCTCTGTCGCTTGGTCACGTATCCGTGTAGGGAATTCTAATGAGGGCACTGCTGACGAAGTATTAAGGGGACAATTTGAATTTGCTATCTTATCACCAACAGACCTAGCACAGATTCTTAAACTCAGAGAAGAAGATTATAAAGGCATGCAATGGGCTGCAGGAAGAAGCTGGATTATGACTCAAATCAGTACCATATCTGCGCCATCTGTGAGTGCACCCACAACACCGCAAGTACAGTCTGTGAATGTGCTTCCTTCTCTCCCTTCACCCCCCACCTCCACTTCTACCCCCTCTCCTTCATCAACTGAAGCAAATAGGCGAGCAAATATGGTGTGCAGCCAGAATTTAGCACAGGCACGCCAAATGGCTTTTCAACGCCCTCATGGCATAGTAGACCTGGACCATGTATCCGTTCCAGATGAGCCCTTGAATGAAGCTAGGCAGGAAGCACGAACTCGAATGTATGATGACATTCAGAGAATCCTTACAAATCCTGAAATAGAAGGCGCAAAAATTGCCGAACTCTTACGGGATGCTGGATGGGAATGGCGTGATATTAGTGAAACTATGCAACATGTCCTTACGTCTGAATATAGTAGCGCAGAGGAAATGCTAGAGTTATTAAATAATAACGGAAAAAATCATCCTAGGGTAATAGGATTAGTAAATGCATTAATACAGCATGAACCATCGAACCAGCGTAGTGAGACATTGGCAGCTTGGCAGACGGCTATTGACAGGATGGGAGAAGATATACGATCAGATTGTAATAGATGGGGTAGAGATATGCCTGTTATGGATATGGAGCAAGTAAGACTCACGCTTGCCAGGTATGGACGGGGAATCACTTTCACGTAGAGTAAGTGTGTCGTCAAGAAAATAGGGTTTATATGAACTGCAGAGACGCGTCAGGCATGGAGGCGTGCTTTAGAGGACAGAATAGTATCCAATGACCTTACACCAATATTGAATACGATTTGTAACGGATATGAGCAAGTCCCTACCCACACCGCACCCCCACCCCTCACTCCCGTTCCAGAGCCTGCTCTGGAATGGGAGTAAAAAACACTGCCCCCACCCCATACCCCGCTGCTGACAGTGCCAGCGGCATAATATCACCAAGCCAGCCCAGGGAGATGGCCTTCACCAGTATAAACCCGGCTCCGCCGCACGCGACCGACAGTATAGCTGCGGGGAGAAGCGCCTTAGCGCGCCCTTGCAGGAATACACCCATCACCAGAGGCACAAAGAGGCAAGCGACCGATAGCTCGTAACTTGCTATCATACAAGATAAAATATTCGTCGCTGTGTATGAGCCAATCAGCGCCACAATTCCTATCCCAAAGGTAATAGCCTTCATCCTTGTAATGGAGAGTTTTTTATTTACAACAAAATCTTGTGATATATTCGAGCTTACCGCAGAAAGCAGTGATGAGGCAGTTGAGATAATAGCCAGCAAAATAGCCGATGCGGCAATGGAGGCAACAAAGGGATTCGTCAGCACTTTAACGACTTCCATAAAGGTACTGTTTGCAGCGGTTTTAATGCCAAGCTCATCGGCGAGCATGCCAAAGTAGACGGGGATGATGGCAAGGGCAAAGAGAATACAAGCTGACAGGCATCCTGCAATGGTCACAGCTCGCTTTGATTTTGCGGCAAAGCAGCGCTGGAGCATATCCTGTTCGATAAAGGTAAAGAGGAAGGGCATAATCAAGAAGCCGAGAATTTTATCTTCCGCTGCTTCCCATTTTATCGATGCCATATTGGTAAGTGTTTGTGAAAAATCAGGCGCAGTATACATCGTAAACAAGCAGGCACCAATCAGCATGCCAATCATGACGAGCCCCTGAATAGCATCGGTCCAAACGACCGCTAAAAAACCACCTTGTGTAGTGTAGAGTATGACAATGGACCAGGCGGCGAGGAAGATCCACTCATCCGTCCATCCCACAGAAAATAAGAATTTTTTTAACCCAACTGCTTGCGCGATTAAAATGCCCGTTAAGGAGAGCACAGAAAGTAAGGCGGCGATTTTTTTTAAGAGGGAGCTATCGTAATAGCGTTCGAAGACGTCCGATGCAGTGTTCAGCTGCAGGCTTTGTAATTTGGCGCCAAAACCAAGACCTAGCGCAAGGAAGCCTAGACAGTAGCCAATGGGGAAGAGAATGGCGTAGGGCCCAATCTGTGCAGCGCTATCTGCTGTTCCCAGAATGAAGCCGCCACCAATCTGTGTGGCTGCAAAGGTCATGGTGAGGAGGAACCATCCAAGCTGGCGTGATGCCAAAAAGTAGTCGCTTCCCTTAGAATCATTGCCTTTTGCACGCTTCGAACAGAAGCAGCCCACAATAAACGAAAGTGCTAATACTGCCAAAAATGGCACAAGTGAATAATCCATGGTTTTATGTTTACTAGTCGGTTCCCCTTCGGGGAACTGACCAGTAAAAAATATTATACCAACTGTTGGTAATATTTCTTTTGGCTGCCCCCGATACCTATTTCATTACACAGATTGTATCACATCAAGTAATTTTTTGTAAATGACAATATTCATGCCCAATATTCTGACAACACGTCGAACATGGAAGCATATGGCAATCAACATGGAAGTGGCGCACTTCCATGTTCTTCTATGTTGATTGCCATGTTGTAAAAATAATAGTTTATAGCAAGAAAAACGACCTAGAAAAAAATCGAACTGTTATTGGCGTACAAGTGCTTGTAGATGGCTTTTTTTGGAAGATGATCATGCGATGCAAAATGTCTAATGTGGAGAAAAACTATAATATGTTGTAAATACGAACATAGAAGTAGTCGACTTCCATGTTCTTCTATGTTCGTTAACCGCGAGTTGTTAGAATAAAGGTTTTGTAAGGATCGCGAGGAGCTGTGGACATTTCAACAAGAAGCCCTTGAGCACACATTTCTTGTAAGCGATTTGTAGCTGACCGCCGTGAAATTTGCCATATCTGTTGAGCAACCTTAGCAGAAATACTACCTTCTTTTTGAATATATTCTATGATGGGGACATGCCATGAAGTGGCGGGCAGAGGCACAGATTTAGGGTACAAGGTGACACGGAAAAATTGCCCTAGTTCTTCAAATTTTGGAGGCATGATATTATTTTGCTGGCATACATGAATCATTCGGTTTAATCCAGATCCCCATTGGTCTGTGAGTTTGAGTTCACGAAAAGATCGACCAAGAACTTTATTTCGAAGTTGAGACACGCCAGTAAGAGCAACTTCAAGACTTAGCCCAAAAGGTAATGAACCTGGGTTGGTAATTTCGAGTCGATCGTCAAAGATTGCTATATGAATAGGAGAATGTCTATTTGAATAATCCGCATGCGTTAATGCATTTAAAACAGCCTCACGAAGTACTACAGGTTGATATTGTGGAATCTCTTCTCGATGGATATCTTGGATAATTGCCCTGGTCGATGTATTGCGGCGAATAAACATCAGAATTTCATCCAGGGCAATAGGCAATGGGCTTTTGAGGTCTAAGTGGTCTAATATTGCGTTTTTCGAAGTGCCTTCAAAACGAGCTAACCGAACTAATGGGTCAGGGAAAAGCTCTTCTCGATTTTTCCCAAAAAGTAAAAGACCCCCTTTTGAGGGATACTGTTTTGATTGATAGTCTACGAGGAGCTCCAGAGACCTCGCTGATCCTTTTGTAAATGATTTCCCTGCATTTTCAAACAAGCGATGTGCAAGGTCCAGATCAAGAGCCTCAGCTGTTAAGCTGCAATCAGGCAGTTGATCGAATGCCGTATGATCTTTCAAACGTTTGATTTCTGCGAGTGTATGAGCGTCGGCAAAGCGATTTGTGGAACCAAAACGAATGAAAGCGCCCTCTTTTTCGCCTTTAGATGTAAGAAAATAAGGGCCCAGGCTATGAGGAATAGTAATAATCAAAACGTCACGATGACGCCATGAACTAAATTGAAAATTAGGAACCAGTAGTGGAGAAACAGAAGCTGCAATGGCATTGGCGATCCGCAATTCGTCTTCAAGGATATTTTTTAATCCGATGACTTCTTTAGTAGCATCTTTAATCCCCAATAGTAGAGTGCCGCCAGCGGTATTGGCAAACGCAATCACTGTTTGCACAATGCGGTGCAGCGATTGGGAATTTTCCTTAAATTCAAGAGTTTTGCCCTCTTCTCTTGCTAAGAGGTGTTCGATCATAATTTCCATAAAAAGGTTTGATTCAAAATGTAACACAGAAGCATAAAGGTGTCAATAGGGAACATGGAAGCATATGGCAATCAACATGGAAGTGGCGTACTTCCATGTTCTTCTATGTTGATTGCCATGTTGTAAAAATAATAGTTTATAGCAAGAAAAACGGCCTAGAAAAAATCGAGCTGTTAATAGCGCACAAGCGTTTGTCGATGGCTTTTTTTGGAAAATAATCATGCAGCGCAAAATGCCTATTATGGCGATAAACTATAAGATGTTGCAAATACTAACATGGAAGTGGCGCACTTCCATGTTCTTCTATGTTCATTGCGAGGCTATCAACTTAAATTATAAATTAATGTTATGACGGCTATTTTGTTCTGCAGTCCCGAGCTTGCTCGGGATTGCAGAACAACTGCGCATTACCACTGCGTGTGGAAAAATTGCCCTCGAGGGCGGTCACAGCGTTCGTAGGTATGGGCGCCAAAGAAGTCGCGCTGGGCCTGGATAAGGTTGGCAGGCAGTTTATTCGATCTATAGCCATCAAAGAAGGCAAGGGCGGTAGAAAGGCAAGGCACAGGACAGCCTGCTATTACTGCCGCGCTTACTGCTTGTCGCCAGCCTGGAAGTGCTTTAAGGAGCTCCTCTTTAAAGTAGGGCGCAACAAGGAGCGATGCTAGCTCTGGATCTTGGTCGAACGCCTCTTTGATTTTGCCAAGGAACTGCGAGCGGATAATACAGCCTCCGCGCCACATAAGGGCAATGGCTCCAAAATGCAGGTTCCAGTTCCACTCTTTAGCAGCACGGCGCATGAGGCTGAAGCCCTGGGCGTAGCTAATAATCTTAGAAGCATAGAGAGCTTGTTCTATGGCATGGGTAAATTCTTTGATGTTAGCCTGGATGGGTTTTATGGGAGAGGAGAGTGCCATGCTGGCGTCTGTACGCTCATCAACCATAGCCGAGAGGTTACGAGCAAAAACAGCCTCTCCAATAAGAGTAAGAGGCACGCCAAGATCCAATGCATTGACAACGGTCCATCTTCCCGTGCCTTTTTGGCCTGCAGAGTCGAGGATTTTATCAACAAGTGGCTCTCCATCGACATCTTTTTTTCGAAAGATTGCAGCTGTGATCTCAATGAGGTAGCTATTGAGTGGTCCCGTATTCCAGGCAGCAAACGTCGATGCTAGGGCATCCGTGCTCAAATTGCAGCCACGGCGCAGAATGTCATAGCTTTCTGCAATAAGCTGCATATCGCCATATTCGATGCCGTTGTGAATCATCTTCACATAATGGCCAGCGCCTTCATCGCCAACCCACTCACAACAAGGCTCGCCATCTACTTTTGCTGCGATTGCTTGAAATATAGGCTTTACATGTGGCCAGCCCGCAAAATTGCCTCCAGGCATTATGGAAGGGCCATGTCGAGCTCCTTCTTCACCACCAGAAATCCCAACTCCTAAGAAAATAAAGCCTTTAGCTTTGAGCGCACGTGTACGGCGGTTGGTATCGCTATAGTTACTGTTGCCGCCATCAATCAGGATATCGCCGGGTTCAAGGTAAGGCAGGCACTCATCGATGAGTTCATCGACGGCATCACCAGCTTTAACCATGAGCATCACACGCCGTGGTCGTTTGAGGGTTTTAACGAAATCTGCAATCGACTTTGTACCAATAATCCTTTTGCTTGAGCTAAGTTCCTTGGCCGGTCCATGTATAAAATCATCGACCTTTGATGTCGTGCGATTAAACACCGCAACTGTAAAACCATGGTCTGCCATGTTCAGCACCAGGTTTTGCCCCATGACGGCGAGGCCTATAAGTCCAATATCTGCACTCATGTTATCTCCTAGTTTTTTATGCTAATAAATTTTGTTTCATTTTGGTATACTATGGTATAGTAAGTTCCCGTAGCTCAGTGGATAGAGCGGTTGCCTCCTAAGCAACAGGTCGCGCGTTCGATTCGCGCCGGGGACGTTTTCGCAGCGATCCCCAAACAGCGCGTATGTACTATTTTTGTCATGTGCGACTTACGAGCTGTTCGAATTGCAAAGATTCATAGCCTTTTCTTTGCCCAAAGGGCAAAAATTGCAACAGCCCAGGGCAACGCCCTGGGTTAGGCGGTGGCCCAAATATTGTTGCCTGAAGGGCAACAACAGCAAAAAGTCGCACATCGCACTATTTTTGTCATGTGCAATTTTCCGTTAGGAAAATTCGCACATGACATAACTCATTCTTGCAGTGTAGCAGGTGAGCGCGTTGGTTTCAATCGAAAAAGTCCCAGTAAATCGTGCGAGCGTGCAGTAAAGGCAAAAAGCAAAATACATCCCAAAAATGTACATCCTGACAGTGCTACAGCTTTTATCTGGTCCAGTAAAACAGTAGGAAGTGCCGGGATTGTAAAGAAGTGAAAGAACGTAGCGGGTGTGAAAAAGCGGGTTTGTAAAAACCACGTTACAGCCCCAGCAAAGAACGAAATGGCAACAATTTTGAAGAACTCTTCGCCGCCAACTTCCGTGAGAATGCGCCCTGATTTTTTCTCCAAAGCACGATAGAGAAAGAGTACATTACACCACGATGCAACACTTGTTGCGAGCGCAACACTCAGCGCCTTCATGCCGAAGATAAAGACAAAACTGCTATCGAGCAAGGCATTGATAACAAGAGAGATGCACGCTCCAATCATGGGTGTTTTATAGTCTTTATGTGCATAGAAAGCGGGAGCGAGCACAATAATAAGACCCATTGGCAGCAGCCCCATGGCATAGCCATGCAGGCAACTTGTTGTGGTGATAATCGAATGCATTTGAAAATCACCATGACCAAAGATGAGGTTAATAAGGTGCGTTCCTAAGACATAGAGAGCTATGGTACATGGCAGCAGGAGGGCTGTTACCCGGCGTATTGCAAAATCAAGAAAGCTCAGATACTCAGTTGTATTGCCGGCCTGGATGGCCCTAGAAAGGGGAGGCAAGAGCGCTCCTGAAATTGCTATTCCGAAAAGAGCAAGTGGTAGCTGTGTGAGGCGAAGCCCATACCAGAGCTGTGCGGGTCCTTCAGGATCTGCCCAGCGGGCAAAGAGAGCATCAATTGCATTGTTAATTTGTGAGGCTCCAACGCCGAGTAGCCCCAAGCTCAGTGGTGCTACAAGCTTGCGAATATCGCTTGAAAGAAAGTTGATTGATTGCGTGAGCTTGCCCTGTAGTGCAGCCTGTGTGTGTCGAAAGCAGCGTGTAAAGGTTGCAAACCACTGCATACCACAACCGATAACGGTAGCTACTGCAAGATAGGGCATTGCGTCCACAGGGTCAGGAAAATATACGTAATGTAATATGAGTACACCAAGGGTAATGATGATGTTAAAAAAAGCCGGAGCTATGCCTGCAGTAAAATAATGTTTCTGGCATTGTAGAAGGGCACAGTTAATCCCAAAAAGGCAGATGGGGAGCAGGCTTGGCATGAGAATGATCATGAGTTTGATGATCTGTGCATTGCCTGGACTCCATTCTATATAGCGTAGTGCAACTCCTAGTCCTGCCATGCTCACAAGCACAAAACCTGTTAAGAAAATTGTTAAAAGAGCGCTCAAGTCGCGAAAGAAACGGAAAGCGCGCTCGGGGCTGTCTTTTCTGAGCTCTTCGAAAATGGGGATGAAGGCAGATTGCAGTGCCCCTTCACCGAAGAGCCTTCTGCAGACATGAGAGAGACGAAAGGCAACAAAAAATGCAGCAACTGCTGCGTGGGTGCCAAAGGCAAATGCAAGGAGTACATCGCGCAGCATTCCGGTGACACGGCTCAGTGCGGTGCCGGAAAAAAAACGAAGTGTGCTTTTTTTGATAGAGCCGATAGAATCTTTTATGAGTGCGATGTTGGCATCGATGGCTATTTTAGACTCATGAGTATTGGGTGATTCTGCAACATCTTGTGTTATTATAGACTTTAAAGGTGAAGATGGTGTATATGGCATATTACCTCGGGGTTTTTCCTACCCAGGGCGTTGCTTGGGTAGTAGAATAAAATTACTATTAGCAGGCTCGAACCTGTATACAAACACTATGATACACTATGTATCCTTTAAACTGAAGGACTGGTTTCTTACTATAAATTATGTACGATATTGTTAATAAAGCAAAACAAGCTGAACAACAGGCAATACTCTATGCTCTACAGTCGGTAGTTAATAGACTTGTCCCGCAAGATATGTCTTGGAGAGATCTTTTTCAAAAGGCGGAGCCAGATGCACAAGCGCGACGCTCTATTTTGGAGCATGCTCTCGAGCGTGAACAAAAACGAAAAGTGGCTGGAGGCACTACTACAGGAGTGCATCTGAGCGCACATTTTGAGACATCATATGCCACATTCACTCTGCATCTTCTGAAAATTATTGATCTCTTACAGCATGCAAAAGAAGTAAAACATATACTTTTTGAAATTCGGGCAGCTGCGGCCACACCCGCCTATCAGTTTCTTAAGAGGGAGGAAGCACACCCCGCGGTGTGTTTGCTGCATACCCTCTGTCTTGCTTCATACATTGATGTAGAGCTTCTTGCCGCCTACTCGATGATAGGAGAGGCCATCTATGAGGCAACAGGCGAAAAAGAGACGCTCTACAAAACGCTGATAGCGTCGATGCCTGCAGCAGTACATGCTGGGCTTATTCAAAACGATGCAAGCTTTAGTTATATAAAATCTTATTCACGCTATCTTCTGGGGGCTTTAAAAAGCAGGCGTATTGGGTCTTTTTTAAAATTATTAGGGCTTGGGGAGTATGATCCTCGAGGCGAGCTTGCCAATAATGCTGGTATGTTGTTTGAGGAAGAAATAACGCCCTCACATGCACATGAGAAGATTGTCGTACGTACTATCTATACCCCATCGCCAACCATTGGGGATGCTGTGTCGCCTGAGGCAAGATGCTTTTTGCAGGCACTTGAAAATCGGCATTTTTTATCTCCAGATGTTTTAAAGAATGATCCCTATCCTTTTAGCTGTTGGTTTTACGTAAATCTGCAAAATATAACCTCAAAGCATGAGGGAAAGCGAAGTCGAGCGCTTATGCAGCTCAATTGCGAATATCCCTTTTCCTTTTATGGTATCACTGTCTCTCAAGACTCCTCTTTTTATCGAGGTGGTATCGTCAGTAAAGATGTGAAAAAATTTACCAAGGCACTCGTTGCTGAAGAGCCACTGAATACGCACTACCGACAGGCGATGCTCGATGAGCTCTGTGCAGAGGATAATTTTACCACTGCTAATCGAGGGTATTATTTTCCTGGCAGTAGTACTACTTGGAAATCGGCCTTCCAAGCCATTGTCGATGATGCATTTCATGTGGCTATAGCAGTATCACGGCCCGAGGGTATGATTGAGGCCAGGTGGAATTGGCAGCAAAAGGCCGCATTTCGCGAGCTTGTCGCAATAGGGATAATGCGGTATGCTCAATTACAGGTTGCAAAACGTGGTAGTATTGTGACAACCTATGCTTGTAAGGAGAGCATAGACCGTGGCGGTAAAATAAATGCCTGTATGCTTTGGGCCTTAGCAAAAGAGCCGACGAAAGTAGAAAAGCAGGTATTTCATGTGCTGCATGCTCGTGCGCTTTTGGGCAGGTTTCGTCTTATTCTTGCCATGCGTGCGCAGCCACTTTTTGCCTTAATGAATACCCTAAAGCAAGAAACGGTACACGCCTTTCTGCAGAGGAGAGCCGCTTGAAAAATAAAAATACCATACTTCTTGGTGCGCATACTTCTGCCGCCGGTGGTGTGCATAATGCCATTTATGAAGGTCGAGACATAGGTGCAACGACCGTACAACTTTTTACTGCTAATCAGCGCCAGTGGAAAGCTCGCTCGATTGCGCAAGATGAGGTTGTGTTGTTTAAACAAGCCTTGCAAGAAACAGGCCTGAGCCATATTATGAGCCATGATAGCTATCTCATTAATTTGGGAGGCCCCGATGTGGAAGTGCTTACAAAAAGTCGAGATGCCTTTCGTGAAGAGGTTATACGCTGCTTGCAGTTGGGCATTTCCTACCTCAATTTTCATCCAGGAGCCGCCTTGAAGGCACCAGTCGAGGATTGTTTAAAGCGCATTGTGGAAAGTGTGCTCGGGGTTCGAGACCTTTTTACTGGCAAAGAGAATTTAAAACTCGTTGTAGAGGTAACAGCCGGTCAAGGATCTACTGTGGGGGCGTGTTTTGAAGAGATTGCCTATATTGTGCATGCACTCAAAGATGAGCTGCCCATAGGCGTGTGTATTGATACGTGCCATGTCTTTGCTGCAGGCTATGATATACGTACTGCAGAGGGCTTGGATAAAACGCTCAATGAATTTAATGTGATTGTAGGATTAGACTACCTTACTGCTTTTCATTTGAATGATTCAAAACATGATCTTGGCAGTCGCCTCGATAGGCATGAACAAATAGGCGAGGGAAAGCTCGGCATCGAGTGTTTTAAGGCAATCATGCAGCATCCAAAACTCCAAAGCATGCCTAAATACCTTGAAACCCCAGGTGGCCCACCTTTTTGGGTGAAAGAAATAGCACTCTTGCGAAGTTTTGTCTAGGAGAGTATTATAATAAGTTAGCGTCATGTGCGACTTTTCCTTACGGAAAAGTGCACATGACGAAAATAGCGCACATCGCGCCAATACATTTTCAGCCTAAGTGGCCTCTCTAAGGTCCGAAGGACCGAAATATGTATAGCCCAGACCAGAGCCCTGGGTTGGCCAGGCCGAAGGCCTGGCCAAAAAAACAAAATAATAGAGGCCTGAAAGGTCGACACATTAGCATTATAACGGCCATGCGTACAAAAATTAGTGCCATTGTAGGCACACAAGATCACACAACTATTGTTGGAAAAGATCACACGATAAAGGGCTGGGTCAAAACAGCACGAAGCCAGAAAAACTGCACCTTTGTAGAGGTCAATGACGGCTCCTCTTTTCCAAATCTTCAGATTGTTTTAGACCAAAATACTTCTAACTATGAGCAGCTGGCTCCCCGTCTTGTGACAGGGGCATCTGTAGTGGCTACGGGCACTATCGTAGAGAGCCCTGGGCAGAATCAGCGCCTCGAGATGCATGCTACAGGGGTTAAGATACTTGGCAGTACTGATCCTGAAGGCTATCCTCTCCAAAAAAAGCGACACTCTTTTGAATTTCTTCGATCGGTTGCACATCTAAGACCTCGTACAAACACCTTTGGGGCAGTAGCAAGGGTCCGCAACGCCATTGCATATGCAACACACAGCTTTTTTCAGCAGCGCGGGTTTTTATGGGTTCCGACGCCTATTATCACAGGTTCTGACTGTGAAGGCGGCGGGCAGATGTTTCAGGTGACTACACTTCCTCTCGAGAATGTCCCCAAAACGCAAGAAGGGGCAGTTGATTATGATAAAGATTTTTTTACAAAACCTACCTATCTTACCGTATCGGGGCAGCTTAACGGGGAGAGTTTTGCCTGTGGGCTCTCTGACGTCTATACATTTGGGCCGACATTTCGAGCCGAGCCTTCGACGACGCCTCGCCATTTAGCAGAGTTTTGGATGATTGAGCCTGAGATGGCCTTTGGAGATATTTCCGATAATATGGAGTGCGCTGAGAGCTATGTAAAACATATTGTCACCACTGTCTTACAGCAATGCCCTGACGATATGAAATTTTTTAATCAGTATATCGAGCCTGGGGTTATGGATAGGCTACAAAACGTGATTGCTACGCCTTTCGAGCGTGCGACGTATACCTACGCCATTCGTATTCTTCAAAAATCGGGCAAGTCCTTTCAGTTTCCTGTGGAGTGGGGTGTTGACCTGCAGTCAGAGCATGAGCGCTATTTGACGGAGGAGTTTTTCCAAAAGCCTGTGATCCTTACCGACTATCCGCGCAAAATTAAGGCCTTTTACATGCGTGATAACGAAGATGGCAAGACGGTTGCGGCCATGGATGTGTTAGTGCCCAAGATTGGTGAAATCATAGGTGGTAGTCAAAGGGAAGAGCGGCTTGATATGCTCGAGAGAAAGATTGCTGAGTTTGGGCTGAAAAAAGAGGCCTATAGTTGGTATCTGGATCTAAGAAGATATGGCAGCATTCCTCATGCGGGTTTTGGGGCTGGCTTTGAGCGTCTTATTCAATTTATCACGGGTCTTGATAATATCCGAGATGTCATTCCGTTTCCGCGATTCCTCGGCAATTGTGATTTCTAGTTATTTTGCTGCCCGCTCGCTCCGCTCGGGGCAGCAGAATAAAAAATATGCCTAGCGTGAGTTTATTGTAAAGTTTTTCCAAGCTTCACTGTCAATACACTGTAGACGCGTTTTTTGCTACTGCGTTTGTATACACAACTGTAAAGAGGGACTCTGTTGCATTGGGGGTTGTTCTAGGTTATACATCTTTCGGCCCAATGGGCCTTATAGAGTTAGTGTATACACAAAAATGTATTTAAAAAGGTCTGTAGAGTCATTTTTAAGAATTTCACAATAAACTCACGCTAGAGCTGCATTTCGCCACTACCGTGGCTCGGTTCTGAAAGTATTTTTTATTCCCTCTATCTCCCTTCTCCGAGTTTACTCGGAGAAAGGAGATAGAGGGAATACTACTACACTAGTCAACAGTCTCGATGTGTGAGGGTCCGCTCGATGCCGCTACTGGTTGCACCTCGCCTGCGCGGGGAACACCAAGATCATAGTGGTTGGGTGTGTAAATCAGGAAGAGCTCATCGCCCTGGTCACGCTTTGGTTTAAATGAGCGCATGCCTTCTTCGATGTTGCCTGCTCGGCCAATTACCGAAGCTGTGTAGATACGGATGTTCTTTTGAAAGAAGTAGGCAGTAGCAATAATTTCAGCGTGGCCGCCATATTCTTTTCTTTCCATGCCTGCCATGCGCTCGAAATAGGCATCCGTTGATATTCCATCAGCTTGTAAATCTTGTGTGAAGGCGTCGTTCGGATAACGAAAGTTGTATGCGCAAGTTACTTGTCGTAAAAACGCAACAAGATCATCAGAAGTCGAGGCAGTGCGTATCACTGCGTCTGCCGTCTGCCCCGTCTCTACAGCGCTACGGAGAATCTGCTTGAATCGTCCATACAGCTTTGCGAGCCTTGGGAATTTTATCACCAAAGCCTCAGATGCTCGCAGATTTTGCATGGAGATATCGAGCTCATTAAGATAGGCTTGCCTCCTATCAGCAGTCATATTTCGATAATCTTTTACCAAGAAAGTAGCGATAGAGCGAAAGAGGCAATGCCCATCGCCTCGTATTTTGTGCATCATAAGAATAGGGTGTAAAAGGGCAAGCCCATCTCGTATAGGCCCTGCTCCTCGGTTTTCAATAAGGTGGGCAATGGTCGTAAGCGACGAGACTAGTGGCTGATTTTCTGCTACTATCACCACATCATCAGTATCTGATTGCAGAGGAGGGGCAGAAGGCCGTGGTAGCGGGCTCGAAATAGCGGGTTGAGAAGAAGAGCTTGAACTTGAAGTGGGGCTTGATGTGTGCGTGCTTGGTAATGAAGAAGAGATTGACGATGAAGAGAAGCTTGATGTGGAGGATGTAGTCACTGCCTGGCTTGGACTCACGCGTGAGCGGCGTAGCGCTTCTTCTATATCGTTTCTTTCTTCTCTTGAGACGACTGCGACGTTGCGATCTGGTAGCGTGCGCTGTTTTTCATATTCATTCTCAGCAGCAGTATATACTGCTTGTGCAGAATTCGAAAGCGAGCGATTTCGTTTTTTCGATTGCAAAGTCTCTCGGAGCCCATCAATCAACGAACGAGCGACACGGTCTGTTTTCCAGCAAGTGTTTTCAACACATTCCCTAAAGAGCTCCGCCGCGTAATCGCCGCGCGGATTACATTCATTCAGAATGCCAGCCCAGGTATGTTCTGGATTTGTGATTATAAGATTTACTATATTACTATTTAGATGTAATAACTGTGAAAGCATAACTACCCCTCGTAAATTTAGAATAAGTTACACTAATTATAGCAAATCAATCACGATGCTGTCAATTGAGAAAATGGATTGGTAACTTGTGAGAAATTATTTCCGTGCTTTCGCCGGGTAATTTCGCTGCGCAACGAATAGAGCAAATCTTGATCAAACTCTTGCCGTACTGCCCAGAGAAGATAATCTGCGGGCAGTTCCTTGAAGGGACGCCCTTTGTGTTTTCCAAGAGGCATATTCTTCATGACGATGGGTCTTGCAAGTGCATCTTTGAGTGATTTGAGGGTTTTGAAATCCACTGCTAATCGTTTGAACACCTGAATATTGACGCATACGTCACTCATAGCACGGTGGGCGCCTTCATCCTCGATGTTAAAATGCAGGCGCAACTGCTCGAGCGAATTTGAAGGACTGCCACCATAGAGACGAGCAAGACGTACTGTATCAAATGAAAGATTTTGTTTTATTTTGCAAGGGATGCTATTGCGTTTTGCAGCTTGATCAAGGAGCTCAATATCAAAATGCACTGCGTGGCCAATAATAGGGTGAGTGCCTATGAGTGTAATAAGCTCTGGCAGAACATCCTGAATTTTAGGCTTGCCTGCGACCATATCCATAGTAATGTGATGGATCGAGATGGAATCTGGAGGAATAGCACATTCAGGGTTGATAAGTGATTCGAACTGCTCCAGGATACTGTCAAAGGTAAACGTTACAGCCGCGACTTCAATAATGCGGTCTTTTTTTGGATCTAGGCCGGTCGCCTCACAATCAATACAGACAAAAGTTTGGTCTCTCATAATAATATAATGTCGTCATGTGCCATTTTCCTTACGGAAAATGGCACATGACGAAAATAGCGCACGTGGCGTAAATTTAAGGTTTTATTACAATATTTCTGTATCCCTGTACTGCGTGTTCTATGCTGATAAGGATAGCATGTGACGGTACAATATCGTGGATGCGTTCTGCCCATTCGATACACACAATGCCAGGTACAGTAAAAAATTCATCAAATCCATGTTCTAAAAATTCAAGCGTATTCGCAATACGATAGAGGTCAAAATGCATAAGCTGCTTGAGGCCAGAATAGATACTCAGGTATTGGAACGTAGGGCTGCTCACATGGTCTCTTTGAATACCTAATCCTTCAGCTATGCCTTTAATAAACGTTGTTTTCCCAGCGCCAAGATCTCCATAAAAGCAAAGAATTGCAGATTCGGCTATAGCCATCTCTTTAGCCATTTCCCTTCCTGCAGCAATCATCTCCTCTTCATTACGTATCAGCATGTTTCATGGTATAGCACTTTTCTCTTACTCTACGCATCCGATTGGCTCAGCCAGCGCTCAACATGAGGCATGAGCTCTGGAATTTCAGCAACACTTTCTACAAAAGAGGCAATTTTATCATCCGCGACTTGCTTTTGTATAAATTCCATAAACTGCCCCTCTATCTGATAGCGATTCTGATTTTG
>JABDDE010000024.1 GCA_013287775.1 Chlamydiota bacterium
ACATAAGCACTGGAAAACCGAACACGAGGTGCGCTTCTTGTATCTGCACGAGCGAGAAGTGGGTTCCGTAGATCATCACGATAAGATAATAGAATTTCGATCAATTGGACGTGGCAAAGGCGCTGAGATTGGGGCGTCAGTAGGTATTGAGATAGGAAGTCGGTGCTATGCGCCGGTACATGACCATCGTGGCAATATCTGCAGCCTGATTGGTGCCAAGTCGGGTAAAGTCCGTGAAGTTGCGAGGTACTCAGCTTTTGGCGAGATGAAGCTATTTACGGGCGCAGGCAAGCGTGTAGAGCACTCCCCTGTCGGCAACCCATGGCACTTTGTGAGCAAGCGTCTTGATCCCGAGACAGGCTTTGTCTACTTTGGCAAGCGCTACTATAGCCCCTCCATGGGCCGCTGGATCACTCCCGACCCAATCGGCTTTAGCGATGGACCCAATCTGTATGCCTACGTGCATAATAGTCCACTGATGCTTCTGGATCCATATGGGTTATTCACGTTGAGAGACGCATGGGATGCCTTAGCTGGATTTACATCAGGCGTATTTGAAGGCACAGGTCAAGGGATACTGCATCCAATAGATAGTATAACGGGTGTCTATGAAAATAACGAACAGGGCAATAAAGAACTTAGTCGAAGAGAATCTTGGGCACAACTGGGGCGTTCAATAGGCAGAGAGATTGGAGTAGGTATTGATATAGCGGCTGTAACCACGGTGATTTCTTTGTCTTGTGGCGCTGCAGCCCCTGCAGTTGGAGTCGTAGCTGCTGAAGCAGGAGTGGGAAGTGTTCTAGCAGCAGAAGGTGCGCTCGTTGTAGCTGAAGGGGCAGTTGTAGCGAGTACGACTGTAGGTACGGAGGTTGCTGTTGGCGTGGTAGAAGCTGGTCAACTTGCAAGAGTTGCTGGTACTGTAATAAACGCGGGAAGTAAATTAGCACGAGGAGCGAATAAAGTATCAAAAGTAGCAAAAGCAGCGAAAGTGGCAAAAAATGCGAAGCAGTGCAATCGATTTAATCAGGGTGCTAAAAATCTATCAAAAACAGGGCAACGTAATATTCGAAGTTTACGTGGATGGGCGAAAAGTAAAGGATATGTAAAGCAGGCGAATCCCCTCGGTGGGCCTGAGAAGTGGGGAACTTATGTAGATGGTGAATTTACTTGGAATGTTATAATCAAACCTGAACCTAGCATGCGAACTGGATTAAAAACCGGGAGCAATATCCCAAGATTTGATGCTCGCCTGCCAAAAGGTGGAGATGAATATATTTATATTAATCCGTTTACTGGAGAAGTCGGAAAAATGGCTGGGCAACATGTGCCACTTGAATCACCAATACCTTAATTATGAGGATATGTTTATGGACCAAATAGATTTATTAATCGATATTTTATTTGATAAAAACGCGGACCTAGCCGAACGAGATGATGCAGCCATGTATCTTGGCGAATATGATGATGATCGGGCATTAGCAGCGCTGATTAAAATTTGTCTTGATAAAACTGAAGATGAATTTATATTCGCTCATTGTGGCGAATCCGTTGGTAGTATCTGGGCACAACGAAATAAGTTCGATCCTATTATTTATAGTAAAATGGTCCCAATTGCTCGACACGAAGTATATTATTATTTTAAATCTAATAAACCAGAACTAATTGAAAAATATAAAATAAATAAATAAAAAATAAAATACCATATTGATAAAAAAACGATTAGAGTGCTTAGATGAATACCTTGAATTTTTTACCGATAGATATTACGGATCACATCCGCAAGTTTAGGGATTTCCTAAATGCTTGTTGGCCGCATCTCGATGATTTAATGGAAAATCATGACTGGGATGATGACGGAGATTTTATTGAAGATTGGTTGGAATCAAATTGGGAATTTTTAGTTGAACGCGAGTTGCTCGAAAAGCGTGGTTTTCTAACGCCTTTTTCATTGTTTTATTCACAAAATAGAATGACTTATCCAGAAAAAACATCTACTCACTCTGTCATAGCAAAAAGCACAAAAAACCTGTTTGATTTAAGGGATCCAAAACATATGCTGCCACCAGCTCATACATTCCGTCTTTTTTGTTTTTTAACTCATAAAAGAAATGCTTTTGGTCTGTACCCGCCCTTTGATCTTGCTAACTTGTTCGATGAGACAACACAAAAAGAGGTTATTGTGAGTTTCGATGATGTAAGATTTTATTTAGATAGGTATCCCTCATCAATGAGATTTTGCGATAATGAATAAAAAATTCAGTGTTGAATTTTCAGGTAAGTTATGAAATTTATTATACTTCCGGGAGATCATAAAGCAAAAAATGCCTCATTAACTTATAGCAAAGAATGGGGTTCATTTGGCACAGAGCCTTTGTCTGCACTTGATGTTGGTATTACCTCGATTTTAATAAATTATCTTCAATTAGAAATTGATGATGAAGGTAAAATTTTATATGTTTGGGGATATTGTCCGTTAGTTCACTATCAAGAAACAGATGAAACACCTCAACAATACATACCCTGCGGTTTACAAGTAATTTTGGACAAAGAAATCATCCCAGGAATCTCAACTAGACTTAACGAAGGAAACCCATGGCCAGTATATATTAATCACACAACAGGATGGGTATGCTTAGGAAATCCAGTCACCAAAAATGTCACAATGCTTGAATTTGCCCCTGATAGCATAGCCACACTGCAAGGTGATCAGATTATAGCAGTATGGCTCCAACCAAAGTGGGAGCCATAAAGGACTACTATGGCACGCAAGACGTGCGACTTGCTGAAAGGGAAAGATAATGTTTTCCCAGGATCAACACTGTGTTATGCTGGTTTCCTGTGTCGGCCTTACAGGCCTCTATTATTTTGTTTTTTGGCCAGGCCTTCGGCCTGGCCACCCAGGGTTTAGTCGCCCCTTCAGGGCTCCTGCACCCTGGGCTATACATATTTCGGCCCTACGGGCCTTTACCAGGGCTACGGCCTAGTTTTCTACCAATCCATGGCTTCACCATCCTGGTTTCTCAGGGCGTCGTCTTTTTACGCGAATCGTGGGCTTGGGGCTCCTGCACCTCGGGCTATACATATTTCGGCCCTACGGGCCTTTACCAGGGCTACGGCCTAGTTTTCTACCAATCCATGGCTTCACCATCATGTTGCCTGAAAGGCAACATTGCTAACCCCCAGAGCAACGCCCTGGGTCAGGCAATCACCCCCTCATTGTTGCCCTTCAGGCAACATGTGGGACATCTGGCAACATTCAGAATTGTATTCAGAGGTATATTCACGTCATAGGCAATTTTCATGCATGAAAATTGCATATGACGTTGATTCAGAAATCAGCATCAAGTACGATTCGGTATCGCGCTTTGCCAGCTTTAAGATGTTCAAAAGCCGTATTAATTTGACTCATGGGAAAATGCTCGGTTTTTGGCGCAATAGTATGCCGCGTGGCAAAATCCAGCATGGCAGCCATTGCTGTAGGAGATCCTGTGGGTGAACTTGAAATACTCCGCTCAGCCACCAGAAGTGAAAAAATATTGACTGGGATGTCCTCCATCACTGCCCCCACAAAGTGAAGACGGCCTTTTGGGCTAAGGGCTGCAATAAAAGCGGACCAATCCAGAGCTACATTTACAGTAACGAGTAAAAGATCGAATGTGCCCGCAAGCTTTTGAATAGCTGAAGAATCTCGACTCGAGACCACATTGTGGGCCCCAAAATCGCGCGCTTCTGCAAACTTGCTTTCACTTGATGTAAAGGCTGTCACTTCGCAGCCGAAGGCATGAGCAAATTTGACCGCTAGATGACCGAGTCCACCAATCCCGACAATACCTACGCGGTCTGTCGGTTTGCTATATGTTGCTAATGGATTAAAAACTGTAATGCCTCCACACAATAACGGACCTGTGTCTGCCATAGGAAGTGTCTCTGGGATTGGCATAGTCCAAGCCCAATGTGCTCGCACACGACTGGCAAAGCCACCGCTATGCCCAATTATAGTAGCGATAGATTCCGAGCAAAAATTGTGGTTACCTGACATGCACTGTCGACAATGCATGCAGCTGCCAGAAGTCCAACCAATGCCAACTTTTTGGTGCACTTTGATCCCCTTCACAGCTGACCCAACAGCAACCACACGACCCGTAATCTCATGACCCAGCACGGCAGGATATTTTGAATTTCCCCAATCGTTGTTAAGTATAGAAATGTCTGAGTGGCAAATGCCGCAATATGCAACAGCGACTTCCACCTCTTCCTCGCCTAATGGTCCGAGATCGATTTCTTGTTTTATAAATGTAGATTTTGGGCCTGCAGCGACCCATGCAGTGATCTTTGACATAACACCTCTAAAGGTTGTTCTTATTAAAGTTTTTTTATATCAAAAATACAGCTTAATGTAAATTAAAAACAGAAAAAGGGGCATGCCCTGGGAAACCAGGTGGGGAAAGCCATGGATTCACACGAAACCAGTCTGTAGCCTTGGTAAAGGCCCGTAGGGCCGAAATATGTATAGCCCAGAAGGTCTTTTAAGACTGAAACAGGTGGTTATAGATTGCTTTTATTCCAATAATTCTCATTAAAGTATTGATCGACATCCGTTACGTTGCCACTAAGCGGGACGGCAGACGCAGACGCAGACGCAGACGCTGCGATTGAGCTACTACTCGATGTAATGACAGGCGTTGCTGGAACGATTGGAAGAGATGATGACGAGGAAGATATCACATGCTCCCATTGTTGAATGGCTGGAAGAATGGATTGGTTGCTTTCTTCATTCAACAACGATAGTATCTCTTCATTGTTAGCCACAGAAGGACACAGTGTATATTGTGTACTTTTTCCCCCAGAAAGCTGGTCTTTACAAATCATTTTTTTCTGCATAAGGTAAGAAAGCCCATTCGAAAGTTTTGATGTGGAAAGTGTAATCCGATACATTAGCTCAATCCGTTGACCTACTTCTAGTCGTGTGAGAAACTCGTTTTGTTGGAAAGCTGAATAAATCAGCTGCCGTGCATGTATTGTTTTGATAGAAGTATTTGATGCTATGCTTGGGGCATTCGGCAACGAAGTGACTACTCCAAGACTCGTAGAAGGAAGCGCCTGATTAGAAGCACTAGTTACACTGCGGCTGAGCACGCCTGCAGACATAGATGCTGTGCTCGAGCTACTATTCGTCGAAGTGAGCGACCCCATAGCTGAAGATGATGAAGTAGTACTCGAAACCAAAGTGGCACTCAGTGGTATACCTGGTGTAATGTAATTATTATTACAATTCATAGCGTGTGTTGGATCCGTACCCTATTGAGTCAATCACATTCTCGGTAACAAGACGATGAAGCACCTCCTGGAGTGTGTCTACTGGAATTGTAACCCGGTTCCTAAGTTTGATTTGTTTACTGAGTGCTGATATTTTAAGAGATTCTCTTGCTTGTGACAATACGTAAATAACTAATTCACGCACGATTCTCTTATCATATGTCTGATTGCGTGCGTTCTGACATGCGTTGTTATTAAGCGGGACTGCAGGCTCAGACGATGAGAGCTCGGCCGTAGTCAATGAAGCGATCATCGAAGGACTTATAGCAGGAAGCGTCTGATTAGAAGCACTGGTTACACTGCTGCTGAGCACGGCCGCAGACATAGATGCTGTGCTCGAGCTACTACTTAACGAAGTGCTCGACCCAATACTTGTCGCGAATATTGACGGGGTTGCCAAAAATAAGGACGAGGGGTTTGCATTTGATGATACCGTAGGCAATGCGTATCGTATGCAATGTCCATCCCATATTTGGCAAATCATTCTATCCATAACAAGTTTAGTAACTATTTTGCTGACCGTTCTTTCAGAGATTATAATCATGTTCATCAGCTTGATCTGTACACATAGTTCTGGTACATCAAGAGGTTGTTCTGCTTGTGATAATGCGTGAAGAACTAAGGTATGCCTGATTCCACCAATATATGCCGTCTTTCTGTTGCTTATTGAGTTGGGTGAAGATGAGCTGGATACTGTGCTCCTAAGCACGATCGCCGGTACAGGTTCTAGGATCGAGGTGTTAATCGATGAAACGGGTCCAGGCATGCCTGAAATTAAAGCCGCACTTACTGATACATCAGATGTGCTACTAGTGTGATTTAAGTTAAACATTTATTTTACTTTTTTTGTGGTGTTTGTTAAATTTCGTATGTTATTATACAATAAGTGTAAATTTTGATACAGGCAAAATATCACACAGGCAAAATATCACACAATGTAGGCGTTAAGTAGAAATGTCCGCTTTTGCTAAGGGATGGGGATGGTTAATGATTCCGTTGGCCTCGCGGACGCTCTGCGCCGCGCGGCCCGGAAAATATATATAATTAAAAATTTAATTTGCTTAACATTATCTCAAAGCGTCGACATAGGTGCGGTAGTAGGCGTAGGTAAGGTACTAGGCGTAGGTAAGGTAGTAGGCATAGGTACGGAAGTACGACGTCGTGCGTACTCCTGATCGCGAAACGCTTTTCTTATTGCTGCTGCGATCTTTATACGCCTCACCAAGCTATCCTCAGCATTAGGAAACTTCTTACACGAGATATGCTCATGTTCTCTTTTCCTATGCTGAGACTGCCGTGGAGGGGCTAAAAAGACAGGAACAATATCCCGTATTGCAGCTGCACGTCGGCAACAAGGACAAGTATTCTCTTGTTCTACCTACCTTTTAAGGTCGCTCAGTGAAAATTTGCCATCACAACACTCCATATACCCTAAATTCTTAGAATACGCAAGTGTATACAACGTATCATATGATATGCTACATCGATTAGCATATTCTGCAGGATCCAATGTCAGGGGTATAAATAGATGTGATTCTATTTTACATGATTCTAAATTATTCATAAAAATATCCTTTTTTATATTGTTTTATTAACACAAAAAAATTATACACGATATGAATATAAATGTAAATAGTTATGGAATAAGTTCTTTGGGTGGTATTTTTAATACCTGTGCCATAGCAATGAGGCATTCGAGGCCTGAAATTATCCCAGCTTTTTCCATAGACTCGACCTCAGCAATATCTAGCTCAGCCTGTTCGGCAAGTTGTTTTTGTGATAATCCAAGGGCCTGTCTTTTACGCTTAATACGCTGTCCAATTTCAAGTCTCCTCTGCAGTATATCCAGAGCATTCACGCTTGGTACGAGCTCTCTGGGTGGTATTCCAAGTGCCGTAGCAAGCGCTACAATATTGCCGAGGCTAATATTGCGCTCACCACGCTCTACAGAGCTGAGATAACCGTGTGTCATGTTAGCTTTTTCTGCGAGGCTCTCTTGTGTACAACATGCTTTTTTACGCTTTGATTTTAGGAGCCTTCCAAACTCTAGCTGTAGCGGTGTTGTTTTTCGAATACGTGCTTCTTCTGTCATTGTTTCCTCATGATCAACCATTGTACCTATTTGGTGTTAGTCAATCTACACACTGTGAAAAAATCTGATCACTATGGTATCATTTTATCCATGCAATGTAATTGTTACATTAAGGAGAGTGTCACTATGAAAGAAAAAGAGCTTCAAGCTTTACACGATGCCATTTGGCATGAAATTTATGAAAGGCAAAAGGGCCCAAGAAGTAGTTGTGAGGATACAAAATTAGTTGACAGTGCAGTACAAGCAATCTATTCTGCTACTGATGAAGCATCTGCCTCTTGCTCACCACATGCGCAAGAAGATGAAGATGTATAGGGATTTTGGTAAAATATAATTTCTATCGCTGCTACCGCAGCTCTATTTTTTCCCTACCTCACCCAGCGCTTTGCGCTGGGTGAGTGACCCCACGTTCCGCTCTGAGCGCGCTTTGCGCGCTCTCGCTTCACGCGGGGCTAGCCACTTACCGCCACTACCGCATACGCATCAGGCTAAGGGATATTAGCATAACAAACGTTATAACTAATACAAGCCATGGTTGCTTTTTTTTACAGGGAGAGCTACAGGAGAATAGCCGCAGAGAGAGCTTGTCAGAGGCGTTAGGGGGGCTTGGGGTGTTGGTGTTTATGGCCATGGTTGCTTTTTTTTACAGGGAGAGCTACAGAGACCCGCGACGGTTTGGGATGTTCGATGCATTTTTAGTGCTTCTTATAAGCCCGTAATAATCCCTTAGCTTTCTCTCTAAATCTCTCTGCCCAAACCTTTATTACCAATGCCTTTAGCACCCCACACGCCTCTGACAAGCTCTCTCTGTAAGCCCTCTCCTGCCGCTCTCCCTGTGAAAAAAATGTGCCAACGCCTGTGAGAGCCATGGCCTTAGCCTGATGCACATGCCACTACCGTGGCGGTCTAAGGTACAAACTATAGTGATCGGTCCCCCGCAAGGGGGATCGATCACTTATCGTATAATCTTCACCACATTGAGCTTTTTACGCTTGCTTTTCAGGTGATGGAATGACACAGAGACGATTTTATATCGTTTGTGCAAATGCTTGGAAGAGCGTACATATTTTCTGAACACATGTGGTTTATGCGCCTTAATTTTTTTGATCACCTTACCATTCTCCAAAATATGATAATAGGCAATATTGGAATGGTGGTGTGGTTTTGTCCACCACATGGTAAGGAAAAAATACTTCCCATGAGGGTGGTGTAGTTTTTTTACAAGTTTCCCATGGAAATTCTTTGGTGGATGGGGCGGTTTAGGAGGTGGAGGTACGATTACATAGGTATAGTGATCACCTGGATTGATCGCAGAAGTGCCTGCAGGTGTTGTGACAGTAACATCGACGGTGCCCACTGCTCCTGGTGGTACTGTTGCTCTGATCATTGTTTGTGAGAGAACGGTAAAGCTTAGTGCATTATTGGCACCAAATTTTACTGTCGTTGCATTGGTAAAATTAGTTCCTGTAATGATAACCGTATTGCCACCAGTGGTTGGTCCATGGTCGGGATTTACATTGGTAACTGTTGGGGGCGCCGTCCATGTAATAGAAAAAATACGCGTTTGGGTTTCATTAGTCCAATCCACAACCGCATACCCTGCCGGTGCAATCGCAATTTGCGGAAAATCTGCAACTTCACCTACAGAAGAAAGTGTTGTCACGACACTCCAGCTGCCTCCCGCTGGCAGCATAGCCGCCTGAATCAGTGTATCTGATCCGATAGTATTGTCCCAAACAGCAATCGCATTCCCGCTACCATCGACTCGAACTCGCTGATCGAAAGCTTGCTCACCAGGATTTGTGAGCGTAGTTACGGCAGACCAACTCGAAGCGCCAAAGGCAAGTGTGGCAGCTTGGGTAAAAATATCAGAGCCTATATTATTAAACCACACTGCCACAGCATTGCCAGCAGTATCGATAGCAACGTCCGGAGTTGAAGAATTCCCTGCTCCAGAAACAGTCAAAGGAGCGCTCCAGCTACCTCCAAAGGGAAGTGTTGCTGACTGAATAACAAAATTTGTGCCATTAAATATACCCCATGCTGCGATGGCATATCCTCCTGCGTTGACCGCAACCACAGGAACACCTGCTTGCGTGCCAGAAAGAGTTGTAAATGGAGACCACACCAGTGATCCAAAGGAAAGCGTCGCTGCCTGAATGGTTACTGACGTCACATTCGACCATACAGCCACAGCATTACCCTGCGCATCAACACTTACTTGGGGAACAAAAGTATCATCTGTTGAGGCAGAAAGATCAGAAGTAGGTGTCCAGACAAGACTGCCAAAGGCAAGAATTGCCCCCTGCGTTACCTCACGGCCCAAGCTGTTTAATCGAGCCCAGACTGCCACTGCATTACCATTTGGGTCGACAGCAACTTGAGGCACATCTGCATCCTTGCCAGGAAGCGAAAGGTCAGCTGTGGGAGTCCAGCTCGATGCTCCAAAAGGGAGGACGGCACCTTGAATAACAGTATTTGTCCCATTTGATCGCTTCCATACAGCCACAGCATTGCCTTGAGGATCAACGGCCACTTGTGGAATGCTTGCATCTTCGCCAGATAAAGAGAGCGTCACAGGGGTTGTCCAGCTCCCATTAAAAGGCAGGGTCGCACCCATAATAATGGTATTAGAGCCGTCTGATTCCTGCCAGACTGCAACCGCATTGCCAGAGGCATCTATGCCTATTTCAGGATTACTCGAGTTGGTAGATGATATAGGCACTGCAGGAAGATTCCAGACAGCTTCTACACGACTGGATATAAGAAAACACAAAAAAAATACCAAAAGCGAAATGTTTTTTAAATATTTTATTGTCATTTTTTTGCCTTATTTGTTTGCAAGAGGTAGCGAAGAATATATAGTCTGAGCTGTATTTTCAGCCTCTTTTATTTGTCTTTCAAGATCTAACTTTGTGCCCTCAGGTTTCTCCCCATGAAGCATAATGTATATTTTCATCTTTGGCTCCGTGCCCGAGGGCCGACAAACCACCTTACCCATACTGCCTAATTCAAAAATCACCATATCTGCTTTCGGGTAATCTATCTTATCTCTTTTATTTGTTTTAAAATCAATACACTCTACACTCTGGAAGTCCAGCATTTTGGTGACCTGGAAGCGATCTATCGTGTGCGGTGGCTGGCTGCGAAGCTGTTTCATGACATTTTGCATGGCCTCTTTTCCGGCTTTGCTTTCTTCAAAGACAAGTGTAAAAAGATGGTCTGAAAAGTAGCCATATTCGGCGTAGATATCATCTAAAAGATCAACAAGTGTTTTGCCTTTCTGTTTTGCTTGCAAGGCAATTTCCGAGATAAGACAGGAGGCCTCTGCAGCGTCTTTATCGCGGGCGTAGCTGCCTCGTAGATACCCGTACGACTCTTCACAGCCAAAAACAAAGTCATAGTTTTCTGCACCTTGCCCACTCTCCCACTGCCGTATCTTTTGCGCTATATATTTAAAGCCCGTGAGCACATCAAAACAATGTGCGCCAAAGCCCTTCACAATACTCTCTAAAAGATCTGTTGTAACGAGTGACTTTACAAAAGCGGGCTTTGGAGGCATGCGTTTTTGCAAAGTGAGTGCGTGGCATATACCGTAGGCAAAAATGGCAGCAATTTGGTTTCCAGTCAAGCGTACAGCCTTATTGTTATGGCGCACCACAACACCCATGCGATCGCAGTCAGGATCTGTTGCAATAAAAATATCGTAGGCATTATTCAAAAGTTGCTGCATTCCTAATGCAAGTGCAGCAGGCTCTTCGGGATTTGGTGCCTTGGTGGTAGGAAAATCGCCATCAGGCTCTTTTTGCTCCAGAACATAATAAAGCGAAGAAAAGCCAAATCGCTCGAGAGCACGTGGCACAATGGTAATGCCTGTTCCGTGCAAATTGGAATAGAGGATTTTTAGCTCGCTTGCTCCCCTCTTTTCGGGATAGAGCTGGAGAAGATTGATGGCTTGCAGATAGGCGTCATCCACCTCTTTGCCCATGTAGGTGATGAGTGGATCATTTGCCGGCCCTACGACTACCTGTGCAACATGCGTAATTTTTTTTACCTCATTAATAATACCAATATCGTGTGGGGCAACTACTTGCCCGCCATCATCCCAGTACACTTTATAGCCATTATAATTCGGAGGATTATGTGATGCGGTTATCATAATGGCTGCTTGGCATTTCTTGTGGCGGCATGCAAAAGAGACAAGAGGTGTCGGGCGCAGCTCTTCAAAAATACAGGCCTCTATCTTATTGCCAGCGAGCACTCTGGCCGCTTCCATGGCAAATTCCTGGGAGTGATGCCGTGAGTCGTAGCCAATTGCCACACGTATATGCGTGCTGCCAAAAACCTGCCTTAAGTAGTTTGCAAGCCCTTGTGTTGCTGCTCGAACAGTATATTCATTCATGCGATTCGTACCAGGGCCCATAATGCCTCTCAGGCCTGCAGTACCAAAGCTGAGATTGGTATAAAAGGCATCGATAAGCTCGTGTGGATCATGTTCAATCATTTCTTCTATTGCTTGTCTGGTTTTTATATCATACCCTTCTTGCAGCCATGTGCTTACATTTTGTTGTATGGTGCTGTCTACTCCTGGTAGATTGGCAAGCTTTTGTCGTACGTCCATAAGTTGATAATCAAATTGCATAAGAACTCCTTCTTAGTATAGAATAGCTTCCGAGGTGCTTGCAAAATTCCGATTTGGGTCAAAATTCGCGCTTTTGCCACTGGTAAAAAACTTTTGCAAATCGCCTACTCAAGGCGGAGTATGTCGATTTGCAAAAGTTTTCTCCCATCGTCAAAATCATCGCATTTTGTCTCCAAAGCGAATTCTGCAAGCACCTCTTCTTTATCCCTGGTTTTGGAATTTTTGTCACGGCCTTTTTATGAGTATACGCGACCTTATTATTTTAGGCTGCTCAAGTCAGCAGCCCACACGCTATCGTAATCACGGTGCCTATTTGGTCCGTTGGAATGATGAAGGGCTGCTTTTCGATCCTGGAGAAGGAACGCAGCGCCAATTTATCTTTGCCGATATTGCCCCAACGGTGGTGAGCCGCATTTTTATATCGCATTTTCATGGTGACCACTGCCTTGGCCTTGGTTCTATGCTCATGCGTCTAAATTTGGATAAGGTGCAGCATCCTATTCATTGTTACTATCCTGCGAGTGGAAAGCGATATTTCGATCGACTACGCTATGGTACGATATATCATGAAACGATTCAAGTGATAGAGCATCCTATAGAAAAAACAGGCACTGGTGTACAGATAATAGCTGAAGACGAGCATTTTTGTATTGAGGCCATATTTCTTGACCATGGTGTCGATACACTTGGTTTTCGTGTGACCGAGCGAGATAGCCGCAAATTCGATCCTGCCAAACTCGAAGCCCATCAAGTGGTTGGCCCTCTTGTGCGCCAGCTCCAAAGTGCCGGACAGCTGGTTGTGAATGGGAAAACCGTTCATCTCGATGATGTCAGCCATATACGTCATGGTGAGTCTATTGCTGTAGTCATCGACACACGCCCATGCCAAGCAGCTATTGATATTGCCAAAGGCGCAAGAATTTTACTCTGTGAAAGCACCTATCTTGATAGTGAAAGGGAGCTTGCCTACGATCATCGCCACCTGACTGCTAAAGATGCGGCGACTATTGCGAAAAAAGCGGGTGTTGAACAACTCATCCTGACTCATTTCTCAGCGCGCTATCTTAACTTAAAAGAGCTTCAAGATGAAGCTGCACGGGTGTTCCCGAACACCTATATTGCCGAAGATTTTAAACGGTTTCCGTTTCCGAAAAAGAAGGAGTAATACATGTCATCTGCATTCTCCTTTCATAGAAAGGAGAATTGCAGGTGACATGTATCGTGTTAGTTACACTCTAATGCTTGTTCCAAGTGATTCAATGCTTAAGGTCATAGATGGTGAGAGCGCTCTAGACGCGAGCCATCTGAGTCCTAGGCCGGCTACGACTTGAGCCGCGCTAATTGCAGCAAGTTTCGTACTTGATCTCAATTCTGTGAAATGCCGTTGTGCTTCAACGTTGTTCATATCCCAGTTTCTGAGAGCTTCGTATAGACCATTTCCACCGTGATACATCAGCCCACTCACACCATAACCAAGGCCGATCATACCTTTGCCAACATATTCCATGTGTTTGTAATACACACAAGCGCCACCAAAATTCCACATCATTCCAACGGGGCTGATTTCTGTACCAACGCCACTTGTTAAAGTACCTGTCATAAAAAGTAATCTCCTTTTTGCGCTGCGCAAAATTCTGATTTTCGAATTTTGCACGCAGCTATTTTATTTAATTTAAAACAAAATTTTACTTTGTTTTTATTTTTTATGCGTTTAGTTACGCGTGAAAAATCGTATCATTTTTTATTATTTAATGCAATGGTGCTGTAAATGATGATGCTGCCAATTTTTTAAAAAACCGAAATTTATATAATTAAATACTGCTTTTATGGAATTAATAATTGTGGCCTTTCAGGCCACTGTGGAGACTTCGCAGGATGCATGTGTCCAAGGCTATTAGACGTATGAATAGTACTGTTCAATATATAATGAACAGTGTAAAATAATGAACAGTGCAGGAGAAAAAGATGAAAGGAAAATTTTTACATGCATCCCCTCATGCCTTCGTGGAAGGCAATATCTTTGCAGATAAGTCATCTCATTTGTAAATTTCGATCGCATTTTTTTACAGGTGCAAAAATAAACAATATGGTACTCTGATAGTACATTAACGCATCGCGTTACATTACGTTGGAGGCATGTGTATGGTGAAGATAAAAAATATGCTCTTTGCAGCAGGTCTGCTGCTTTCTATTTGCGAGAGTGCACCTATGTTGTATGCAAAGCATCATCACAAACAAAAATTCATTCTGCAGCCGGCAGGATATCGCTTTTTGTCAAAGTATAAAATTCGTTTGCTTGCGCATCCGCATACGCGACCATTGGAGGTGGATGTATGTGTTGGGAAGTTCACCCCTTTCCTAGAATATTCAGGCACGAAATCCGCAGATGCGTGCTGCAGACAGCGCAATAATTATACCAAACCAGTTAATGAACGTGTTTTTGCTGGAGACCTTGCATTTACTATTGAAAAGAAAAATGCATGTATTCTATTCGAAAGAGACAATAATAGGACGCTCAAGTGTGAAGTGAAAAATCTTTCTCCGATGTCTCTCTGGCATCCTGCATTACAGAAAATGACAGAAAATATTTGGAGATATAATCGGGATGCTAAAAGAAAAGAAGAGTTATCTGGATTATCGTGTCTTCACATACCTACCCCTTTTGCTATACGAGCAGACAAACATTGTGAATTAGATGCAACGTATGTGCTACGATCACAATCCAAGCCTTTTTCCTCTCGCTCAAAAATGCTGATCTTTACGATCATTAAGACCGTTGTTGATAGGTATAATAGAATACTGGCCACACGCGCATTTATTTGGTTTTACCCTTACCAGGATAAATTTCGTTACAGTTTGTGTTATAATATCACTAAGAGTGGACTGAGCGAAATAGCTAGACAAAATATCAGAAAGCGTTACACCTTTTTGCAAAAAGTCGCAAAAAAGGCTGCCGAAAAAACTGTGAGCTTATATTTCAAATTCAAGCAAGCTGATAAAAAATTGTGCAAGACCTAATGGCAAGGTATGGAAAAAAAATTGACTAAAATATACAAGTACTTATATACTCAGAGAAAAAGGTAAAGCATGAATCCATCTAGAAAACCGCTTGTTTGGGTGGGATCGAGCAAAAAAGATTTATTAAATCTTCCCCGAGAAATACAGAAAGCAATAGGCTATTCCCTCAACATTGCACAACGAGGTATGAAAGATGATGATGCAAAACCTCTTTTGGGATTTGGTGGAGCGAGTGTTTTTGAGATCGTAAAAAGCGACGGTTATGGTACGTATAGAGGAGTATATACTGTGAAATTTCAAGAAGCAGTGTATGTTCTACATGTTTTCCAGAAAAAATCAAAAAGTGGAATTAAAACACCAAAGATTGAACTCGACTTAATTAATAGTCGGTTGCGTGATGCTTATTATATACATAACGGAAATTTAAATTATGAAAAATAAAAAAAATCAAGAATTGGTAGAATTTGAGATAGGTAGTAAAAATGTTTTTAATGATTTGGGCTTTGAAAATGCAGAAGAAGATCTAGTAAAGGCTGATTTAGTGATAGAAATTGCAAAAATCATTAAAAACAGGCACCTTACACAAGCACAAGCTGCAAAAATTATAGGCGTAGAACAACCTCGGGTATCTTCTTTGCTGAGTGGATATTTAGACTTGTTTTCCATTGAAATGCTCATGCATTTTCTTGTAATGCTTGGCCGCGATATCGAGATTGTAGTCCGGCCAAAAAGAAGCAGACAGCGGGCACATGCAAGTGTTTGTATCCTCTCACGTAAAGTGAAGGCACATCAAGAGCGACAATTATTAAAACGTCAGGTTATGGAGCATAAATAAAATGTCATGTGCAATTTTCCGGCAGGAAAATTTGCACATGACATTATTACAACACCTACACCATGGAAACAAAACGCCTTTTTATTGCCATTGAGCTTCCAGAGCCTCTGAGAGAGGCCCTCGATAGCTATATGCAGCATATACGCAAGACAATCCCCGAGCTTGCCCACAGTAGCTTTTGCAAAAAAGAAAACCTCCATATTACAACACTCTTTCTTGGTGACACCGATGTATCCCTCATTCCAGAACTTATACAGCGCCTTCAAATAACCTCATTCCCCTCTTTTACTCTTACCTTTGAAGCTATACGCTTTTTTCCCGAGACACGTCACCCTCGCATGATTTGGGCAACCTGCCAGCCTTCAGAGCCTTTTGTATCCCTTGTGCATAGCCTTGAACAGGCTTTGCATGACATTGTTTCATTAGAAAAAAACGAGCGCACACCTATTGCACACTGCACACTGACACGCTTGCGCCAGTTTTTTATGAATGACACAATACAACTGCCGCCTCTTTTGCTGCCAAAAGAGGCCTCCACAGTACAGGTCAATGGGATTTCCCTAATTGAATCTAAAATCCTGAACACAGGTCCAAAATATACAACACTATGTACAGCTATGCTCTCTTAGATCACACTGCAGATGTTCGTTTGCAGGTTACTGCGACAACCCTCGAAGAGCTCTTCCAGGGAGCTGTCCTTGGTATGGCCACACTGCTTCATTCAGAAAATAAAGAAAACATAACAATTAGTTGTGATATATCTATAGAAAGCTCTTCGATTACCTCACTACTCATTGATTTTCTCTCTGAAGTACTTACACTTTCACATATTCATGGAGCGCTCTTTACAAAAATTACCCAAATGACGCTTACTGAAAATAGTATAGCTGCTACAATAGGCGCTACCAAGGTTGAGTATTTTGAAAAAGATGTCAAAGCAGTCACCTATCATGAAGCTGACATTGTCAAAATCGACCCAAATACTCTTCAAACTATTATTGTGTTTGATATATGAAACAAGATTCCGTCCCCAAAGAGGCTCTCCAGCAACTTGCCCCCTATTTATGGGAGATTCCCGCTTCGTTTCGAAGTGACATGCGCGTGCCGGCACGCCTTTTTGCCACGAAGGAGATGATTGACTCTCTCTTTAATGACCGCACCCTTGAGCAGCTCGTCAATGTAACCACTCTGCCTGGAATACAGGGTGCAGCGCTTGCTATGCCAGACGCCCATGAAGGCTATGGGTTTCCAATTGGCGGCGTTGCAGGCATTGCATGGCCAGATGGTGTTATCTCCCCTGGCGGTATTGGCTATGATATTAACTGCGGCGTCAGGCTGTTAAAAACCGAGCAAACCTACAAGGAAGTCGAGCCCCATCTTGAAAAGCTCGCGCGCGCGCTCTATGCATGGATCCCCTCAGGCGTTGGCCGCGGTGGCAAGCTTAATCTTAATCCCCAAGATCTCGATAATGTGCTAAAAAAAGGAGCCGCATGGCTTATTCAGCAAGGCTTTGGCATGGCAGAAGACACCGAGCACTGCGAATCAAACGGCTGCCTTGAAGATGCTGATCCCGATATGGTCTCCCAGCACGCCAAAGAGCGAAGTGCTCAGCAACTTGGCACCATGGGCGCTGGCAACCATTTCGTTGAAGTGGATGTTGTACAGAAAATATTTGACGATGATATGGCAGAGCGCTACGGCTTATTTGAAGGGCAGATAGTGGTGCTCATTCATACGGGATCCCGAGGTATGGGGCATCAGGTGGCAACGGATTACATCCGTCTCATGGAAAAAGCGATGCCCCGATATGGCATTCAGCTTCCTGATCGAGAACTTGCCTCAGTGCCTTTTTCATCCGTTGAGGGACAGAATTACTTTCACGCTATGAATGCTGCCGCCAATTTTGCCTGGGCCAATAGGCAAATGATTACCTGGGAAATACGACAAGCCTGGAAAGAAGAGTTTGGCAAGACGCATAAAGAGCTCCAAATTCTCTATGATGTGGCCCACAATATTGCCAAAATTGAAGAATATGAGGTCGATGGGCAGAAGAAAAAGCTCCTCGTCCATAGAAAAGGGGCAACACGTGCCTTTCATGATCAGCCTGTGCTCATCCCTGGCAGTATGGGAACAGCTTCTTATGTTCTTGCCGGCAATGAAGAATCACTCAAAAAATCATTTGGATCAACCTGTCATGGTGCTGGAAGGGCGATGTCGCGGACAGCTGCCAAGAAAAAAATAGGTGGACGTGAGCTCCTTGATGATCTTACGAAGAGTGGTATTCATGTGCGTGCGGGATCTATGCTCGGACTGGCAGAGGAGGCCCCTTTTGCTTACAAAGATGTGGAGTTAGTTGTTGACTGTGTACATGAAGCAGGTATTGCTACAAAGGTTGCTCGCCTCAAGCCTTGTGCAGTAATCAAAGGATAGCGTGAAAAAAGCGTATCAAATACTTCGTATTATTATTTTTCGCTTTAAGAGTGATCTGTGTGGCTTGAGAGCCTCTTCTCTTGCCTATAGTTCTATTCTTGCAATTGTTCCCTTGCTTGCCATCATGTTTGGGATCTCTAAGGGGTTTGGCATTCAGCGCATTCTTGAAGACACTCTCAGACGCGAGTTCCATAATCAAGAAGAAACCATCCAGTATATTATTCAATTTAGTAACTCGCTTTTAGGACAAACCCAAGGCGGTGTTATCGCAGGCATTGGTATTGTCACGCTCTTGTACACGGTGCTACGGCTTTTAGGAACTATTGAAGGGGCGCTGAATGCCATGTGGGGGATACGAGAAGCTCGGCCACTTTCTAGGCAAGTTACAGATTTCATTGCCATACTTTTTATCTGCCCTATCTTTTTTGTGCTCTCGAGTAGTTTTGCTATCTTCCTTAGCACGTCTCTTGAATCACTTTCCATTGCATTTAGTTGGATCGGTCAGGTAACGCCGCTCATGCTTAAATTCATAGGAGTGATTCCCTATGTTATCAGTGCCATGCTTTTCACGTTCCTCTACATATTTATGCCCAACACTAAGGTGCAAATAAAGAGTGCGATCCTTGCTGGTATCTGTGCAGGGGTTACTTTTCAGCTCCTGCAAGCTTTCTACATTAGCATCCAAGTGGCAGTAAGCAAATATGGGGCCATTTATGGAAGCTTTGCAGCGCTTCCGCTCTTTTTGGTATGGATGTATTGGAGCTGGATTATTTTTTTAATAGGTGCCGAAATTGTAGTGATTCATGAAGAGCGTTTTTGGGAGACAAAGCTTGCAAGCCGCCTTCATGCCCTTTCACCTTTCGAAAAAGAACTTATACTACTTACGATTACAAAATGTACAGTTGACGCCTTTGTCCAAGAAAAAGCTGCTCCAACCATTGAAGAGCTTGCTGCCACATGTAAACTTCCTATGCGACTTATTTCACAATTGGTCGAAGAGTTGGTTGCCAATCGCATCCTTACAAAAGCGCAACTCCCGAAAAAAAGTGTTGCACTTTTTCCTGCAAAAAACCCTGAAACTCTCAGATTATTCGATGTCATCAATGCCGTTAAAGGGGAAAATCACCTTGTCTATCATGAAGATCTTCCGCTTATTACTACCCTGGAACAAGTCATGAATAAGGCCATGGACCTTGAAATGGCGAATGAGTACAATCCCGTAATCAAGAATATTTAGTTAACGCCATGTGCGACTTTTCCTAACGGAAAAGTGCACATGGCGAAAATAGCGTACATACATTTAATTCCTCTACACCCCTTCACGCACCAACACCATTTTCCCCTCGAAGACAATGGCTAGGGGTATAATATGGGTATAACCTTTGTGTTGGAGCTCGACAGCATATCGTTTATCTGCAATTTGTTGTAAGGCACTTGCTGCTGCTATTTCGAGGGTTTCACGCTTCTTTGGGTTAACCTTTTTAAATTCTATAATGATTGCAGGTTTTGTTACATCATGGGGGGCCATCATCACATCGTAGCGCCCAAGGCCACCTTCACGATTGGATGTAATGTAATGGGTTTTGGTAAGAGATGCGAGTAGCCCCAAGACAAACGCATGATAGAATTTTTCTGGGTGTTCTTTTTCTTTTTGAGCTCCGGCTTCCTGATTTTCAGTTTTTTGGCCACCAACGTCAAAATACCCAAAACTTGTTATAACAAATTTTTCGAATGATTCGGTAAATTGGGTAATATCGCCCTGCACAAGAAACCCCAGCATATCGTCATATTCCGTATCCTGCTGGAACCAACTCAATATGGTGGATTCATAGATGGAAGCAATTTCTCTGTTTGGAATGAAGAAATCAGCGTAGCGAAAATTGCCGTCAAGGTGAAGATTCTTGAATGAAAGATAGCCACTAAATAATAAGAAACTCCATAATGCAGTTTCTGTTTTACAAATATCATTAAAGACAATGTTTTCATCCACTCGTTTCTTAATCGTTTTCCCCTGCAATAACTGGCCAATTTCTTCTTTCACGTCCTCTTTGCTATTTTTGATAAGATCATTAATAATATCGTTGCTACTTGTGTTAACCCAATAGGCATCGAATACGCATTTGCTATCAATAAAATTAAGGATTGCCCAGGGGTTATAGATAGTGCTGTGGCCGCTTGAAAAACCATAATACCACGCACGAATATCTCCCAAACAAGTTTCACGACAAGATTTAATGTCACACTCATTTAAGATTGATTTTACCTCAATCTCTAATAACCCGAATTTATCTGAATAAGCATCGTCGAGCAGGGTGCATACTCGTGGATTGTTGAACCCAGTAAAAATACTCTCTTCAGAAATACGCATGCAGCCAGTAACAACCGCAAACTTAAGATATTCATTTCCCTTTAATCCATCACCGACGAATGAGCTCATAAAGAGTGTCGGCTGTTTATAGTATTTATGCTTAAAACCTTCTTGCATGGGTACATCATATTCATCGATCAAAACGATGGGATTTTGATTATGGTGCTTCGCAAGATATGCAGTAAGGTTTTTCAAACTGAGTTCATATGCCACTCTATCTGCCGTACGGTCAATAATTGTTTCAAAATCTCGTTTTTGATATTTATCTAGGGCAGAGCTTTCAAGCAGGTAGTTATGTCGTCGAAATTCATCGGCAATGAGCCACTTTATCTTATCAAAACTTACCTCCCATGTCTCTCCTTTAATACCTTTAAACGTAAGAAAAATTACAGGATATTGATCTTGGTGCTCCATGCATTGAGGATGCTTTGCAATATGAAGATCATCAAAGAGAGGTGCGAGCGATGAAGTTGTCTTTTCAAAGAAATACCTAAGCATTGAAAGGTTCAATGTTTTCCCAAAGCGCCTAGGCCTAGTAATAAGTGTGACTTCTGCTCCAGAATCGAGGAGTTCTTTGATAAACAGGCTTTTGTCAACGTAGAGATATTTATCTACTATGATTTCTTTGAAATCATCAATACCGATAGGAAGCTTACGCATAGTTTTGTGTGTAGTCAACCGCTCCTAAAACGAGGGTAGATCAATAAAAAATAACACATTTCGGCCCTACGGGCCTTTACCAGGGCTATCGCATTTTGGCCGAAAAACGAAAAAGACTATCGCCCTAGGTATATTATTTCCTATTTAGAGATATTTATGAAGTGTTTTTTTAGCCAACATTGCAGATCACCAGCAATTTTGAGTGAACGAAACCTACGATTCCGCAATTGCTGTCTGTGTATTTCTATTATTGCATAAAACTTGCATGCTTTGATATAATCCTTAAAACTAATAAAAAAAATATATTTAATTTAAACTATATGTACGTCCTAGCGTACAAGGAGAATTCACGGTTATGACATCAGAGATCACCACAAATATTGATCAAATTTCTGAATATATGAGCGATCGAGAACATTATTGCCTGCATTCTCACAATAATCAGCTAACACACCAAGTACATAATGCACCAAGCTGTCAAATACAATCACAGTACTTCTGTAATCGAGAGCAATCACAACAAGGGCGTATAGCAGCGCATGTGCAGCGCGTATTACGCGCATTTCAGCAAGCACAACAGTCTGCAACATCAGGGTCTTCTTATTCTCTCCCGAACAACATTCAGCCGCTGATGGCACATGTATCCAACCTTTCTACTTTGAAAACTATCTTGTTCCAACAGTCGCCACAACTATCGCAACACGCTATACATATTGCATCAAGCACAAGTCAAGTATCGTCATCGCAAATGCCTGTACAAGTATCGTTATCGTACATCCCTGAAACTGTTCTGCCTTCAAGTTTTTCATCTCAACTCAACCTGCAAAGCACATCAACCACAAGTCAAGTATCGTTATTGCAAATGCCTGCAACTGTTCAGCTTTCAACTCAACCAGTTACACAGCCTAATCTCCTTCACCAAATAGGATTATTGCAACAAATCCGCCAATTGCTTGTAAATTTTTCTACTGTTTTTCCCCTCTCAGCTCCGCTTATGCGATTAGAAGAGTTACACGAAGAATATGTAGCTATTACTACTCGGAACCTGCAATTCGCCCGGCAATATAGCGATACAATTACAGACAATACAATGCAGGAACTTCGATCTAGAATACTACAACCTCAAAATACACTAAGCACTGAAGAGCATGTCCACCTTGATGCACTAGAAGCCCTCATACGAATACGTACACGCCACCAGCCCTACTTCTTAACACAATATTTACAAACCGAATGTCAATACCTACAGCGAGAATCGCTTACCGCAGTATTACAGCAATTGCTACAAGACACGTCTAGGATTGTATGCGAAAAGCTCCAATCTATACATCAAGCAAGAGAAGAGCTCAATGCAATGATATCACAACCACTCAGCCATATTAGAGACCAAACTACACATTATTTGCAATTCCTCGTAAACAATTATGACTTGCGTCTACAAATAGAAAACCTTACACAGCTACTCTCAGGTATTCCAGAAGCTGTACTACAGTGTATACTCCCTCCTAATTTTTCTCTATTTACCTACGTTAACATACAAAGAATTGAATTGGTTGTTCTGTTACAATTACAATCCCAGCTCACTCTGCTTAGACACCCAGTCCAGCAATATAATCGATACGTAGAACTTCCAAGCAACCAACTCTGGTCACATATATCCCAAATAATTATCAAGCAGCAGACTATAATAAATGACAGATTTTATGCGAATCCTCAGCTGCCTTTACAATTAAGGGCGATGCGGTATAGCATTGATACTGCATTCAAGGACTTATTAACACTTTTTTGTGAAAGAATGACCTGTGAAACAAGCATATCCGATGAGGTGCAGCACGTATTGCGCACATACATAGCTTCTGTACCAAGACAAACAGTACAATCCCAAACAGTACAATCCCAAGCAGTACAATTTCAGGCAGCTCAGTTACTGCATTCTCATGAAGAGCACATAAGAAACATAGATGCAGATCATAAAAAATTTTTAAAAATACTCGGTCGTCTCGTATTCAACCCCCAAATATGCTCTTCCCCAATATACATAGATGCTTTTAGTAATATTCTATCAGAACTCTTTAACCCAATTCCAAACAGCTTGACTGCTATGCATCTAAACCAAAAAACTCATGAAAGTACGTACCAAGCTATCTTAGGTGTACTGCGACAACGAGTTCTACAAACCTTAGCAAAGTTACTATATTACCTGCCTTGGGAAATAGCCACGTATGTATCCTTAAAAACTCTATTGAATCTCATAGATAGTGCGAGAACATCATTATCAACTGCAACACAGCGAGTAATACAAGAATGTCTCGCTTCTATTAGAATATTGCCGCCCATTCAGAGTTTCACTCAAGTACAAACTGACATATTAAATACTGTACATGAGTTTATCGAAAATACCCCAGAACACGCGCTACCAGAGTCCTCGAGTTCACTGTCCACTTTGCTTGAAGTAACTTACTTCATGCATGCACGTTTGATAACAGAAGTACCTCATCAAACAACACAGCTTACGCAATTACAGAATTTAGAGCACAGGATACGAGAAAGACAGACGGCATTACGTAGCGGCAAAAGCAATAAACACAACCGCTCTTGATTTTTAGCGTGGTTTTTGATACACTTCGCACATGAAGATTGAATATGCTATTGCGTTTGTCCTGTATTTTTGCTGGTTGCTTTTTATTGGCCTCCTGGTAAGCAAAAAAAAACCTACTGCTTCAGATATGTTGGTAGGCAGTCGAGGGCTTAATTACTGGGTCACAGCACTCTCTGCACAGGCAAGTGATATGTCGAGCTGGTTGTTTATGGCCTTCCCCATGCAGCTCTTTCTCTTCGGGCTGCCACAGCTCTGGATTGCAGTATCACTCATTGTGGGAATGTACTGCAACTGGCACTTCATCGCCCCCAAACTTCGTATCGAAACAGAAAAATACAACGCCTACACCCTCCCCACCTTTTTTTCTCGCCGCTTTCATGATACGAAAGGCACCATACGCGTCCTCTTAGCCTTATTATCACTCTTTTTTTTAACATATTATCTAGCAGCCGGGATGATTACTTTTGGAATTCTCTTCGAGCGGCTCCATATTGACTATATGGTAGGTATTAGTATCGCAACAGCAGCTATGTTTGTCTACTCATGTATTGGTGGCTTTATGTCGGTTGCATGGGTGGATCTCTTCCAGGCAATTTTTCTTTTATTGGCTATTTGTATAGTGCCTCTTCTTGCATTCTTTAAAATTGAAGGCTGGAGTGCAATCTCGAATATTGCTACAGCTAAGGGAATTTCTCTTTCTCTCTTTCCGGATAATGCTCGGGAAATTCTCTATCCTCTTGGATGGGGTCTGGGCTATTTTGGCATGCCACATATTGTGACGAAATTTATGGGTATTAATGATCCTAAACAGCTTACCAAAGCCAAGTATTTGGGCATTAGCTGGGAAACTCTAGCACTCTTTGCCGCGGGGGCCATTGGCATGATTGGTATCGCATATTTTCAAAACGGAATCAGCAATCCACAACTTATTTTTATTCAGATGGTTGATGATTTGTTGCACCCATTTGCAGCAGGGCTTGTGCTCTGCGGCGTAATTGCGGCAACACTGTCCACAATGAACTCTCAACTTATTGTAGCCGCATCGAATATCACTGAAGATATTTATAAGCAGCTTTTTAACAAACATGCAAGCTCAAAGCGTGAGGTTATTGTCTTTCGTATAGCGTTAGTGGTGCTTTCAGTAGCTGCTTTTCTCATTGCGTCGTCACATAATACTACCATTATGGACACTGTCAGCTATGCCTGGACAGGCCTTGGCTGTATTTCCGCTCCCCTTATGATCGCTTCGCTCTACTCAAAAAATGTCACTCGTACTGGGGCTATCGCTGGTATCCTTACAGGGGGCATTATTGCCTCTATCTGGACAAGTCTTCCCATCCCAGGCGAAATCCCCGCCATGATTCCAGGTTTTATCGCGGGGCTCATTGCGATCTTTGGGGTATCGTATGCGACAGCGTCTCGCAAGCGAAGTGCCGTTGAATAAAGACATGTGATCACTCCCTTGCAGGGAGCGATCACAAAAAAAATTTACCTTCTTTTTCCCCTTGCAAAAAATCTACATATTTGTTTAACATATTTAAAGTTAATAAATACGATATAAATAAAACATAAAAAGTAATGAGGTGATTATGAATATTGAGCGAGAATTTGCGAATAGGGTAGGTTGGTTCGCATTTCTACAAATAAGAGGTCAAGGATCTGTAGACAGATGCACTATCCAGGAATTAACACGCGAGCATTTTCCCAACTTAACTAACCCTCAAGTGGCAGATATAACAAGCTGCCTTGTCAACAGAATAAGGTTAGAACCTAATCCATCAATGTTAGGTATTTATGATCTCGCTTTAGAAGTATTGCGCATCCCATCGCAACAGCAGTCACAACCCTCAGTAATACCTATCACAGTTGTCCAGTCCAGTAATGATCTGCCTTTTGGGGTTCTACATACTACGCCATCATCTCAGCAGCCACGGCCTTCACAACCATCACCCTTAGCAGAGCAGCCATCACTAACACCATTCCCTGTATTATTTCCTCCTCTTAGTTCACCTTTGCCTTCGTCCGCATCATCTTCCATGCGAATTCCGACACCATCACCTTTCATGACAACACTTCAACCATTAATGCCGTCTTCTCAGCCGCAGCAGCCCCTTCCTATGTCATCTTCATCCACTGTGGCTTCTTCTATTTCAGCCCCTATGTCGAATGCCCCATCATCGCCTCTCATTAATATATACAATCCAGACATAGCAACTTTTTATACTATTATAAGTCGGAAAACATATAATCAATTATGCGACCGCTTCTGTGCATTAGACCAAAATATACGTTCAAACCCAACCGTCGAGGCTGTTCACGGAGTAATAAGCAGTGTTTTCGAGGGCAATGCTACTACTCAACAAATAAGCTGCCAAATTCGGAACCTCTTCCCTACTATAGGGGATAGCTTTGCACAACAACCTAGTTATACAGAAATGAATTTCTTGAATCGATGTACAACGAGTCAATTGGGCGGAGCTGTCGTCGATATAATTAAGATGATAGTTAATGCGCGTGTTCTTCGTGTCGGTGGGCGCTTCTTCTAAGGGAACGTTATAGATAGTGCTGAACAAGTCCTATAGGCGCAAAATCCAGTTGGACCTATTTACAAATGGTGTCAACTTAAAGAAACTTGTAACCAATCAGAACCGAGCCACGGTAGTGGCGAAATGCAGCTCTAGCCCCGCGTGCAGTGAAGGCCGCGTGCGTAGCGCGCGGGTCGAGCGGAACGTGGGGTTTAATGAGGCATCAATAAAAACAGAGCTGCGGTAGCAGCGACACAGAATTGTATCTGCAACAACAATATGTACGTTAAATATGTCAACACAAATGGGTTTCGCTGCTACCGCAGCTCTATTTCATTTAATGCACCTGTAACCCCACGTTCCGCCGACCGTAGCGCGAGTGCGCTACGGCCGTGCTCCACGCGGGGCTAATGAATTCCACCGCTGCCGCGGTGGGATCCATATCAACTAGAAGCATAAAAGGAAAACACCTTGTAAATCCGGAGTCAAAGTCCGAAATTACAAGGTGTTTCGTTCAAAATACCTTGTAAATAAGGAAGGATATCTCTCTATCGTCTCGCCCATCTCTCGACCAGGTCGACAATGAAGTTGTACCAAGACCGTCTTTGACGCACATCGGCCTGGTTATTCACTGGCACTGGTGCTACAGGAGACGGAGAGGAACTTGCAATAGTGGAGGAAGAGGAGCTGCTACTAGAAGAAGAAGAACGTGAGGAAGTACCTATCTCCGGCTCCGGCAGCGAGCTCTCCTGTAAGGGCAGTTCTATAAGAAGCGTGTCGATTTCATCTTGCGAAAAACCAAAATCCCTGAGATCATCTTCATATACTTTAAACGTTTTAATATCTATCATTTGAAGGTGCGACCTTCGTATAGATCTATTTGCCATAAACTCAGTTGTATCTTCTGGCCTCAAAAAATGTACAAAAACAAGATTATTTTGACCGACTTGCCGTTTTGTCAACCGAGGACGGTATGTTATATTCGCTGTTTGCTGCATGAAAGTACGTAGTTTTTCAATAGGATTTTGTGAGGAAGAACTCACAATAGAAGAAGAACTTGATGGCGCGGAAGTTCTGGGTAAGGAAGATACGCTTGGCTGCGACAAAGAACCTGATGAAGAATTGGTAGAAGAAAGTGAAGACACAGATGTAGTGACGATATTATTACTAGAAGATGACGAAGAAGAAGAAGAAGAGCTTGACCCTGTTCCAAACGCGAATGCTGGTGTGAGCACACCCATAGCGGAAAGCATATTAACAACTCCTTTAGTAGTCACTTTGCCTTGAGCATCACATACCTCTTGTTCGATATATTGCGCTCGGCGTATGTCAGCCACTGCTTCGGCCACAGTCTGCCCTGAGGGCACTACTAAGGCCCGCTCTTGCAGACGCTCTTTAATTGCATCTTCTGTAAGTCCCTGCCGTCGATATTGTGCTACTTCACGCTTGACAAGATCGATCTCGCAAGTATCCCACCGCATACATTGTATGTTAATTGCAGTTTCATATGACCCAGCGACCAAACAAATACCATGCGTCTTCAAAACACGCCAGATCTCACGATTCGTCGCTTGTGTTTCATTTGCGCGTATTCGATCCAGACGCTCTTGTTGAGGCTCCTCCGAACGGGATAAGTACGCATTTATACACTGCTCTGTTTCTCCTCTGCGCCTAGCTACTATTGTATTGACGGCATCACGAATAGCAGCTTTTTCTGTATCAGATCGTGCATTCTGCCGTGCCTCAATGGCTGCATCGACCGATTGTCCCTCTTTACATGCAATTGCACAGTTCATGAGATTTCTTTCTAGATCGATTATATTACCATCACTATAGCAATTAACACGTGCCAGTATCGCCTCACGCTTTATGATACCC
>JABDDE010000025.1 GCA_013287775.1 Chlamydiota bacterium
TAACGCGTGTCGCTGCTACCGCCCCCACGTTCCTCCGCTACCGCATACGCATCAGGCTAAGGGATATTAGCATAACAAACGTTATAGCTAATACAAGCCACGGTTGCTTTTTTTACAGGGAGAGCCACAGGAGAATAGCTGCAGAGAGAGCTTGTCAGAGGCGTTAGGGGGGCTCAGGGTGTTGGTGTTTATGACCTGGGTTGCTTTTTTACATGGAGAGCAGCAGAGACCCGCGACGGTTTGGGATGTTCGATGCATTTTTAGTGCTTCTTATAAGCCCATAATAATCCCTTAGCTTTCTCTCTAATCTCTCTGTCCAGACCTTTATTACCAATGCCTTTAGCACCCCACACGCCTCTGACAAGCTCTCTCTGTAAGCTCTCTCCTGAAGCTCTCCCTGTTAAAAAAATGTGCCAAAGCCTGTGAGAGCCATGGTCAACCACCCTACGCGACGTAGCACAGACACGTCTTAATGTAGGCCCCTTCTGGGTGATAGATATTGAGAGGATGGTCTTCCGCAAGACGATGGCGTCCTATGATGCGCACATCGCGGCCAGCATCGAGCGCGGCCTGAAAGAGTACTTGCCGGAAAAGCGTTTCATCAACATGATAGCTGCATGATGAGGTCATAAGCAAAGATCGAGGAGGCAGGCGCATAAAGCTTAAGCGATTAATTTCCTTATAGCCTCGTGCCGCTTGCATCACATCACTTTTTCGCTTAGCAAAGGCAGGCGGATCAAGAATAATGAAATCATAGGGTAGAGACTCTCTTCGTAAAAACTGAAATACATCCTCTACATATTCCTGATGCGGTATATGGTCTAGATGGTTTACTACAATATGCTCACTCACCTGAGCAATAGCTTCTGCCGATACATCTACAGAGTCACAACTGAGCGCACCACCAGCTAATGCATAGATAGAAAAGCCCCCTGTGTAGGAAAAACAGTTGAGTACCCGCCTTCCGTGAGCATACCGAGCCACTTCCTCCCGCTGGTTGCGCTGATCTAAGAAAAACCCCGTCTTCTGCCCCTCTATGGGTGAGACATAAAATGTATGGCCATTTTCCTGAATCTGCATGCGCGCGCTGGGCATCCCATAGAGCGTCGCCTGAGCGGCCGCGAGACCTTCTTCCTTCCTTGAAGGACTTGTGGATTTTTCATATATCCATGAAGGATGCACCGCTTGAATCAGCTCTTGAACAATCAGCTCCTTGTACCGCTCCATACCAGATGTTGTTATTTGCAATACTAAAGCGGTGTTATACTTATCTACTATAAGACCAGGGAGCCCATCGCCTTCCGCATTGATGAGGCGATAGGCCGTTGTTGGTTTATTGGTAAAAAGCGCTTGGCGCAGTTGCAGTGCCTCAAAGATGTGCTTGGAAAAGATCTCCTGAGGGGTGCGTATGCAACCATCAAAGGTGAGCATGCGTGCCACAATCTGCGACCCTCTTGTGCAAAGAGCCATGCCAAGAAGGGTCCCATCAGCGGCGGCAACGGGAAGGAGCTCGCCCGAAAGCCCCTTAGGCATTGCAGATATGGCACCCGAAAAAACCCAGGGATGGCGCGCCCGAACGGATTTATCACGTCCAGGCTTAAGTACAATAGTATCAGTTGCCATCACCGATTTTGAACGACTGGGCAAATTTTTCGAACCGCGGTGGCAATGACGAAAGGCTACTATCAATCATAGTCAGTACATACAGGGTTTTGCCTGCAAGAAAACAGGTACTGCGAATATAAATGCCATTATTCTCGATAAGAAAATCAAGTGCAGGATAGAGCTGGAACTGTCCAGACCTATCCTCTTTCAGTATATTCTTAGGATTGGCTTGCACCATCTCCTGTTTTACCCCTTGGAGAAGCTCTCGTGCATTGGAAGTATCGAATCCCTGTGGATACTGTACAAGCGATATCATATACGCCGACCCATCTCCATCTTGGGCAAGATACATCTCATACGTAATAAGACCTCTCCCAGAAGGAAGTGCCACAGATTCTTGTGCATGCTGCGGCAGTGCCGGCAAAAGTACCTGGAAGGCGCCAAGAGGGGCGTGAAACTCTTTCCACTCCTTCACAGCATGTTGCTGAGTCTTCTTGTCTACGACAATAGACTGCGTCGCATCATTCTGCATTTCCTCATCGGGTCCTGGCTGACGACGAATTTGATCAAACACAACAACGAGCAGAAGAACAATAACTCCTGCAATGATTAAGCGAGTCTTAGAAAACATATGGCACCTATAGTATCATGTTTCATTTTTTTAGGGTGTAAAATTCGTAAAATCGAATGATGCTAGTCACATTTTTTTAGTGATCGACCCCCGCAAGGGGGTTGATCACTAACTAGAAAACTGAATAGGCCCTGGTTGCATATAATCATCAACAAGGCGCCACGCCTCTCTTTGTGCTGCAAACATCTTAAAAACTGGACCTTCAAGATCAACGAGTGTCTTTTTAATGACAGGTTTTATTTTCCCTTTTCGCTCTTCAAGGTGCATCATAGAAACCAAAGAGACTGCAGCTGGCTGCCAAACAGCAGGGGGCTCACGAAGTGCCTGGAGGGCTGCCATATAGCCTGTCTTGCCATGCATAATCAAGACAGCTGCCACCCTTCCAAGGTTATAACAATAAGTGGCATCAAAATTAGTTGGCAAGGCAGAGCGTCCTTCATAGCCACAAAAAATGGGCTGCGGTGAAAAAGTGCCTTTGTACCTACCTGTCGACGCTCGTTTTCTAAGCTCTTCACGAACAAGTGTTATCAAAAGCCTCTCCGTTTCTATCTTTGACACCTGCACGTTGCCGTGAGGATCGCGATCCCCCAAAAGCTGCTCCTGTATCGCCTGTGGCAAACTCTGAAAACTATATCTGGCTCCAGGTGACAGCTCCTCTAAGATATTCTTTTTTGTGCCTCCAAGCAGGCGGTTGAGCTCCACAATCAGCTCTTGCATGTCTTGCATAAATTCAATAAGCCCTTCTGGAATCAAAATAACACCGTAATCTTTATGCGCCTCTGCTCTCTCTTGAATAAGCTGTACAATGCTCTCTACAACGGCCGAGAGCGTCTGTTTTTTGGCAGCGACCTCTTCACCTATCAGAGCAAGGTTGGGATGTGTCTCCATGGCACACTCAAGAGTTATATGCGAGGCAGAGCGGCCCATGAGCTTGATAAAATAGTAGTATTTTTTTGCAGAGAGCGCATCTTTAGCGAGATTGCCAATAGTTTCAGAATACACCTTACACGCCGTGTCGAACCCAAAAGGAATGCTCACCCATTCATTTTGCAAATCACCATCAATAGTTTTGGGAATGCCAATAACAGAAATTGGGTAGCCCTGGTCTGAGCCTTGGTCTAAGCCTTGGTCTAAGAAATACTGTGCAAGATATGCAGCATTGGTATTTGAGTCGTCACCTCCAATAATGACAAGACCATCGAGTTTGAGCTCTTTTACTACCCTAAATGCACCTTGCAGCTGCTCTGGGGTCTCGATTTTGGTGCGCCCAGAGCCGATCATATCGAAGCCGCCAAGATTGCGAAAAGAGTCAATAATTTCTTTTGTAAGTGGTATATAATTGCCCGTCACAATGCCTGAAGGGCCATTCAAAAAACCAAAGAGCTCACTTGTAGGAGCCACTTCATGCAAGGCATCAAACAAAGCTGCAATCACATTATGGCCACCTGCTGCTTGCCCTCCAGAAAAGACAACTCCTACTCGCTTGGCACTGCAAGCAACTGATACGCCATGTGTAATTTTTAAATTTTCTTGCGCCGCAAGACGCGGAAATACGGCACTCACCTCCTGAAGCAGCGGTGCGCTAGGCACCTCCTCAAAACCAATTGTTGAGATATCCTGGAGCGCTTTTGCAACCTCTGGCTTATATTCTAGACGCAGCTTTTGTAACGGACTCATATTCATAATATAAAAAAATAATTTGCAAAATTATACACCTATCGGTAGTGTACAGAAAAACCCAAAAAAACTAAAGGAGTATTCTATGACCTATAGTATTCGTATTCTCATGGTTGGCTGTTTATTGGCCCTACACCCCCTTGTCGCACGTCCACATAGGGCGGATTATGTGGTCGTGGGAGTTGGCACCGCAGGCGCAACTGTTGCAAAAAAATTATCCGATGATAAAAAGACCTCGGTCATTGCCTTGCATTCAGGAAAAAATCTTACCAGTGATCCATGGATTTCCTTTGCTGCCAATGCAACCACTACAGTACCTTTCGCCATTGTAGGGCCGCCACTCTATGAAAATGGAATGACAACTCCTCAGCCCAATGCTGATGACAGAACCCTTGAATGGGCTATTGCTAAACCTCTTGGTGGAGCCACTTCGATAAATGCTGGGGTATGGGGCCGCGGCACCGATCAATATTACCGTGAGTGGGAAAAAATTGCCGGACCCAAATGGGGGCCAAAACGAGCTTTGAAGATATACAAACAATTGGAACACTATCATGGACAAACCAAAGATCCATGGGCTCGAGGCTATCATGGGCCTCTTTCTATTTTGCAAGACCGTCACCCTTCAAAAGTATCTCGAGTCTTTACCAAAGCGATGATCCAATCCACAGGATTCCCCTTTGTATTGGATTACAATGACCCAAAAACTCCTATTGGCGTCTCTTCTCAGCTGCAGTACACACACAGCGGCCAAGATGGCATTTATCGCGTAACCAGTGCCACCGCGTTCTTAAACGATTCGGTAATGACACCCAGTGGATATGGTGTACATGGCAGAAAACTACGCGTCCTCTTTCGCAGTAAAGCCCTCAAAACTATCTGGAAAGGCAAAAAAGCGATAGGAGTCAAATACAAACATGGTGGTAAGGAATACAAGGTATATGCAAACAAGGCAGTCATTGTATGTGCAGGGCTCAGAAGTAGCACCTTTTTAATGCACTCCGGTATTGGCGACAAAAAGTTACTCAAATCGCTCAATATTCCCGTTGTGTTTGATAATCCAAATGTAGGAAAGCATCTTTCAGATCAACCAGCAGTACGTTTGGTATTTACTTCAAGTGTCAATGACTTTGGAGCCAATCCAAATGGCCTTTTTTCTCAAATTGCTTGGCTGCCAGCACCGCATGGAGACAAAAAAATCCGTAAAGTGCGCTTGGCAACTATTACACAACTGCCTGCTATCACCCTCCTCACTTTGGATCTCTGTCAGCCTAAAAGCCGCGGTTTTATTACCATTAACAGCCCTAATCCAGCGGCACCGCCGGTGATTAATTTGGGTGTCTTAAGTAATAACTCTGACCTTGAGCTCTTCCAAAAGAGCTTACAGATATATATAAAAAATTTGAATACTACACTACAAAAGAGCAATCCGGGGTATCAACTTGTGTTCCCAGATCCTGCCATTCTTGATGATCCGGCCTTAGTCACAGCCTTTATTCGAGCAAACGTCAGCTCCAACGAGCATTTTCAAGGGCATTGCAAGATGGCTCCTTTACATAAAGGCGGTGTTGTGAATAGTAAGGGCCATGTTTATGGCGCGGATAAGGGCAGCTTGATTGTAGGCGATAACTCAGTGGTGCCGAAACCCATGGATGGCAGCCCCATGGCTACAGGCTATTTTGCAGGAGCAAATATTGCCGAAATGTTAATCGAAGATAAGTAAGAGGAAGAGGGTAGTCCCCCTGCGGGGACTACCCTCTTCCCCTTACTTAAAAATCTGCATTACGCCTAAATGAAGCAAGGAGTATTTATGAAATATTGTTTTCGCACTCTCGCAATTGGTTGTTTGTTGGCTCTACAACCTCTTGTCGCGCGCCCTGATAGGGCTGACTATGTGGTGGTAGGGATTGGCACTGCAGGCGCAACTATTGCAAAAAAATTATCCGATGACAAAAAAACTTCGGTCATTGCCCTGCATTCAGGAAAAAATCTTATAAGCGATCCATGGGTTTCCTTTACTGCTAATGCCATTACTACAGTGCCGCTCCTAAAAATCTAGACAAATCTACACATTTGTGCTTTACACAAACATGTGAATGATTAGACACGTCAGTCGAGCAGTTTTACTAACGATTCGTGTGTTGGAATCGCGCCAACAAGATTCAAGGGGGAAGCCCCATCACACAAACAAGTTTGCACCGGCTTGAGGATCTTTTTCTTTGCCTGAAAATGTGCTGCAAGCACCACTTGGAACTGTCGTAACACTTGCCGCCATGATGACCATACATGTTTGTCTCGATTCCTTACAGGTAGAGACAAAGTGACATAGCCACCTTTGCCATCAGGAATTTTGCCCTGATGGCGCGGCAGACGTTCAGAAAGCCCGATTGCGCGGCGAGCGATAATAAGCGCTGCCGCTGCATGTATTGTTAATCCATATCGCGCAGCATAATTTACGCGTCCTATGATAGACGTATATGCTGGATTTACTTCATATACTTCGACTCCAAATCGCAAGCTGCGGGATTTTAAGGCTGCAATGATCGTGCTATAGGCAAGAGAGGAGAGCATTCGTGAGAATTTTGTAGAGCGTGTTTCTCGAAGTGTCATTTTCTTTTTTTGGAAATCAAGCTTTTCCATAACTATTGGTTTTTGTGCCGCACACGCTTGATTGACAATTTCTTTGGCTACATCACCTACAAGAGCTTTTGTTTCATTTGTCGTTTTGCCATAACATACCAAAGGAATACTTTTACTATTGATTAGATTCCCGAATCTATCAGTTTCAGTAATGGCAATATGATCGCTATTAATATCGACACCTATAACACCACGATCTGTATGCGTTATGCATTCCGGTGGAGTATAGGGTGTAGTGACAAACACACGCCAGCCTTTCTCATCTCGTTGAAAGCGATAATTAATAGCAACACCGGCCTTCTCTCCTTTTGTTATACACTTCAGAATATTTGCTACGATCACATCATGGCCATATCCGAACCTCACATTAGTGATATACAGGTATTTACCATATGCTCCTACAAGAGCTTGTGGCAGACGAAGACGCAAAGTAATACTCCCATCTTCTGCAACTGTTGCGGTGCATGATTGATTCCCAGAACTCTCATCTTTCGATCCGATAAGAAAAAAAGCATTATTTCTTTTGTATTCCCAGTTTTTTTTCCATTCCTCATGGGAGCTATACCCATTTTCTGCGAGCGAGAATTGTGCTCGAAAGAGCTTTTTTGACCCGAAACAAATACGGACAGTTCCTGACGCCTCATCCTGCTTGAGCTGGTCAAGCTTGCGTTGCAAATTGAAGAGGCGACGCTTTTTTTGATGTATCTTATTTGCTTGTTCGGCTTTTTTTATTTTAGGAATGCGCTCTTTGAGTGCAGCAATCTGATGTCCTAACTCGATAATACGTGTTTTACGAAGATTTTTAACTGAGTCAATTTTACCTTCCAAGCCTATCCTGATGCTATTGAACTGCCTTGCTGTAATTCCAAATTCTGTAATATATGTCGACTTAAGATTTTGATGTTTTTTGCCTTTACAGATATCTGCAAATAACTTTCTTTCAATACAAGACATAAGAGAAGCATATGCGCCTAGAACAGCTTGGCTGCTCGCATCTACGTAAAAACGGGTGTGGTAGGTAAACTGGTTAGATTCCACTTGCTGCATCCTGCAAAACATATAAGGGTTCGTATTTTTTGCGACTTCTTGACCAATAGTCTAGCAGAAAATACGGTAATAATTTCAAGCATAATCTTGCGTCAGATTTTTGCTGATACGGATTTTCAGATCGAAAAAATCTACACAAAATTTCCAGGTTTGTCTATACTTGTCCAAATTTTAGCGAGCAGTTAGAAACCCTTCAAAAATATCCCGAGTCTTTACCAAGGTAATGATCAGTGCAACAGGATTCCCCTTTGTTCTTGATTATAATGACCCCAAAACTCCGATTGGCGTTTCTTCCCAGCTGCAGTGTACACAGAGCGGCCAGGATGGTATTTATCGTGCCAGCAGTGCGACTGCTTTCTTAAATGAATCTGTGATGACACCAAGTGGACATGGCGTCCATGGCAGAAAGCTGCGCGTCCTCTTTCGGAGTAAAGCGCTAAAAACTATCTGGAAGGGCAAGAAAGCAATAGGGGTCAAATATAAACATCGAGGTAAGGAATACAAGGTATATGCAAACAAAGCAGTCATTGTATGTGCCGGACTCAGAAGCAGCACTTTTTTAATGCACTCTGGTATTGGCGATAAAACACTACTTACATCGCTGAAGATCCCTGTCGTCTATAATAACCCACACGTAGGGAAAAATCTTTTCGACCAGCCAGCACTACGCTTGGTGTTTACTTCAAGCGTCAATGACTTTGGAGCCAATCCGAATGGCCTCTTTTCACAAATTGCGTGGCTGCCAGCACCGCATGGAGACAAAAAAATCCGTAAAGTGCGCCTTGCAACTATTGCGCAGATTCCCGATATCACCCTCCTCACTGTGGATCTCTGCCAGCCTAAAAGCCGCGGTTTTATTACCATTAATAGCTCAAATCCTGCCGCTCCACCTGTGGTGAATTTAGGTCTTCTCAGCAATAACGCCGATCTTGAACTCTACCAAAGCAGCCTGCAAATATATATTAAAAATTTAAATATTGCACTTCAGAAGATAAATCCCGCCTACAAACTGATATTCCCAGATCCTGCTATTCTTGATGATCCAGCTTTAGTCACAGCCTTTATTCGACAAAATGTGGACACTAACCAGGGTTTTCAAGGACAAAACGAAATGGGACGCGTTGTGGACAACTTAGGCCGTGTTAAAGGCGTAGAACGACTGATCATAGCCGATAACTCTATAGTACCTAAGCCCATGGACGGAAGCACAATGGCGACAGCTTATTTTGTCGCTGCAAATATTGCCGAGATGTTGGAAAAGGGTGAAAAGTAAGGGAGTAAGTGGACGGCCCCTTGCAGGGGCCGTCCACTTACTCCCTTACTAAAGAGGTGCTTGCAAAATGCCGATTGGGGCCAAAATTCGCGCTTTTGTCGCTGGGCAAAAACCTTTTGCAAATCGTCCCCCAGGGCGTTGCCCTGGGCTATACATATTGTGGCCTTTCAGGCCACTATTGAGATTTGCAAAAGGGTTTCCCCATCGCCAAAATCATCAAATTTTGTCTCCAATGGAATTTTGCAAACACCTCTAAAAACTATCCAAGGTCGTTATAATCTATACGGTCACGATCTATACGCCAGCCCATTTTGTGTTCTATCTTTCTAACCGCTTTCATTATAGCAGCAGAACGCACATGATCCGGAACACGGTTAGACACATCGCCATCAACAGAAGCCTCGTGACGATGATTTTTGGCGGTTACAGAAATCCACCCATGCGACCCCAAAGCTGACCCAGTGACTTTTACTGTCACTGAGACGATTTCTCTATGCCCATGTTTCTTTTTTGTGTGTACATGCGTATCTGTATGTAAACCAGACACGTGATGATTATTATGAACCGTCATAATTATTTATTACCTTTATTTATATTTATTTTATAATCTATTATGGCAAAATATCAAGTTTTGTTTTGCGCAAATAGACAAGTAGAACAATTTTATTCTACCGTAACGATTGTACGGCAAATAAAAACAAAAGTCAATTTCATTATTAATTTTGCCGATTGTTAATTTTACCACAAGACGCGCTATCGCCGCTTCTCAAGTGCCACCTCAACAATCTACCTGAGTGCATGTAAAATCAACATACACCCTGGTCTTCAATGCCGCGGAACGGTATAAAGACCAGGGGAACAATCAATACTATGAGCACAAAATCCAACTGGATTTTGCGCTCATAGTATTTTTAAGTGACATAAAATTAGAAATGCTGTATAAATTAAGTTGCAACAATATTGTTGTAAAAAAAATTATATAATTTAATGAGGAGCATACATATGCCAGACATACACCCGAGTCTTTCTCAGAGATTAGACTCATATCTAAACATTTGTCCACAATCATATAATCCACCGCCAATACTAAGTGGACCCAATGCCGAAGATCAGTTGATATTGGGAATAGCAAATATCATAAGACAATCTGGTGAGCAGATAACAGTTAATGCTTTATGCGCCAAACTTAGTAGGGCATCTGTAGAGCGCACCTTACCACACATCATCATCATATTGCCTCAGAACCCTACTCTTGTAGGACGTCAATTAATGTACCTTGCGTCAAGCGCCCTAAGAGATTCTCGAGTACCACCTCAACAATCTACCTAACTAGAGGAAGTTCATTGCAACAATATATTTACGCCATGTGCGACTTTTCCTAACGGAAAAGTGCACATGGCGAAAATAGCGCTAATACGTTTAATGCATGTGTGACTTATAGGCTGTTAGAATTGCAAAGGTTCATAGTCTTTTCTTTGCCCAAAGGGCAAAAATTGCAACAGCCCAGGGCAACGCCCTGGGTTAGGCGATCACCCCCACATTGTTGCCTGAAAGGCAACAATGCTTCTCGCCGACCACCCCAAGCATCGATTTAGCGGGGCAGTTGTTTTCGTCATGTGCCGTTTTCTGTTAAGAAAACGGCACATGACGTGTTACACTCCTGAGCTTGGCGAAGGAGGCAAGGTAAAGATGCTCTTCACAAATTCCTTATAGAGCCGCCAATCGGCACGAATACTTCTCTTTACAGACTTGAGCTCACCCTTGAGCTTTCGGGTATTGTCCTGATCCTTGGCTTTTTTGGAGTGCGTGTATTTTTCGATAAGCTCTCGCGCATGACTTATCTTGTTTGCAAGAGTATCATAAAAATAGCATACCTTTTCTGAGAGCTCCTCTTTGCGTGCCACAAAAGAGCTTTGAATTTTTGAAAGCAGTGCTTCTTTTTGCGAAGCCATAATGCGCTCTTTCACATGATACTGATGTACCCGTTTCAGACCATGCGCCAACCCCAAGCGACTCAGTGTCCAGATAAGCCATTTCGTGGGGTCAAAATGATACCAACGAATGCCATTCCTATAGTCGTTAGCAAAGGCATGATGATAGTTATGATACCCCTCACCAAAGGTCAGAAAAGAGATAAAATAATTATCCACTGCTGACTGCTCTTTTGAGAATGAATGCGCGCCCCAAGTATGGGCAAGTGAATTAATAAACCAGGTAGAGTGGTGCAGGAAAAAGAGCCGTGTCCACCATGAAAGCACAAAGGCGCCTACAAAGTCGTTTAAAAGCCAGCCAACCAATAAAAAACCAATAATGTTGCTCCCGAGCATACAAGAAAGGTAATGGTTATGCTGGAACATAACAAGAGGATTTTTCACCAGATCCGCCACCACTTTATTATCGATCGGTGCGGGCTTTTTAAAGAGCCATAAAATGTGTGCATACCAAAATCCTTTTTTCACGGAATAGGGATCGCGATCAGTATCGACAAAGGCATGATGTAGCCGATGCTCAAAAGCCCACCTCAAAGCACTGCTCTGTGTTGCCATACTGCCAAAAAAGAGAATCACTCTCTCAACAATAGGGTTCGTTTTATACGTAGTATGAGAATAGTAGCGGTGATAGCCTGCTGTGATGCTCAGCCCCGTTACTACATAAAGAAGAAAAGTAGTCACCATCATGGCAATCGATGGCGTAAAGTTCCAAAAATACCAAAATAGTGCTATTGGCAATAACACATGATAGGTAATGATAAATATACCTGTTCTTTTATTAAAACCATCAACTCGCATAAGCACCTCCTTGGGAGGTACTTGCAAAATTCCGATTTGGGCCAAAATTCGCGCTTTTGCCGCCGGTAAAAAACTTTTGCAAATCGCCTACTCGAGGGGAGTATGTCGATTTGCAAAAGTTTTCTCCCATCGTCAAAATCATCGAATTTTGTCTCCAAAGCGAATTTCGCAAGCACCTCCATTAAACCATGAGCGTATCATGTTTGAAGATTCTTTGGAAGAAAAAAATGGCCCCTTATGTTATAGAAAAATTATGAATATGCGTATAGAACGAGATAGTCTTGGCGAAGTAAGCGTCCCTGAAGAGGCCTATTGGGGGGCTCAAACAGAGCGTGCACGGCAAAACTTTCCTATCAGTACGGAGCTACAACCCAAAGAAATTATACTAGCCCTCCTGCTTATTAAAAAAGCATGCGCGCTCGTCAACGCACAGTGCCGTGTTTTGTCTTCTGAAAAAAGTGCGCTGATTTGCCAGGTTGTGGACGAAATACTGCAAAATTATGATCTCTATGCGCAACACTTCCCCTTGGTTATCTGGCAAACCGGATCCGGCACACAAACCAATATGAATGTCAATGAAGTCATTGCAAACCGTGCAAGCGAGATACAGCATAAGCCACGAGGATCAAAAAATCCTTTACATCCAAATGATGATGTTAACAAATCTCAATCAACAAATGACGTTTTTCCATCAGCTATTCACATTGCTGCCACCATAGCTATCCGTACTCGACTGATACCAGCTCTTAAAGCACTTGCAGCGTCACTTGCAGAAAAAAGCGTTGCCTTTCAGGCAATAGAAAAGGTGGGGCGTACACACCTTATGGATGCAGCATCACTTACTCTTGGCCAGGAATTTTCAGGGTATGTAGCACAGATCGAGCATGGCATACAGGCCTTGGAGTACACCCTTCCTGGAATTGCAGCTATTGCTCTTGGTGGTACTGCAGTAGGGACAGGAATGAATGCGCCAGAAAATTTTGGGCCCAGAGCTGCTCAGGTGCTCTCGGAGCTTACCGGGTATACATTTACCTCAGCTCCCAACAAGTTCGAAGCACTGGCCTGCCATGATGCCCTTGTCAGTGTCTCCGGAGCTTTGAAGCGCCTTGCCTGTGCGCTCTATAAAATTGCAAACGACATTCGATGGATGGCATCAGGGCCTCGAACAGGACTTCATGAAATTGTTATCCCTGAAAATGAACCAGGCTCATCGATCATGCCTGGAAAGGTAAACCCCACTCAGTGTGAGGCGCTCACTATGGTAGCATGTCAAGTGCTGGGTAATGATAGTGTTATTGGATTTGCCGACTGCTTAGGGAATTTTGAGCTCAACGTCTATAAGCCCTTGATTGGCTATGCACTCATGCAATCCATTACTCTGCTTACAGAAGCTGCCCAGAGCTTTACGGATAAGTGCGTGATAGGCATACAGGCCAATGAAGCACAGCTTGCAAAGAACGTGCAAGCATCGCTCATGCACGCCACAACCCTGACCCCCATTATCGGCTACGATAATGCCACCAAAATCGTACAGATGGCTCATAAAGAAAATATTTCAATACCAGAGGCGGCTAAAAAGTTGGGAATTAAGTTGTCACCCCCTCTACGAGGGGGCGACAACTAATTAGTGTTTAGCGTTTCGCTGTATCTCTTGTGCACGTTTATGGGATTTCTCGGCTGCTTTTCGACTCCAGCGTATTATCTCAAGGGCAATCCCCATTTTGAATTTATCTAAGAACTCCTTGCCTTCAGGCGTCGCTGCAAGCTCTCCCATGTGATGTACCTTCGTCGTACTATTCACAGCCTGTGAAGTCGGAGTACTTTGTGTGGGCGCTCCTCCTGGCAGGAGTATATCTTTAACTTGCGGTGTAGCACCCGTTGCTTCAACTGAACTAATCATACTGTACCCATGTTGTAGAGTGGTCAGTCTCCCTACGGGAGACCGACCACAATATTATGAACCAATTATAGCCTATTTTAATTTATTTTTCAACAATAAACACAAATATAACAAATAAAACGACAAATCAATTTCAGAGATACAGATACGACAACTGTCTTCTTATTGTCTCGCTTGGAGTTACCACGTTTAACGCCATTTCGGCTACAGTTTTCACTGCGTTACACTGGTGACTTAGTCGAAGAGTAACTAGCCCTAAAGAAAATGTTGACTGATTGCCTTCACGCAATTCAGAGTCATTAGAATTATTGAGACGAGAGTGTAGTTCATTAATACGGGGAAGAAGTACATCAGCTGCTGTTTTACAGTGCTGAACGCCGGATAGTCGATCTTCGGGCCAATGATTTAGTAGAGCTCTTTTAGTTATAGCTTCCACACTTGTTATCACCTCCCGCATTAAGAAAACCTCTTGGTACATACCAAGAAGAGCGTAAAAGCATTCTCCCTGCGCTGGTAAATTATTGTTTGAAGCAACAGCCCCTATCGATGAGGATGCGAGAGATGAGAGTGCTTGTACTCTTTCCGGTGGGCATAACTGAGTTTGTATCGACATATTTTTTCTCCTTAAATTAAAATATTTTAAAAACATGTATCATTATATGTAATTAATGAAAACACATTAGCAATTTCATTTTATTAGAAATTGAGTTTTTTTTGATGGCACTATTTTGACACCATTGGATCACCTTATGCACCTCTTCGAACCAATACCTTTTTCCCTTTGAAGACAATGGCCAGCGGTATAATATGCGTATAGCCTTTATGCTGCAGCTCGATAGCATATTGTTTATCTGCAATTTGTTGTAAGGCACTGGCCGCTGCAGTTGCAAGGGTTTCACGTTTCTTTGAATTAACCTTCTTAAATTCTATAATGATCGCAGGTTTTGTGGTATCATGAGGAGCTAGCATCACATCATAGCGTCCAAGTCCGCCTTCTCGATTGGAGGTAATGTAATGGCTCTTGGTAAGGGAGGCGAGTAGTCCTAAAACAAACGCATGATAGAATGTTTCCGGGTTGTCATTTTCCTTTTGCTTGCGGGATTCTTGATTTCGAGATTCTTGCCCACCGACGTCAAAATACCCAAAACTTGTTATAACAAATTTTTCGAATAGTTCGGTAAATTGGGTAATATCGCCCTTCACAAGATATTGCAGCATATCGTCATACCCAATATCCTGCTCAAACCAACCTAATATGGTTGATTTGTAGATGCGTGCAATTTCCTTGTTTGGGATGAATAAATCAGCGTAGCGGAAATCATCAGTATCAAGTCGAAGATTTTTGAACGAAAGATAGCCACTAAATAATAAGAAGCTCCATACGGCAGTTTCATTTTCGTTTATATCCGGGAAAACAATGTTTTCATCCACTTTTTTGTACAGAGTTTCACCCTGCAATAAGTGGGCTATATCTTCTTTAACCTTCCTATTGCTATTTTTGATAAGGTGTTTAATGATATCGTTACCACTTGTATTGACCCAATAAGCATTGAATGTACATTTGCTATCAATAAAATTCAGTATTGACCAGGGATTATAGACAGTGTGATGACCACTCGAAAAGCCATTATACCATGCCCGAATTTCATCTACACATGCTTGCTGACATGTTGCAATACCACACTCATTTAAAAGCGTTTTTACCTCATTCTCTAATAATCCAAATTTATCTGAGTAATGATCATCGAACAAGGTGCACACTCGAGGATTATTGAACCCAGTGAAAATACTTTCCTTGCTAATACGCATGCAGCCAGTAACGACTCCAGAACATAGATACTCATTTCCCTTTAATCCATCACCGATAAAGCAGCTCATAAAGAGCGCCGTCTCTTCATAATAGGAGTGTTTAAAGCCTTCATGCATGGGAACATCATATTCATCGAGTAAAACAATGGGATTGGTATTATGGTATCTTGCAAGATATGCGGTTAGGTCTTTTAAACCCACCCTGTATATCTCTTCGCTTGCAGTTTGGGCAATAATCGCTTCAAAATCTCGCTTTTGATATTTACTAAGGACGGGACTTTCAAGAAGGTAGGCATGCTGACGAAATTCATTAGCAATGACCCTCTTTATCATGCTAAAACATGAATCCCATGTTGTTCCCTTAATAAACTTAAACGTCAGAAAAATAACAGGGTATTGCCCTTGATGCTTGATACATTCTGGATGTTTTGCTATATGTAGGCCATCAAAAAGAGTAGCGTGAGATGTGGCTGTTTTTTCAAAAAAATACTTTAGCATTGAGAGATTCAGTGTTTTGCCAAAACGTCTGGGCCTAGTAATAAGCGTGACGGCAGCCCCAGAATCGAGTAGTTCTTTAATAAATAGGCTTTTATCAATGTAGTGATAATTTTCTGATATAATTTTTTTAAAATCATCAATACCAATAGGAAGCTTGCGCATAGAGTCTTTGTATCCTTTATTGCATCATGTGTCATTTTCCTGAAGGAAACATGACACATATCGCCCAAAAGTATATTATTTCCTATTTGGGGATAATTGGGAAGTGGTTTTTTTGTATTCGTCCGCTCCCGTTACGGCGCATCGAATACAAATTGCTCTATATCCGCAGGCAGAGGCGCCTTAATAACGAGAGACTCGTTGGTAAATGGATGCACAAAAGCGAGCTGATCGGCATGCAAAAGCTGCCGGGACACTCCGTAGTGTTCATTGTGGCTCGGAATGCCATAGACCTGATCCCCGAGAATATGATGCCCAATATGCTTCATATGCACGCGGATTTGATGGGTTCTTCCAGTTTCTAACGCAATGCGCACAAAGCTGAGCTTGCCATTAGTGTGCATAGGCTGCACATGCGTAATAGCCTCTTTGCCGTCTGAGCCCAATACCGTCATTTGCTTTCTATACACGGGATGGCGCCCAATGGGGGCGGTAATAGTACATGCCTTAGGTTTGCCAAGGCAAATAGCTACATATGTTTTTTCGATCTTTCTTGAAGCAAAAAGACGACAGAGTGCCTGATGCATAGAAAGGCTCTTGGCAGCGATGATCACACCAGAGGTATCTTTATCTAATCGGTGTACAATGCCGGGACGAATGGCATCATGCTTTTCCAAGGATTGGCAGTGGTACAAGAGTGCATTGACAAGTGTCCCCGTCCAGTTTCCAAATGCGGGGTGTACCACAAGACCTGCGGGTTTATTGACGGCAATCATATGCTCGTCTTCAAAGAGAATATCGAGTGGAATGTTTTCTGGAAGGAGTGGGAGCTCTTCTGTTACCACAAACTGAAGCTCTACCTCATCTCCTATATCTGGTTTATAGCTTTTTTTGGTAAGCGCTCCATTGACAAGAACAAGTCCCCCGTCAATCAGATGTTGAAAATATTCTCGAGATGTATGTTTATAGATAGAGCGTAGCAGCACATCTAAACGCATATGTTGCTGCCCCGCTTCGATAATGAGCATCTCTCTATGGGCCTTATTCACTTTCTCTTCGCTGCTCTTTTGCTCGTTGAATTTCTTTCTGGGTTTCTTCTTGGCTCCAATGTATCATCTGGAGTGCAATCCCCTGTTCAATTGCATGTAAAAGCTGCTGCCCATCAGCAGTTGCTCCAAGCTGCCCTATGGTACTGACTTTTGTCGTACTATTCATAGCCTGTTGGCTTTGAGTATTTTGTGTAGCTGCTGCCGCGGCCGCTGCTGGCGGTGTACTCACAGTTGGATCAACGGGACTAACCATAACTCTATCCCCCCGATAAGTGTCCGGACCCCTTGATGGGACGTCCAACCACCTATCCACCTATCTTGATTATCGTCTACTCTTATTATAGGATATTGTAATTTATTTTTCAACCCATGAAGGACAAGATTTATGGTGTGATCTGCACGAAATGGGTGTCGCTGCTACCACAGCTCTATTTTTATTTCATGCACCTGTAACCCCACGCTGCCGCCGACCGTAGCGCGAGCGCGCTACGGATCGTGCTCCACGCGGGGCTAATGAATTCCACCGCTGCCGCGGTGGGGTCCTGATTGGTTACAAGTCTCTTGACGTTGCCACCATTGGGCATTGCCCTGAGCTGTACATTTTTCGGCCCTGCGACCTACCCTACTGTATAGAGCACTTACTTGTGCTTTGTGTATCCTCGACGGCAGGAGCTGAAACCGGTGCAGACACGACGGCAGGAGCTGAAGCCGGTGCAGATGTGGTTACTGGTGGCCGTCCTATCCCTTTTTCCTTAAGGAAAAGCCCAATCATGGTACGTGCAGGATCTTCTGGTATGCGATATTCTTCCGTATGACCACGTTTTTCTTCCCAATCTTTCATGTATTGCTCAGGATTCTTCACAAATGCAGGATCCTTTGCAACTTCAATAACATATTTTTTTTCTGCATCAGATTCGTCGTTCTTATATAATGAATTCGCGTATGCTATTAGCTCCTCACCAATATTGCGGCATGCATAGTCGTAGACTATGTCCAAAACAAACGGTGGCAGCGCACCCGTAGTAGCTTGAAATGCATCGAGAGCAGCCTTTAATGGCTCATTCAATTTACCTACTTGTCTTCCTTGCCAGGTAGTAGCTGCACTACTACTTGAGCTTGAAGAAGATGATGATGTGCTGCTTGCACTTGCTACAATGTTACTTGCTGCAATGTTACTTGCCGCACGGCTATTTGTGACATTTGCGTTCATATTATACCTCATGAAAAATTATTATTATATTATTGCCCTTCAGGCAACAATGTGGGGTTGATCGCCTATCCCAGGGCGTTGCCTGGGCTATTGCAGTTCTTGCCCTTTGGGCAAAGAAAAGGCTACAACCCCTTGCAATTCGAACAGCTCATAAGTTGAACTGCATGTGCGACTTAAAGTCGCGCATCGCATTAGTTTGCGGCGATTGCACATCATGAATTATAATCGAATAGCACAAAATACGTCATGCAAAAAAAACCTGATAACATTTTTTTGTGGTTAGTCTCGCATCGCAAGACTGACCACCTATCCGCCTATCTTGATTAAAGAGTTATTTTATCTCATAACCAATATCGTAAAGAAAATCTGGTGACACATCTGCACCATTCTCCCACATGATAGTATCCAAGTCCTGATTCAGCATAATTTTTTTAAAGTAAGTAATGTTCTTTAGGGGCGCAAATATTTCTCCCTCTAAGTGATCTTTCAAATCAACGAGTTTGGATTTTTCATCTTCAAAGGTTAGAAGAAGCTGATAGTCTTTTATATAACGAAAATTTTTAACAATATGCATAAGCCACCTACCTATACTAGAGGATCAATTTTATATAGAGGACGATTTTGCCTCGCCAATTCCCAGTCATTAAGTAATTCGTTACGATGAAGAAAAGCCCATTCTAACACCAACGAAACAATTCTATTAGGCAAGGACCCTTCAATAATTTGCAGGTCTTGAATTGAAAACACAGCCCTATATTCACCATATTTTACATGGAAGTGAGCAGGCGGATGCTCTTTGTAATACATAAAAATAATAATTCCTAAAAACCTGCTTATTTCCGGCATTGGACCCTCTAAATAGCACCACCTAACGAACTCATCCGCCAGGCTGATTCTATAATACTAAAAAACTTGAATTATTGCAAATTTGTGTCATTCTTCATCTTAAATGTATGTGCGCTATTTTCCCCATGTGCACTTTTCCGTTAGGAAAAGTCGCACATGGTGTGAATTATAATCGAATCGCACAAAATACGTCATGCAAAAAAAACTGATAACATTTTTCGTCATGTGCAATTTTCCGTTAGGAAAATTGCACATGACGTTATCACTTCACTGGTATGCTTTGTCTCCAATGGAAGAGATTATCTGGATCATATTTTTCCTTTATCTTGATGAGTTGATCCACATGATTGCCATAATAGACTTTGAGATAATCCTTCCCGATGGAATAATCGCTGATATTAGCATAGGCATATTTTGAAACATAGGGTTTAATCGCTGCATGGAATTTCTGCAGTTTATGTACAGCCAGGTGTTCTTGGTTTTCATGCTTCCAATACACTACCTGATACCACCAGGCGATGGCTTTTCTGGGGAAGTACGCAGTATTTTTATTTTTGGCGATCTGCCCTCCTAACGCTTCAAGTTCAAAGAAGGCATAATATTTGTTCTTGTTTTTTTTAAGCGTCTCAAAAAAGGCAATCGCTGTTTGGATCGGCTTTTTAGAAAGCGGCTTCATAAGCATCTCTGACTTACTTTTAAAGAATGGATAGATGGATCGATCTGCCCAAAACTGAGCGGACTTGAGAAAACTCAATTTTTTGATGCTCACCGTGGGATGCAAGTGCTCAAAACCCTTTTTCCATTCAAAAAAGGACTCTTTACTTACTTTGAGACCCACAACGTCAACGAATAGCTCACCATGAATATATTTCAGCTGCAATTGTGTTGTTATACTCTTGGGAAGTGTTTTAATCCATGATTGCCATGCTTGGAAAATTTTTTCCACTTTCTGTGCATTCCATTTCCAGCTAAGCTGATAGTAGCTGACCTTTGGAATATGATGGATTTTGAATGTAAAACCGAGGACGATACCATAAGAGCCATTTCCAGCGCCACGCAGTGCCCAAAATAGGTCGGGATGCTTTGTTTTCGAAGCTTTGATCACCCGCCCATCTGCAGTGAGGATCGTGATACTTTTGATAGAATCACACGTTAATCCATAGACGCGTCCGAGAAAGCCAAGACCACCGCCCAAAGCCAATCCACCCACACCCACCGAAGAACAGGTTCCAGTAGGAATGGCATAATTATGCTTGCCAAGCGCTTCGATGATGCTGCCTAAACGAACTGCGGCACCAACAGAGAGCTCTTGACGCTTGAAATTTGGAACCACCCAATTGAAATTTCTAAGATCAATCACATAGTCTGAAGTGAGTGAGCCCGGCTCTATGCAATGACCACCAGAGCGAATAGAAAAATGCAGGTGATGTTTTTTCAGTTCCTTGAAGATATGCACTAATTCTGATTTATGGCGCGGCGTAAAGATCGCATGGGGGAAAATGTTATAGCGCTTGTTGAAGTTGAATCGAGCAGTATCGTAGCCTATGCTCGTTGGATAAATAGCACAGCTCAGGTGAGCCAGTGATGATGGTATAGTCTGTGTAAGCCGGCAAGCGTTTTGATCTGGATAAAACTGTTGCAGCACATTATCCGTACAAATGCCTCCCTGTTCATGCTGCCAGCTATGTTGCTGACAATGTGCTCCACTACTACATTGGTTTTTTTTCGGACACGCTGTAAGCTCTTCATTGATGTTGCAAACGGCAAAAAAGGCAGCACAGGCTAGGCTGCAGCGAAGAAAATAAGAAAAATACATATATTGCTCCTTTGTTAAATAAATTTCTATATATAACAATTTATTTAATGGTGCAATGTATTTTTGATTGAGAGATGACGCAGGATCTTATGCAGGAGATCTTATGCAGGAGATCTTATGCAGGAGATCTTATGCAGGAGATCTTATGCAGGATCTTAGGGTTTTGGCAGTTACAAGTTGTGGGGGCTTTTTTTACAGGGAGAGCCACATGTATTTTTCTCCTCTCCCGAGTTTACGAGGGAGAGGATACACTCACTTCCATCACCGGCCTTGGAGATACCCGAATTCCCTGTGACTGCACGCCCTTTACCTGTATTTTCGAAAAATCGCACTCTGCCGAAGAAACACGCTGCTTAGGCTTTGGTACCAAGACGACAAGAAGTTTGACATCAGGCTTTGTGGTAAAGTGCAAAAGCTTCACGCCCTCTTCCATATACCGATACACTTTATCCAATATAAACTGCTTCACAATAAAGCGCTTTGCAAAGGCAAGGCCCGTTGTGACATTCTTATAACATACCGAAAAACAGGTGCTCTTATCAGCAACGCCCACATGCGCAAGCACATCTTTTTCGAGACCAACATAAAGCTTCTCAGGAATGGAAATCACCTTATAGATGCCCCCTTTGTACATAATGAGTAATTTATCAAAATTCGTGCAGGTAACGCTATTTTTGCTCTCTACCTTGGTGCCCACATAGCCAGTTTTTACATCATAGTAGACCACTACCTCTTTGGTTTCTATAGCCTTCCTATCAATCTCTTCTATTTTTTTGATTTTTGTGCGCCTCGGAAACTGATCCCCATATTTCTTGATAAGCCCTTGAAGGTAAGAAATAGTATAGGCTTTAAGCTTCTGTAAATGGCCCCGTACCTTCTGAAGTGCCTCTCGAAGCGCCTTAATATCTTGCTCATTTTTTTCCCTGTCAAACTTTCCAATACGCCGAATCGGAATACTGAGCAGCCGATCATAATCCTCTTTTATAGGAGAGCGCTCCAGTTCCCCCATATATGGCTTAAAGCCCTTTTCCAGCACGTGGTAGACATCATCATAGCTATCCACCTCTTCAATAAGCTTGTAGAGTTTCTTTTCAATAAATATCTGCTCAAGAGTTTTATCAAAAATGGTAGCAAGGCATTTTTTCTCTTCAAGTTCAAGCTCAATCTTCAAATACCACGACAGACGCTCGATATGGCCTTTTAAGAGCCCTTCTATATCTGTCTCTAAAGGCTTTTGATCTTGAATAACGACAACCTGAGAGTGTAGCACCACTTCACATTCCGTATAGGCATACAAATGATCTATCATCTCCTCGGCATACTGGCCTCGAGGCAGTTTTATTTCGATTTCTACTTTTTCTGCCGTATAGTCAGAAATCGATTCAATCTTCAGCTTGCCCTTTTTAGCGCTCTCTTCAATGGAGTGAATAAGTGACTCTGTAGTGGTGCCATGACAAATTTGCGTAATCACTAAGGTCTTAGGATCTCGTATTTCAATTTTTGCCCTGAGACGCACTTTTCCACGCCCTTTCTCATACTCCGAAACGTCGGCAGTGCCTCCTGTCAGAAAATCAGGATAGAGCTTGAAGGGACGCTCTTCTAAAATGGCAATTTCTGCCTCCAGAAGCTCTTTAAAATTGTGTGGCAAAATCTTCGTCGACATGCCCACCGCAATACCTTCTGCCCCTTGCATAAGCAAGAGCGGGATCTTGGCAGGGAAGGTTACCGGTTCATTGTTTCTGCCGTCGTATGAGGGCACAAATTGCGTAATGGTAGGATTAAAAAGCGTTTCCTTAGCAAGCGGTGAGAGCCTTGTTTCAATATATCGCGCAGCAGCATGTGGATCTCCTGTGTTCAAATTACCAAAATTACCCTGACAGTCCATCAAGAACCCCTTATTAGCAAGGTTCACGAGGGCCTCTGTTATAGCAGCATCGCCATGCGGATGATAGGCCATCGTCTGACCCACAACATTGGCTACCTTATGGAATTTACCATCATGCATTTGGAAGAGCGTATGCAAAATACGCCGCTGTACAGGCTTTAAGCCATCATCAAAATGCGGAATTGCCCTGTCAAGGATGACATAGGAGGCGTATCGAAGATAATGATCTCGAAGGAGATGTTTTACGTCTTGCATAGTTACACCTCCTCAGAAATGAGGTGCTGCATAATAAAGCTTTTGCGCTCCGGGGTATTCTTACCCATATAAAATTGCAGCGCTGGCTGCACATCGGAGAGCATCGACACGGTTACCGGAATACTTCGCATATCAGCACTTATAAACTGTTTAAATTCATTAGGCGAAATCTCGCCAAGGCCCTTGAAACGAGTGATCTCCACACCCTTCACAAGTTTTTTTTGAGCCACATCTCGCTCCGCTTCAGAGTAGCAGTAGATGGTCTCCTCTTTATTTCGCACCTTGAAAAGAGGGGTCTCTAAAATAAACAGATGGCCTTGTACGACAAGGCTTTCAAAATAGGTCAGGAAAAAGGTAATGAGCAGGTTACGAATATGCATGCCATCGACATCCGCATCGGTTGCTAAGATCACTTTACCATAACGTAGCGTCTCAATCCCCTCTTCGATATTGAGCGCTGACATAAGATTATACATCTCTTCATTTTTATAGAGCTGATCCAACTTCATGCCAAAGACGTTTAAGGGCTTACCACGAAGCGGAAAGACCGCCTGGGTGAGCGGATCACGTGAGGCCACAATGGAGGCACAGGCAGAGTCGCCCTCTGTTAAAAAGATCATCGAGGACTCACCTTCAGGGACATTTTCATGCAGGTGATACTTACAGTCTCTAAGTTTGGGAATCTTTAACGAAATCTTTTTCTGCTTCTCTTTTGCTTCCTTTCGTACTGAGGCAAGCTCTTTGCGCAGCTTTTCATTAAACACTGTGCGCTCAATAATCCTCGATGCTACTTCTGGGTTCTTGTAGAAAAGATCGAGCAAGGCATCTTTTACTTGTGTTGTAATTGGCCCTTTAATGTCGGTATTACTTAATTTGTTCTTCGTCTGCGACTCAAAAACGGGATCCTTAACTTTTACTAAAAAAGCCCCTACAATACCTTCCCGAACATCAATTCCTTGAAATGTTTTTTTAGAATATTCATTTAATGCCTTCACAATGCCTTCACGAAATGCTGCAAGATGCACGCCGCCGTCTGCCGTGTACTGGCCATTAACAAAGGAAAAGTAATTCTCACCATAATGGCTGGTATGTACAAGGGCAAATTCGAGGCCTTTACCGCGGAAGAACAAGGGCTCATAGGCCTTTTCTTCTACCACTTCTTCATTCAATAAATCGAGCAGGCCATTTTTTGATTGGACGGGCATGCCGTTGAAAACCAGTGTGAGGCCTGAATTCAGAAAGGTGTAGTAGGAGACTCGTTTTTGCAGAATCGTATTTTGAAAGCTATACTTTTTAAAGACTTCCTCATCAGGGATAAACTCAACGTAGGTGCCTTGTGCTTCCTGGCTCTTGCCTTGGTCTTCTCGCAAGAGCTTACCCTTGGAAAATACTGCTTCGACGTACTTGCCTTCCCGAGTACTTCGCACGAGAAAATGGCTTGACAGGGCATTGACAGCTTTGAGGCCCACACCATTTAAGCCGACAGAAAATTGAAAGACATCATCATTATATTTGGCGCCCGTGTTGATTTGACTTACACAGGCAACAACCTTACCCAAAGGAATGCCACGTCCATAATCTCGAACTGAAACTTTGCCCTCATTTTCATCCACATTGAGAATAATCTTATTCCCATTGCCCATGATGAATTCATCGATGCTATTATCAACGACCTCTTTCACAAGAATGTATATGCCATCATCAGGATGCGAGCCATCCCCTAATCGGCCAATATACATACCGGATCTGAGTCGAATGTGTGTGAGCGCGTCTACGGTTTGGACAGCGCTTTCGTCATACTTCTTCGTCATACAGGTTTTTGGTTCTACTATCCCTCGTAAACTCGGGACAGTAGAATGTTTCTGCCGATTATACCTCATGATACTATTTCTCTTCTATAAAGGTCATCACTCACCAACACACCCAGCACCCCTAACGCCTCAATTTCACAATTATTTGTTTGCTTTTAATGTGATATATTGCTACAATTAAATGAAATATTTAACAACAGGAGACTATATATGCACAAAACCAATGCCCCTACAACACTGACAGCATGTGACACGCTGCCACCACCATTTGTCATTTTCCTTGACATTGATGGCGTTGTGTATAACACACCCAATCAAAGAGGCGTATTTCAAAAAGTAGCCGAGCTCTTTCCAGACTATCCAGATGCACCGCGCTATGATAATTTCGTTTGTAGTATTGCAGCAGCCTACTTTTTTGATAAAAGGGCGCTACAAAACCTCGGTCAGCTTATAACGGCCATTGAAAAAAAACGAAGTGTCTGGATTGTTATCTCTTCAAGCTGGCGAGATGATCGCACCGTAGATGAGCTCAGGAACACATTTTTTGGCATCCACGATTTTTCAAGATATATTGTCGACAAAACGCCAGAAGACCTCCCCAGACACTGTATATCAAAATACTGCTCTTCATCTTGTCACGCTGATAAAAGCTACAGCATGCAATGCCGTGCAAGCGAAATCCAACACTGGCTCCAAGATCACCCTGAGATCTCTGACTACCTTGTCTTAGATGATTATGACGAGCACCTCTCCATCGTCTTTGGCGAGCGCTATATCAAAACCCACTATAACGAGCTACTCACTCCTGAGGCAACACAGCAAGCGCTCATTGCTGCTTGGAGGCAAATGGGGGTAATTCCTGAAGAAATGAATCGAGAGTAATGTTACCTATGAGCGCAAAATCCAGTTGGATTTTGTGCTCATAGTATTGATTGTTCCTCTGGTCTTCA
>JABDDE010000026.1 GCA_013287775.1 Chlamydiota bacterium
GTGTAACTCAGGATTGCCTTTTGGTGATAAAACGCGATGTAAAACCTCTCTGCGTACATGAGTTTTTTGAGCAAGTTTCCCAATACCGCCTTGTGCTTCCGCAACATTATGGAGCGCCTTCAGTAATATCTTTTGAGATTCTTCATCGCCTAGCGCGCTTTCTTCCATAGCTGCATTTAAATAAGCAACTGCCATATCATGATCTTTTAATTTTTCAATCAGAGCATTATGATAACTAATAGAAAATTTGTATTTTTTATTCATTGATCTCATTATGACTTAAAAGTCACAATTTTGTCAAAAATCATGTTATGCTCAGTGCCGTTGACTTAAAGAACCTTTTAACCAATCAGGACCCCGACACAGCAGTGTCGGAAGCTCTTAGCCCCGCGTGGAGCATATACCTTACCACACATCTTGTAGTCGTTGTGACCAATATGGACCCCACCGCGGCAGCGGTGGAATTCATTAGCCCCGCGTGGAGCGCGGCCGTAGCGCGTTCGCGCTACGGCCGGCGGAACGTGGGGTTGAGGGAATGGTTAAAAAATAGAGCTGCGGTAGCAGCGACACCCATTTGTGTGTAGCATAATCAATGCACATAATTGTTGTTGCACATACATTTCTGTGTCGCTGCTGCCGCAGCTCTCTTGTTTTTTTATCGGTTCATTAACCCCACGTTCCTTCGGCCGCACGCGCAGCGTGCGTCCTTCAGTCACACGGGGCTAGAGCAAATTCCGCCACTACCGTGGCGGAGGCTATGACACATCAAGCATTGGGTTAACAATATATCTATGAAGCATTTTTCGTTATTCACAAATTACGTTCAGCATTGCGTGGTTGTCTAATGACCGTAAAAATCCACGGGATGTGTCGCCCATAGCTAGACATTTTTTTATTGGTCGGTCCCCCGAAGGGGGATCGACCATTTATCGCATCCACGAGCAGGCCCAGTAGTGGATGGCCATGGATTCAGGCCGGACCCATTGATTTCTGATAATCATGCGCTGACTTGGTCTGTATGCAGAGTGGGGGAAGGGGTAAAAGTAGGTGACAGGGAAGGTGATCGCATCACCTATAAGCCGTTTTTTGCATTTATAAAAACATTGTGTAAAAAACTGTGGACCCGTTTGTCTAAGAATTCTATCCCTCTGATGGTCACCAGGGCCTGGTTTTATGCGTTTTAGGCATTCTTTAATCACAGGATGCTTTCTACGGGAACCTATGAGGCCATTAAAGAGCAGAGCTTTTTTGTCATATCCAATACCCGTATAGAAGCCACATGCCTTATGGAGGTTGTCAAAAGGGGACAGGCACTCAAAATCGACATCAAGATAGAGGCCTCCAATGTAATAGAGAACGATAAGACGAAATATATCAGATTTTTCTCCAAAATTGCGCGCTTGCTTGAATGCACGCTCTGTATCGTATGGAAACGGAAATGAGTGTACATCCTTATCAGTCCAGATTTTGATCTCCCATGTAGGATGATGTTTTTTCCAGGAAGCAATTAAGGGCTTAAAGCGTTCTGGGAGGGGGCTGCCAAACCAGATAAAATGGATAATTCGAGGAATACGATACTCATGACAGGAGCCTTTTTTTCTTTTTTTGTAGGTAAAATAGAGCTTTCTATACAGTCGCCACGTGCTGCTCACTTTGCTGTAAGAGCGGCTAAAGTACTTACTTCGTTTCATGGATTCTGAAAACGAAACTGGCTTCTTAGCAGCTGCTGCCTCATTTATGGCGAGAAAGCTTATTGCAAATAAAAGAAGGATACGAATAACCATATGGGTTATTCGTGCGTATAGAAAATATGGGAAAATTTTGCAAGCTATTTGTGTATGGACTTTTTTAAACTGGAGAATTGCCTTCTACCATTACGCTCAAACCCAAGTGTTCTGGCCTAATGCGGCGTGTGCGTTTATTTCGTCATGGGCAATTTTCCGGAAGGAAAATTCGCACATGACGTTAATACACATAATGCGTACCGTACGCTAAGAGAGAGGTATCAATAATAAGCATGAGTGTATAGATTTCGAGGACTTGCTGGTTGAATCCTGTATCTTCGCCGCCATGCCGATCAGGCCAGCGGACCGTTCTAAAGGTTTCTCGCCGTATAGCACAATTTCCACAAGTAACAGGTGTCTTGAAATTATCAAGCTCAGCCCACCGCCTAACAATGTAAAATTTTAAATTATTTTTATCATTCTGCTGCCATGTGATATTGTGATCCACAGTATCGACTTGCCATGCATGTAATACAATAGGAACGTGATATTTTTCTAAAAAATGCGAAATGGTTTCCACTCGTTGTGGATGGGGGATATCATCAGCATCCTGATAAATAAAAATGTCTCCAGAAGCACGCTCAGAAGCTATATTTCTATTGGCACCGGAAGTAAGCTGTCTTTCTGTCGGAAGTAGAATAACCGGAAATGGATAGGGTGTTTTTATGAGTTTTTCAATATCGGTGGCAGCCACTTTATGCGACTCTGACAACGAGATAACGACCTCATGTGGGAGCACGGTTTGCTTGCTGAGATGGTCCAGTAGCTTTTCAAGATAGTGAAAATGGGCATGATAGCAGGGAATAATCACTGAGGCAGTTATAGCATGGAGCCCTGAGCTACTTAGAAGGCACAAAAGTATGTATACAATAAGACGATATAGTAGAGCCATAGTGTGATGCTACCAATGCATCAATATTTTTGCAAGTCATGTACGAATTTTTCTTTCGAAAAATGGAACATGACGTATAATCATGATAACACCAGGTGCGACTTTTCCTGCCGGCAAAGTGCACATGGCGTCATGATACTAAATAGGGATCAGTATGTTTAAAAAAATTATTTTATTATTGATGTGCAGCTTTTTGCAAGCGTCGTTGCAATGTCAACCTAAAAAAATACAGTTTTCCTTCTCCAAAGAGCCTATTGATGTAGTTATTCCGTGTACTGAGAAGGACATACCAACACTTAATAAGTGTATTCGTGGGATACGTGCCAATTGTAAAGAGGTACGCCGTGTGATTGTGGTATCGAAGAAGCATTTAACCAAGCACGCAGAATGGTATGATGAAAAACGCTATCCCTTTAGTATGTCTGATGTTGCGAAGCAGCTGCTTGGCTCCAAGAAAAAAGCAGAGAGATATATGAAAGATCCGAAGAACCGATTGGGGTGGATATATCAGCAACTGCTCAAACTCTATGCTCCTTTTGTGATACCAGGAATTTCTGGCAATGTGCTTATATTGGATTCAGATACAATCTTTCTCAATCATGTGACCTTTACGCAAAAAAAGGGAGCAGCCTGTTTTAACACGGGAAGTGAATATCATAAGCCTTATTTTAAGCATGCAAAGCGTTTACTCCCTTACTTACATAAGGTTCATAGAAAATTCTCTGGCATCTGTCATCATATGTTGTTTCAAAAAAATGTGCTTGAGCATTTGTTCAAAGAAGTAAAAACACGTCATCATGTTCCATTCTGGAAGGCTTTCTTGAAGTGCATTGACCATAAAGAACTCTATGGATCCGGGGCTTCTGAATATGAAATTTATTTCAATTACGCATGCATTCGCAGTAAACAATTTACTATTCGGGAGTTCAAGTGGCAAAATATTAATCGCTTGGATCAGATTAATCAGTTCAAGAAAACAGGGTATCACTATGTTTCTTGTCATACATGGGCAAGGCAATAGTAAAATCTACTACCCTTCGCTTCGCTCAGGGCAGTAGATAATGAATGTTTCTTGTTTTTACAATTTATCAGCACCCTTCCGTAGTGCTGAATGCCATCATTAAAAGGAGTTATATATGGTACGCTATTTTTGTGTTGTGCTGTGTATGGTATTGGGAATATGTTCCAGTGCCTCAGCAACGTGGATTTCGAATGCAAACGAAATCACGGAAGAATGGTTAATTAAGGAAGGCGCTAAAAATGGCTTTACCGACCATATCGTACATTTTAAAAGATTGTTTAGTAAAGTCAAAGTGCGGACTTTCTTGGAATTTGGTGTCGGATTTTCAACTAAATATTTTATAGATAAATGTCAGCGGGTGGTATCTGTGGAATTTGTTACCCCAGATGCTAGCCCTAAGTGGTTGAGATATTGCCTCAAATTGTATTGTCGGTCAAAGACGTGGCTTGGACTGCCTTATTTTTCTGCCTATCATGAGAGTAAGCGTTGGGCAAAACACAAATATAAAGGGGCTGACAGTGTTCATAAAGCAAGTTCTTACCAACATATCTATCGAAAAAGTTATGCTTCGATAGATGCTTCATTTTTGGAAGATCTCAACACATGTATTAAGCAACAAGTAACAGGCAAAGATGTTGATGTTGCGTTCGTTGATTGTCTTGCAGGTATTCGCGGAGATTTAGTCCAGCTCCTCTTTGATAAAGTTCCTATAATTGTTGCTCACGATATGCCCTCTAAAGAGCACAGAGAGCCTGATAATGTATATGGTTATGGACGTATTATCGTTCCTGCAAATTATGTAGAAATCCATATACCAGCCGGGTGTGGGACGGTTTTTTGGGTAAAAAATGAGAATGCGTATAGGGAAATCATTTGTGATTTACAAGCCTACGCTGCATCCTACTAAGGTACATATGCGTTTTATTTTGTTTTTTTTGCTCCTGTCAGTGCCGGTTGAAGCTGCACATAGGGAGTTTATTATTATGGGCTGTAGAGAAGATTCAGGCCTGTTTAGTGTATTTAGTGACGTACTGGCACTGGTAAAATGTTATGATCAAGGAAGGTATGAAGGGATCGAAGTTGATTTTGGGAAAAGTGGCCTCTATTACGATACAAAGTTTGGTCCAAACTGGTGGAATTACTATTGTGAGCCCATTTGTTTAGGAGAAAAAAAGCGTATACGCTATACCGTAGGCTATATACCATACGCCAGGCCTTCTGAAATAGAACAACACACATCTCGAGGCGAAGCATGTAGACTCATAAACAAATACATCACCTTCAAACCATCCATAGTAGAAAAAGTAGATGCATTCCAAAAAAAACATTTCGTGAATAAGTTTGTGCTTGGGATTCATTATCGCGGCACAGATAAAAAGGAAGAGACTCCCAGGGTCCCCTACGAACAGGTTGGAGAGGCTGTGCAGCATGTACTTCAAGAGATAGGACAGGGCAATGTGTGTATTTTTGTGGCAACGGATGAGGCAGAATTTGTGGAGTATATGCTACGTACTTTTGGTAGCATGGTGGTGTGTAATACCGATGTAGTGCGCTCTCGTGATGATCAGCCTCTTCACCTATCCAGTACTCGTGATCGCTATCAATGCGGCAAGGGTGCTATAGAAGATTGCCTGCTACTTGCTCGCTGTACCTATTTCATTCGTACAAGTTCTAATATGGGCCTTTGGGCAACATTTTTGAATCCAAAGATGCCTGTTCTCGAATTAAAACTGGCGCCATGTACGACTTTTCCTTCCGGAAAAGTGCACATGGCGGAAAAGAGCGCACATCGTAAGGCCACAAATTAATTTGTTAGTCTATTTTTATATGTCTGGACTTCAACGAGCGTACGCTCGTTGAAAATGCATCTTTGGTACTCCTTATAAGTCCATATTTAGTATTTAGGGAAAAATGTGCAGCGGGAATTGCTGCTTGCCAGAACTCTTGCAAGAAATAAAATAATCGGTATAATAATGCCTCACAAGGAGATTACGTATGCGCGTTATATGCTTTATCTTATTTTTTTTGCTCTCTTCAGTGCCTGGTGAGGCAGCTCATAAGGAATTTATTGTTATGAGCTGTAGATGGGAGTCGGGCATGTTTAGTGTCTTTAATGACATGCTGGGGTTGATAAAATGTTACGATCAAGGAAAATATGAAGGGATCGAAATTGATTTTGGACAAATAGGGCTGTATTATGATCCGAGCCATGGCCCAAACTGGTGGAGCTACTATTGTAAGCCCATTTGTTATGGGAAAAAAAAGCATGTACGCTATGTTATAGGCGATGCACCACACACTCGCCCTTCTGAAATAGAAAAACATACATCTCGCCGTGAAGCATATAGACTTATAAAAAAATACATTACATTCAGGCCAAATATCGTAAAAAAAATAGATGCATTTACGAACGATCATTTCAAGAATAAGTTTGTGATTGGTGTGCATTATCGCGGCACAGACATGAGAAAAGAGGTTCCAGCTCGAGTAGTGTCTTATGAAAAAGTTGCCGAGGCTGTGAAGCACCAACTCAACAAGATAAAGCATGACAATGTGTGTATTTTTGTTGCAGCTGATGAGGCGGCATTTGTAGAGTATATGGTACGTATTTTTGGTAACAAAGTGGTGTGCAATACGGATGTGCCACGCTCTCGTGATGAACTGGCTATCCACAAAAATACTCGAGATCCTTATCAGAATGGGAAGAGTGCTGTAGAAGACTGTTTACTTCTTGCGCGTTGCAAGTGTTTGATTCGAACGAGTCGCTCCAACTTAAGCCTTTGGGCAACATTTTTAAATCTAAAAATGACTGTACAAGAATTAAAACCATAAAAAATATGATTAAAAAAATTATTTTATTAATAGCGTGTAGTATATTCGCTGCACCGTTACAGTGTCAATCCACCGAGCCTCTTGCAAAAGGAATTGAAGAAATACAATTTTCTTTTTCGGAAGAGCCTATTGATGTAATTATTCCATGTACTGATAAAGATATACCAACGCTTGATCGCTGTATTCAAGGAATACGTACCAATTGCAAAGAGGTACGCCGTGTAATTGTGGTATCGAAGAAGCATTTAACGCGTAATGCAGAATGGTATGATGAAAGACTCTATCCCTTTAGCATGTTTGATATTGCAAAAGCGCTTTTTGGCTCTGAGAACAAAGCGAAGAGCTATATAAAAGATCCAAAAAATCGTCTTGGATGGATTTATCAACAATTACTTAAGCTATATGCTCCTTTTGTGATACCAGGAATTTCCAGTAACGTGCTTGTTTTAGATTCCGATACCATTTTTCTAAATCGTGTGACATTCATGCAAGAAAAGGGAGCTGGCTGTTTTAACACGGGGAGTGAATATCATAAGCCCTATTTTAAGCATGCAAAACGCCTTTTGCCTTATTTACATAGGGTTCATAGCCGGTTTTCTGGTATTTGTCATCACATGTTGTTTCAAAAAAATGTGCTTGATCATCTATTTCAAGAAGTAGAAGCCTATCATCAAGTTCCATTCTGGAAGGCCTTCCTTAAGTGTGTTGATCATAAAGAACTGTATGGATCATGTGCCTCTGAATACGAGATTTATTTCAATTATGCATCTATTCGAAGCAAGCAATTCATGATACGACAACTCAAATGGCAAAATATCTCTTCTTTGAAGCAGCTCAAGCGTTACAAGAAAAAAGGGTACCACTATGTTTCTTGTCACAACTGGTCAGGATAATATCAGGCGCCCTTTACGGGGGGTGGTGAATATTGTTAGTTTCCGGACTGTCGTATGCTATCAGTCCAGCATCAATGATCATGGTGGTCTGGAAAACTTGCATGACTCGTTCATTGAATTGTGTATCTTGTCCACGTGGCATGTTCGTCCATTGCACTTTCTTAAAGGTGCTTCGCTTGAGTGCGCAGTTGCCACTGTGAACACACTGATATTTGTCATGTTCAGCCCATGTTCGGAGGATGTGAAGGGGAATCTTCCTTTTTTTATACCAACGCCACGCCTCATGCTGCCTATTTTTACAGTGTACCCATTTATGCAAAAGCAGTGGGATGTCATGTTTATTAAAAAAATAGGTAATTATTTCTATCCGCTGTGGATGTGGTATATCATCGGCATCCTGGCAGATGAAAATATCGCCAGTTGCATGCCTACAAGCCTGATTTCTATTCTCACCAGCAAATAGTTGCTTGTTTGTCGTGAGAAGCTTCAATGTAAAAGGATAGTGGGCCTGGCGCAGTTTTTTTATAGCATCCTTACTAACCCTATGCGCTTCTGATAAAGACACTACTACTTCATTGGGTAGTTGTGTCTGTTCAGACAGACAATGTAATAATTCTTCTAAATACTGAAAATGTTTATAGTAACAGGGAACAATGACCGATGTAGTCATTGCCCCTAGCGGCGAAATGAACAGTAAACAAAAAAATATAAATTTTATACTACGTAACGCCATAGGTTATTTTTCATGAGAATTATTCGCCATTGACGCAATTTCAGCTTTCCAATACCCTGCAAACAGCTTTTTACATGAATACTTCTTGCGTTGTATACGGGCATATTGCTTTTTGAGAAAAGCAAGATTTACCACATCCCAATTCTTTACTATAATTACTGGCATTTTTCTGAACAAAGAATCCATAGGGGAGGTTTTTACAATGGGAATTGCCCCCATATATAAGGCCTCCCAAGTACGGTGACAATCAAGCCCATTGCCTCGTGGGCTAAGTACGAATCGAACCGTTGCCAGATCCTCTAAATAATTCTTCTGTTGCAGCCCTCTCCGAGCAACACAATAAGGCTTTTTAATAAATTTTTTATATACGCGTGAACGCTCATCTTTGTTGGTACCTATGACAAAATTCATGTAGAGCCAATGAGTTCGCTTTGTCTTGCCTATTTTTTTTCGACATTTAGTGAGCAGGTCTATCGAGCCATGGGGCCATACTCTATTGGCAATGCCGATGGGGATAGGGTGTAGTTTAGGGTGCACTGTATCGACATTTTGGGCAAACCAGGCTATAATTTTTTTGTCTTCAAGATATTTAGAAAAAGGTCCTGGGGCGGGGTGGTCGGCATTATGTGAGATAAGTATATAGGGGTGTTTAATAAGGGCATGTTTTTCTTTAAAGAATGCTTCAAGCATATCCGTCTTTACAAAAATGCGGCTCCCTTTCTTCACCTTAGCAGGATTGAAAGAAGAAGAGACTTCATCAAAATGGAATGTGCAAAACGAGCGAAATGTATCGCCCGATAGATAGGGCGCGCTTGAGAGCACAGGTCTTGGATGTACAGGTCTTTGATGTACAGGTTTTGCAAACAATACCGTTTGTAGGGAAAGACAACAGATCAATAATTTATACCACATAATAGCACCTTTTAATATCGTGTCGCCGCTACTGCGGCGTCGGTTTTCTCTCGATTCCTCACCCCCCCCCAGTTCCCTCAGTTGCACGCGATGCGTGCCTCTTTCGGTCACGCGGGGCTAGAACACAAATTCCGCCGCTACTGCATCCGCTAAACTCAAGGGTTCCTTTTTAAGGAGCGTGTACTTTATTTTCGTCATGTACCATTTTCCTTACGGAAAATGGTACATGACATCTCGTTTTATTTGGATGCGAACATGTCTAATTGTTTAGAGTGGATGTGCAGGTTATTAATACGACACGTGCAGCCTCTAAAGGTTGCATATGGCACTTGTCTGCCTTTGTTATCGGCTCTCCACGTATATTTGAGGCGTGAAGGATCAAAACAGCAGCGTTCATTAATAAAGCCAGGACGCGACGGTCCATTTCTGGGGTCAATACCTCCAAAAAATTGACCAATAGCGGCGGCATCAAAAATGGCTCGGAAGGTATCTACATGCTTACAAAAAGAGAAGCGATGTTTTACCTTGCCCCCGTAGGCACTTTTTAGCCCTAAGGATTCAGGATATTCTCGCATAATAATGGGCAGTAGTTTTGCATGCGGCTCTCCATATTTCTTGTAATAGGCACCAATGGCTTCCATATCCGGGATTCCTTTTTTTGCTTGAGTTACAAGGAATTTTGCTAAATGGTTGATGCTTTTTGCACCTGCGATGTAGACAAAGCCAGGAATGCAGCGCTCATTATTATCGCATGTGATACCAAGGTGTGGATAGTGCTTTTGAAAAATAGGACACAGCGTGAAGACATCCGCATAGAGCATGTTATCGCTTTCCAGGTGAATGACGTGTTCTAGCTTATGCTGATTGATAAGGTCTTGAAGATAGAAAAATCGCTCCACCGCACAAAACCAGAAGCCTTCACGAAAGTCGCGATCGAGCTTAGCAGTTTGTATAAGCTCTTCATGTTCTTTGGACTTATGTAAGGATTCACAGCTTACACATACTGTCAGGTGCTTTGCAAGCGAGGGACGAGCTTTAATGGCTCCTTCATTGCCAACTAAAATAATTTCTGCGTCATTAAAGAGGCGCGCTTGTTCAATGGCTGTTTCAAGGTACTCAGGGATCTCTTTGCCGATATGGACAAAGACAATAGATGGCCCCGGTTGCTTTATTCCTCCGAATAGAGGAAGTGCAACAAGGCAATAGGTGATAATCGAAAAAATGTATTTTTTCATCATAGATCCTTTATTTATTTTTTGCGTTTTTTTTCTGTCATATGCCATTTTTCAAAAAAAATGGCATATGACAGAATTTTTTATTTAGATGCGAACAGCTTTAAATTTTTACAGTGTATATGCAAGTTATTAATACGGTATGTATGGCCTCGGAAGGTGGCATAGGGCACTTTCCTGCCATGTTTATCGGCTTTCCAGGTGTATGTAAGACGTGATGGGTTAAAACAGCAGCTCTCATTAATAAAACCCGGGATCGCAGCACCATTTCGAGGACTAATACCACCCAAAAATTGTCCGATTGCAGCCGCATCAAAAATAGCGCAAAAGGAGTCGGCATGGCGGCAAAAAGAGAGTGGATCTTTTACTTTTCCTCGAGCGGAACTTTTTAGCTCTAGTGCCTTAGGGTACTGCCGCATGATGATGGGTAGTTTATTAGCATAGCTCTTTTTGTACCTGTTATAGTAGGCGCCGATGGCTTGCATATCAGAGATGTTTTTTTTAGCTTGGCTTACTAGAAAGGGTGCTAGGTGGTTAATGCTTTTGCGTCCTGAGATATAGACAAACCCAGGAATGCATCGTTCATTATTATCACAAGTGATGGCAAGATGCGGATAGTGTTTTTTGAAAATAGGAAGTAGGGTCAAGACATCGACGTAAAGCATATTGTCGTTTTCCAAGTGAATGATGTGTTTTAGCTTATACTGATTAATCAAGTCTTGCAGGTAGAGAAACCGTTCCATAGCACAGAACCAAAAGCCATTCGAAGATTTGCGATCAAGTTTTGCCGTTTTTATCAGCTCTTTATGTTCTTTGGATGTATGTAGGGATTCGCAGCTTATACATACCGTATTGTGTTTTGTAAGTGATGGGCGAGCTTTAAGGGCTGCTCTATTGGCAACTAAAATAATTTCCGAACGATTAAAGAGGCGCGCTTGTTTAATGGCTGTTTCAAGATAATCGGGGATCTCTTTGCCAATATGGACAAAGACAATAGATGGCCCCGGTTGCTTAATTCCTCCAAATAAAGGAAAGGCAACAATGAAATAAGTGAAAATCGATAAGAAGTATTTTTTCATTTGTTTATTTTTTATAAATGTTTCATGGTATGACGTGTATTTGTTGTTTATACTTCCTCAAGATCTCTCGTATGGATTCTTGAGATAGATATTTTTTAAGTTGCTTTTTTCGTACACATCTGAGCACCTCGTCAATAATAAGGGTGTTTTTGCGCCAGTGGCATTTTGTAGGCTCGATTTCTACAAGATAGTCACAGATTTTTCCAGCAGTAACAGGGAAGTTTGACTCTCCATGTATACTGCAATCGAATTGAGTTAACGCAAAGAAATCTTCAAGGACATTGACATTGTGCTTATTTCCTTCTTTTCGTGAGTTAAATTCGATAGGCAATCCTTTGAGCGCTTTTTCGTACACTTCCTGCATTTTGCCAGGGTTGTCGTCATCGGTAAAAATATGAACATACAATTTTTGCGGAGCAAAAAATTTTGCAAGCCAGCGAAGCTGCGCAATATAGAAGTTATCTTGAGGGAATTTTAATGGGGCATGGCGAAACGTATGCTCTGTATCCATGCCGCCACCTCTGCGTATATGGAGCGCAACAGTAATGCAATCTGCAGGCAGTGTGTATTTTTCCCTGGTATTTACTGGATATATAACCTTTTTGAGGATTTTACGAAATCCCGGATCTTCCCAATTGGTTGGAAGGTAGTGCCAATGTTCTGTTCCATTTTTTGTACCATTTCGACTATGCTTTCGCTCCCATGCAGACTCTGGAAAGTAGGTGAGCACAAATAGTGTTGGAGCATGCCTAGCCTTGATGTGGAGGTCTTTTTCTTTTTTTATGCTGATACTTTTTTTATAACGGTGTTGGAATGTCTTGTGCGATTTTTCTACATAGTGGAGCATAAGCTCATCGGAATAGGGAAATGGTTTATAGAGTAGTGGGATCCCATAATGGTAGCTTATCCATTTTGCATGTAAGTAAGAAATCAAATTATCCCCAAAACGTCCTCCACTAAACGTGTAGGTAACAGCATGTTTTCTAGGGCTAATAGCGCGTTGCTGAGAGGGACGAGAAGCCCCAAAGCCCATGGCGGGCAGGCATGTTAAAAAAAATAAAATAACTAAATAGCGCATCACCTGATCCTCTTGTAAATTTTTTCCCACTCCATACACCATAAAGTGTTTTTTTGTACACCCTAGCGCTTCACTTACTTTCGCCATGTGTACTTTTTCGCAAGAAAAAGTGCACATGGCGTTGACTTTATATACAGTGATGAGCATGATAATAAATAGACAAACAAAAATCAAGAGGATTAAATATGAAAACGATGATACGGCTGGTTGTGGTAACGCTGGTATGTATGCTCACTTGCTCTAAAACGCTTCACGCAAGCGTCAAGAGCCATATGACCGTGGATAATATTATTTTTTCTATGGACCGTCCGATGCAGCTCTGGGCGTGTCTTGAGTCTTCCGAGAAGTATGTAACAGGGATTCATAAGGTGCATGTTCTGTATCGCTCAAGTAGCAAGGCGTATGAAGAGGCATATAGAGTGGTGCGCGCCCGTTTTCCAAAAGTGCATTTTCATAGGCAAGGGCCTGATCCTGCAAAGGACTTTAAACCCCTGCTGCTCACTATCGTGCATCTGCTTCCAAAGACCTCACAATACATCATGTTTACGGTCGACGACATCATTATGACGGGGAAAGTAGATGTGACAAAGTGTACCAAGGCAATGGAAAAATATCGTGCCTGGGGCTTTTTTTTGCGTCTTGGTTTACATATTCGACGAGCCTATTTCTTCCCTGATGAAAAGACCCCACGCCCTCATGGGAGAAGGGTTGGCAGCGGCAGGCGCATGTTTTTGTGGACCTTTAAGGACGGAAGACGCGACTGGCGGTGTTGCAACTCTGTTGACAATGTCATTTATCGGAAAAATGATATTCTTGAATCTTTGAAAAAAGAAGAGTATGTAAGTCCGAATTATCTCGAAGCTTCTTGGCTCAAGAGCAAGTATAGAGATCTTAGCCGTTTGGGAATTTGCTATAATCGGGCAAAAAATATTAATCTGCCCATGAATAATGTGTCCGGCGCATTTGAAAACAAGTGCGAACATTCATTTTCTCCTGCACAGCTCCTGGAAAAGTTCCAGCAAGGGTTTAAGATTGATATTTCGAAGTTCCATAACGTGAGAAATAGCTGCCCACATGTGATCTACAGGCCACGGTTTATAAAGCGCGAGAAGGTAAGTACTGTTCTTCACAAGCGGAGCAAGTGATTAGGGTTTTGGCAGTTACAAGTTGTGGGGACTTTTTTTTACAGGGAGAGCCACAGGAGAGAGCTTACAGAGAGAGCTTGACAGAGGCGTGTGGGGTACTTGGGCGCGTTGGTGAGAAACGTCTGGAGACTTTTTTTTACAGGGAGAGCCGCGCAGAGATTACAGAGAGAGCTGCAAGATAAAAGCAGAGGTTTGGGGTGTTTGATGCATTTTTTTCACTTTCAGTGGATAGTCCAAGCATATAGAAATCGCTTGGCAAATTTATTTGCCATGCGATTTTTATATGCTTGGACTACAGCGAGCATATGCTCGCTGAAAATGCATCTTTGGTACTCCTTATAAGCCCATAATGATCCCTTAGCCTTCTCTCTAATCTCCCCACTGCCCAGACCTTAATTACCAATGCATCTAGCACTCCACACGCCTCTGACAAGCTCTCTCTGCAGCTATTCTCCTGTGGCTCTCCCTGTAAAAAAAAGTAACCAGGGCATCTAACACCCTTAGCATGACGCACATGCCTTCTGTGCCTGTGGTGGCGATGCTTTCGTCGAGCCTGCCGCTTATGATGTTTTTGTAGTTTTATTTTTTTTGAAAAAGATATTTCAGTGGCTTGTAGGGACGTTTTTTTCGAATAACACTATCTAATCGCGCGAGCAATTGAGGGTTTTTCCGGAAGTCACTTAAGGGATTAGTGGTATTATAAACATACAGAATATCCCGAATGTAGCGAAAATGCTTCTTTGAGGCAAGCTCTAGAAGGCAAAACATGATAGCAAGATCTCCTGCCATGGGGAGGAACTTACCCTGCCACATCAGATCTTTCTTTCTGATCTTATGAAAGAGCTTGGCATAAAAAGTGCGAAGATGTGACGAGGCCCATTTGTAGGAGCGATAGGCATTTTTGCGAGCGATAGAGAGGGGGATGCGATCACAATATGTTGCACACTGGAAAGCGCTCGTTTTATAGCTTCCATAGGTAAGCCATACCCTTTTGTCAGCATAGACTTTGGCAAGCTTTCGAAGCACGTGCTGGCCATTGAGCATATCGTCTCCATCAACAAGCACCACAATCTTTTTGGGCCCAAGCCGGTGAATGGCAGTATAGATATTATGAAGTGCGCCCTTTTGCTTTTTATTGTTGATGAGCACAAATCTTTTACCCATCTTTCGCTCTCTTGCATACCGTCTCGCAAGTTGCCCTGTGTTGTCTTGTGAGTGGTCATTATAGTAATACACAGTATAGTTTCGATACGATTGATCAAAAATTGATTTTAGATTTTCTATAACATATTTTTCGTTATTGTATGAGGGGACAATAATAGCAAATTCAATTTTTTGCGCGTCTATTGAGCCGCAAAAAGAAAGTAAAAGGCATGCAATGTACAAATATTTCATTTTTTTCACAATGTTGGTGCCCAGGGCGGTGTCCAGGGCTGTGTCCAGGGCTGTTGCAATTCCAGCCTTTCAGGTTTGTGTCACAATCATCGAATTTTGCAAGTACCTCAATGGGTATATTTTTTTTATGTACAATTTTCCGGAGGAAAATTCGTACATGACATCATTTCCGGTCTTCCTTGAGCCTTTTTACCTTATCTAGGTGGTGGACGATTTTGACCCCTTTTTCGATGTGGTCGGCCATATAATTTTCAAAAATAAACTGGCTACTTTTTTTGGTTTTCATGCCTCCAGGCATAAAGGGAAGGTCGGAGATGAGGAGGAGTGCTCCGAGAGGCAAGTGATGTGCATAGCCTGCAGTAAACAGGGTTGCGCATTCCATTTCGACGGCTTGAGGTCTTGTGCTTTTGAGTTTTGCGCGAAACTCGGGATTAAATTCCCAAAATCGTTTGTTTGTAGTGTGGGTGATACCAATGTGATAGGTCGCTTTTTCTTGATCGAGAACGTCTGTGACTACCTTTTGAATGGTGAAATTGGCGAGTGCTGGCACTTCAGGGGGGAAGTAAAAATCGGAGGTGCCATCGCCTCGAACGCTTGCAACAGGGACAAAGTACTCACCGATATGGTATTCTTGTCGAAGCCCCCCACACATACCTAAGAAGAGGACGGCATTAAGGGGAAGAAAAGCGCATAGATCAACAACAAGGGCTGCTGCCGGAGAGCCAATCTTAAAGTCCATGAGGGAAATATCTTCTTTCTTGCAGTGCGCCACTTTGAAGAGAGCTCCTTCATAGATTTCACATTTTCTTGCAGAGGCAAAACAGTCCACATAGCGCGGAAAATTGGTGAGGATCACATTGCGTTGGAAATCACGAATAGCTGATCCTGAATATCGCTCCAGGGTATCATGGGCAGCAATTTTTTGCTGATCGGAACTTAAAAATTCTTCTGTTTCTGTCATATTTTTGCACCGTAGCATAAAGACAGCAAGATGTCAAATGTTTCCTGTAAAAATCAAATGTGCTTGTGCATAATAAGTACGAGCGTGCACAATGAAAAACCATAGGAGTGAATATGTTTCGATTATTAACAATTTTTTGCACGTTGGCTCTACAGTGTCTTTTCGGGCAGTATTATAGCCAGATGGGGCAGGATAAATATTTAAATGAGCAATTTTTTAAAAACATGAAAGGAGGCACATTTGTTGAATTTGGTGCCTACGACGGTCTCACCATTAGTAATAGCCTTTTTTTTGAGAATGAGCTTGGCTGGACGGGAATTTGTCTAGAACCACTACCTGAACATTTTGCAAACCTGCGCACCAATAGAAAATGTATTTGTATACAAGGCTGTGTAGGCCCGAAATCTGGAGTCGTTGATTTTCTGAAAATTAATGGTGGCCATTGGTATAACCAGATGCTTAGTGGGGTGGTCTCTGCGTATGATCCTCGTCATTTGAACCGAATTGAGCAAGAAGTAAAAGATGCCAATACGCAAAAAGTATACGCAAATAAGGAGATCATAAAAGTGCCATGCTATCGTCTTGCCGATCTCTTAGACCAATATAAGATGCCGCATATTAATTACCTCAGCATCGATACTGAAGGTGGAGAGCTGGAAATATTGCAAAGCATTGATTTTAAAAAATATCAGATTGATCTTATTTCGGTAGAAGACAATTATGGGGACGCTCAGTTACGCCAGTTTTTAGAAAGTCAAGGATTTGAGTTTGTCAAAAAGTTAGAGTGTGATCTTATATTTAAAAACAAATCTGCTACTTTTGCTAGCATGGGGCAGTAGCAAGAGGCTCGCAAGATAACCAACGTATCTGCTATCATAAAAGGCCTTGAACCAATTATAAAAAACAGCGGTAACACTTTTTTAGTGATCAGTCCCCCCTTGTGGGGGGATTGATTACTTATTCACTTATGAGGAAAACATGGCACAAATTAGTACCAATGAAATGCGAGGCGGCATGAAGGTTGAACTCGAAGGCCAGCCCTACACTATTATATTCAATGAGTTTGTAAAGCCTGGGAAAGGCCAAGCATTCAATCGCGTCAAGCTCAAACACCTGCTTACGGGGCGAGTGATCGAACGGACGTTAAAGTCAGGCGATCGCCTTGATGTTGCAGAAGTTGTCGATACAAACATGAGAATGTTGTATAAAGAATCGGATGGTGTTGTCTTTATGGATGATGCGACCTTCGATCAGGTCAAAATTGCTAATGACCATCTCGAAAGCGTGATGCCATGGATGAAGGAAGATCTCGTTTATGATGTTATTTTCTATAAAGGCCAGCCTATTACAGTGGAGCCGCCAACATTCTTAGAGCTGCTCATTGTGGAAACGGCGCCAGGGCTGCGCGGAGATACCTCTGGACGCGTGCTGAAGCCTGCTATAATAGAAACAGGAGCAACAGTACAGGTGCCTATTTTTGTTGATCAAGGTGAGAAAATTCGTATCGATACTCGCACAGGGGAGTATGTCTCAAGAGTGTAGTGTCGCAACACGTGTGCAGATTTTGAAAGATCGAAGCATCATGCTTGGGCATGCACGGCACTTTTTTCATGAGCGCGCTATTCAAGAAGTGGACTGTCCTTGTTTGAGTCGATATGCCTCTGTAGATGCGCATATTGATCTTATCCCGGTAGCCCTTACAGTAGAAGCTGGAAAGAAGGAGGAAGCGTATCTGCATTCCTCCCCAGAATATGGTATGAAGCGGCTTTTGGCAGAGGGGATAGGGGATATATATCAGCTTTCACACGTGTTTCGAGATGGGGAGTATGGGAGCCGTCATAATCCTGAATTTATGATGGCCGAATGGTATCGTGTGGGACTGCCTTTTGAAAAGATGATTGCTGAGACAGTAGATTTTGTGCGGCTTTTTGTCGGGCAGCGACCCTGCCGCATCATGAGCTATAAAGAAGCTTTTATGGAGTATGCAGGCTTTGATCCGTATACCATATCCGATGAGGCCTTACAAGACCATGTCACGGCACTTGCGCTTCATGCACACGATGAGCTTCGCGATGATATGCTCACGCGTTGCATGGCAATGAACATAGAGCACCATTTGGGGGCAGAAGATATTTGTGTCATTGCCTATTATCCGCCTACACAGGCGGCTCTTGCCAAAACCTGTATGCATGAGGGGAATTTGGTAGCAGAGCGCTTTGAAGTGTATTACAAGGGCATTGAGCTTGCTAATGGCTATCATGAATTACAAGATGCCAAAGAACAGCTCAAGCGGCTTGAAGAAGCAAATCGGCTGCGTCAAGAATATGGAAAAGAGAAGCTTGCAATTGATATGCGTTTTATTGTTGCCCTTGAAAAAGGGATTCCAGAGTGCTCAGGCGTTGCTGTGGGCTTTGATAGGCTAATGATGCTCAGGCATCATAAAGAAGCACTTAGCGGCGTTGTGCCTTTTGACTGGAGTGTGAGCTAGGTGGGTAGAGTGCGCAAACAGGCGTTTTTGCAGTATTTTTTGTAAAAAATATACATATAGTGTATAATTCTTGCTCATGTATACTACTTCACTCAGACAGGTAACTCGTATTGGTGTGTACGGCGTTACCATACAAAATGATAGTGTTCTCTTAACGACAAAAGGGCAGGCCGGTTGTTATAGGGGTCTTTTGGACCTTCCTGGGGGCGGCATAGAATTTGCCGAGACACAAGAAGCGGCACTCCGCCGCGAATACAAAGAAGAGGTGGCCATGACTTTTGAGCGCATGGAGCTTCTGGATAATTACACCTCAGTGCTGACTTTCGACGACACTCAGGGTCCTTTTGTCTTTCATCATATTGGGCAAGTCTATATGCTCCATAATGTAACATCTATTCCAGAGGGTATTCCCGAAGACCCCTTTGCCTGGTATTCGCTTCATGAGCTTAGAGCTGATCAACTTACACCTTTTGCCAAAGCAGCGCTGAAGGCATACGCGTCAGGCTGAAGCTATGGCTCTCACAGGCTTTGGCACATTTTTAACAGGGAGAGCCACAGGAGAAGGGCTTACAGAGAGAGCTTGTCAGAGGCGTTAGGGGTGCTAGGTGCGTTGGTGATTAAGGTCTGGGCAAAGAGATTAGAGAGAGAGCTAAGGAATTATTATGGGCTTAAGAAGCACCCCAGTCGAAGCGCTCGCGGAGCGACATGAAGACTGGGGGAACAATCAATAACTGCCGATTCCGGGCCGAGCGGCGCGTTAGCGTCCGCGAAGGCCAACGGATTCATCAATTATTCCGAATTTCCGTGCCCGTGCCCGTGCCCTTGCCCGTGCCCGACTACCCAGGTTTCAGTGTTCGCGTAAGCGACATCTGAAACCTGGGGAACAATCAATAAATTCCGTATTCAATACCCCGGTCTTCATGCCGCGAAGCGACATTGAAGACCAGGGGAACAATCAATAAATTCCGATAAAAATGTGTCCAAGTCCGTGAGAGTCATGGCCTTAGCCTAATGCACATGCTGCTGTCGCGGTGGGGTCCATATTAGTCACAACGACTAAAAGATGTGTGGTAAAGGATGGGGGCTGGGTGGCCAGGCCTTAAATAGCTTGCAAATAATTAAAATGTTTGAGAAAATATCTTTGTTTTTGACATATACATAGACTGTAGGGGGTAATTATGTCTTCTGGTGTACCTAACCTTGATGTGGGTTGTACTTTTTTTAATCGTTTCTTTGTTGCGGAGAGAAGAGTCAATGAGCGAAGATCGATATGTTCACGCGTTAATGAGTGGACGGGTCGAGTAGCGCATTGCTGTTTTGAAACTATTCGTACTATGGCAACAAGAGTCTTTGCATTGCAAAATCGTCCAGTTCCACGGGCTACTCTTCCGATTCCGCACACTATATATGCGAGCTCTTCATTCACGTTTCCGGCTGTCAAGGTAGTGTCATCGCCACTTGGGAAATTTGAACAATTGCCTGATTCTTTGTTAGGGATTATTGGAGCGTATATTGAAAGACCTCGTGAAATGGCAGAATTTATTCGGTTGTTCCCTGAGAATAAAAAAGCCGAAGTATTTGGAGCAATTTTAGCCGATAATCATTGCATTTATGATGCTATTTTTCTGGGTATGCAAGCTCGCATGCTATCTATATTTTCTCGAGATGTAGAACCTCGATATGACGCGGGATCAATCAACGCTATGCAATCGTTTGAGGACTTGAATGTTTTTGATTCTCAATATGAGGCAGAACAAAGAAGTTCGGGCTTGAATTATCTTATGAGGATGATAGACCAATATGCCAACATACCACCTGATCTTATGTCCTTATTTGATACCCAACCAGTGCAATCAGTCGTGCGAGGTTGTGGAGGGCGACTAAATGTGTGTGTGACCAATGAGTGGGTGCTGCCGAAAATATGCGAAGAGCATCCTCGTTTGGAAGCTCTTAATGTATATATGACACCACCTGTAACTGGCTGGTCTGTTGTTCCAAATTTGCGGTGCCTTTCTACTTTGCAACACGTACGCAAGTTAGCGTTAGCAGGAGATTGCAAGAACCTATCTTTGGAATTTTTGCAAGAATTACCCAACCTGGAAACATGCCAAATAATGCACCTCACTTCTCCTATGAGAATTGATGCAAGTGATAGCTGGATTTCATACGTTCAGCATTGCAATGCTTTGAAGCGCCTCAGTGTATGCGGACATGTTGTGAAGAATCTTGGTCTTCTTGCCTTACTACCCGATCTTGAAACAATCAATTTTACTGGTTGTTGTATCTCTCTCGGAGAGATACAACAGTTGCAGCAATTAAAAAATATTTCCTTTATTATGTGTTGGAAGGCAAGTCCAGGGGCTGAGTTAAGAGACCATCGAATGATGGATACGGTATCAGTTAGAGAATTTATCACTGATCTTGACGTATTACATAGGCTCCCCAATTTACAAACATTGCGAGTGTCCGCTAATGGGGTTTGCCCTGATCTGCAAGCACAACTTGAGGAGCGTTTTCCTCATTTACAAATCTCTACGCGGCACTGGCACTGGCACTAGCTGTTTTCACATGCCACTACGAACCCGAGTTTACTCGGGTTCGTAGTGGCATGTGTATATGCTATTACACCCTATGTCTCCAAATCGATATTTGTGCAAAACAGACTACTCGCGACGAAACTTACAGCACCACCTATGAGACCGCCGCCAATACCTCCAAGCAGCCCACCAGCTGCAATACCCTTTGCGGTACCATATAATGTACCTATGGTGGTAACCGTTAAAATTCTGAGCCCTTGAATTGTTTCAGAAGCTTCTGAGAATAATAAGTGACCTGCAAGGACGCCGAGAGCTACTGCTCCTACGGCAGCACAGATTCCTGGTGGTGCTAATGAATATACAGCTGCAACACTGGGTATATAAGCAAGACTTTTGCGTATTATGTGTGGTACTAAACGTGCTGGTATATACGCGTCAGGCGTTGTATGTATTTGAACAGCTGGATAAGACATATGTTTTACTCCTTAAAGCGGACCGCTTTATGCGGCTGCAGTTTTATGCTTCTAGTTGATATGGACCCCACCGCGGCAGCGGTGGAATTCATTAGCCCCGCGTGACTGATGGGTGTGCGCAAAGCGCACAACCGAGGGAACGTGGGGTTTACGGGTGCACGAAATACAATAGAGCTGCGGTAGCAGCGAAACCCATTGTATTTGACCTAGCCAGTGCACATATGGTTGTTGCAGATACATTTTTGTGTCGTTACTACCGCAGCTCTGTTTTTACATGTACTACGAACCCGAGTTTACTCGGGTTCGTAGTACATGTACAATCTTCTCCTCCATCTCAAGAGGTGAACCCACCTTCCCAATAAGTACCTTATTGGAAACTAGTCCGCTCCCACTGTGCTTTTCGTAGCTTATCGAGAGTGTGTCGAGTTTGACCGTTGTAATACCCAGCGATGCTGCAATCAGGCGCACACGGCTGAAATGGTAAAGCCAGAGCGCTGGCTCTGGAGGCTTGCCGAAACGGTCGATAACCTCGGTCCAGATAGCATCGATCTCTTCGGTTGTCGAGGCATCACCAAGGCGCTGGTACACTTCCATCCTGAGTGTCACGTCATTCACATAAAAGTCGGGCAGGCGGCAATCGAAGGGGATATCTACTTTGGTTTCTACTGCCCACGTGGTGGCCTTGCCCTGCAGGGCATCCATGGTGCGCTTCAGGAGCTTGCAATAAAGGTGAAAGCCGATATCGGAGGCGTGGCCAGACTGTTCGATACCTAAAATGTCGCCTGCGCCGCGCATCTCGAGATCGCGCATGGCAACCTTCATCCCACCCCCATAGCCACCAGCGGTAGCAATGGCCTCGAGGCGTTTGTTGGTAATTTCGCTCAGCTGTCGGTTTTTGGGGATGAGGAAATACGCATAGGCACGCCGGTTCCAGCGGCCAACACGGCCACGAAGCTGGTAAAGATCCGACATACCAAACTGATACGCATTGTCGATGATGATGGTGTTTGCATTGGGAATATCAATACCATTTTCAATAATAGAGGTGGCTACGAGAATATTAGCCTCACCCTTTTTAAAGGCGTGAAACACCATGTCGATCTCGTCACCATCCATCTGCCCATGGCCCACCACAATACGTGCTTTTGGAAGCAGCCGCTGCAAACGCGCTGCGGCCTCAAAGATGCTCTCCACGCGGTTGTGGATAAAGTAGGCCTGCCCATCACGGCTAAGCTCTCGGAGCAGCGCTGTTTGAATGAGCACATCATCGGGCTCTGCTATGACAGTCTTAATGGGAAGTCGATCTTGCGGCGGCGTATTAATGACAGAAAGATCGCGCGCGCCTACGACAGAAAGATAGAGCGTACGAGGTATCGGCGTTGCAGAAAGCGTCAGGCAGTCAACCGTCGTCTTGAGCTTTTTTAGGTACTCTTTTGCCTTCACCCCAAAGCGCTGCTCTTCATCAATGATAATGAGCCCAAGATCTTTAAAGCGCACTTTGTCTTGCAAAATCTTATGAGTCCCAATCACTACATCGACTGATCCTTTTTCTATCTTTTCAATGGTTGCTTTTGTTTCTTTTGCAGTCTGAAATCGGGAGAGAATGGCGACCTCGCAGCCAAAGCTTTGCATGCGGTCGACAAAGTTTTCATAATGCTGTACCGCAAGCACGGTAGTAGGCACCAGAACAGCTACCTGTTTTTTGCCATCCACAACAGCCTTAAAGGCAGCGCGTAGAGCCACTTCTGTTTTCCCATAGCCTACATCGCCGCAGATAAGGCGATCCATGGCTTTGGGGGAGGTCATATCGCTCTTGACGTCATTGATAGCCCTGAGCTGATCGTCGGTTTCAATATAGGGAAATTCCTCTTCAAAAAGGCGTGTCTCGTCGCTATCATGAGGGTAGATGATGCCGCCATGGAGCTTTCTTTCGGCATACATTTTTAAGAGCTCTTTAGCATAGTCTTGAATGGCTTTTTCTGTTTGCTGTCGCTGCTTTTTCCATCTCGAGGATCCAATGGTATGTAGTTTCGGGATAGCATCACCGCTGGCTGCTATATACTTGTTAATGAGGTGGGCTTGCGTGAGGGGCACATACATGCGTGCTTTGTCGGCATATTCAATAAGGAAAAACTCGTGCACTACACCCACATTATTAGGCTTTTTTTCGATGCCAAGGTACTTGCCTATGCCGTGATGGTAGTGGACGACCGTTTCGCCAGGGGCAATGTCAAAGACATCAATGGGATCAAAGTGGGAGGAGCTTCGCTGCTGCTCGCGGCGCACCTTAATGCGGCCCGTAAGCTCTGCGCCTGAAAAGAGCATATATGTTGCTCCCAGTACAAAGCCCTGAGAGAGATATCCGCGAAAGTTTTGAGCGATCACTTCTCGCTCGTGGAGCTTTTGTTTGAGAGAGACCTCTTCCGTCTCGTTCTGGACAATACATTCGATCTTCACAGGGTTTGGGAGCTCTGCAAGGGCATCGAGGATAGCGGCGCCCTCAGGCTCTTCATTCATCAGGCACTCACGAGCAAGAAAAGCCCCGACAGTCTCAAAAGGATGTACCCATCGTTTGGGGGAGAAGGTTCTTTGAAACATCTCGAAAGAGATGGTGTGCGGCAGCGAATCCGCAGCATAAAAACTTACCTGCTTGTTGTGTAGGGTTACTGTGGAGAGCTGCTCTATGGGGTTTTTTGTAAAAAAAATAGTTTGATACTTTTGGATGCTATCGAAGAGCTCTTCAATGCCCAGAAAGAGTTTTGAGGGTTTGGCGCCAAGAGAGGTAAGCGAGGCATAGCGGTCTTCGAGGGCTTCGAGATCATCTAAGATAACAAGGGTGTCCTTCCCAAGAAAGTCAAAAATCGTTTCAAGCTTTGGAGCGTTTTGGAGGAGCTGCAGTTCTTGCGCAGGGGTAATGGTGATCTTGTCAATGACGCCGGTGGATTTTTGGCTGGCAGGGTCGTAGGTGCGGATGGAGTCAATACGATCGCCCCAAAATTCGATGCGGCATGCAGCTATGTGTGTGACGGGAAAGATGTCGACAATGCCTCCACGCACAGCCATCTCTCCCTTATCGTAGGCCATGGTTTTGCGCTCATAGCCGAGCTCTTGCAAAAGCTGCGTAAGCTCTTCGAGGGTTAGGCTCATGCCCGTCGTGATGTCAATGGTCTGCGTTTGGAAGGAGGCGCGGCTGACCACTCTTTGGAGGCTTGCCTGTAAGGAGCTTAGCACAACAACAGGCTCTGTTTTTGCAGCAATACTACAGAGTGCATGATAGCGCGAGCCAACGATATCAGGGCTCGGAGCAATCTGTTCTGCAGGCACTGTCTCCCATGCTAGGAGCTCAATAAGAGGGCGCTCACAAAATAGAGGCAGGTCATTAAAGAGCTTGAACTCCTCAGGACCAGTTCCGGTGAGGATAAGGCAGGACTTGCCGCTCGCGTGGAGCGCTGCCGCCACGAGACATGCCTTCATAGAGGGGGCGAGGGCTGTTGTGAGGAGGGAAGAGCCTGCCTGTATTTCGGTAATAAATGGCTGCACACAGCTATGAGCCAAACATTTTTCAAGTATGTTGTGCATTGGTTATTACTATGTCGTAGAGTTCATCGAGAGCTTGTGCCAGCTTGTCCGGTTTTTTGCCAGCTCCTTGTGCACTATCTGCCTTGCCACCGCCTGCACCATCAATAATAGGAAGTATTTGCTTAATCAGGGTGTTTGCGTTAATGCCGTCTTCGACGTAATGGTGCGATACTTGGATGAAGATATGCGCTTTATCGCCTTCCTTACACCCAATACCAACGACATGGGGGCCAATCTTTCTTCCAAGGATTTCTGCAAGCTCTTTCAGATCAGCTGCTTTACAATCCACTTCTTTTATGAAGAAAGGTGCCTCTTCTGGAGGCATGCCTATCATGAGAATCATAAAGGCCTGGGTTAAAAGAATTTCTGTTTTCAATGACTTGGCTTCACTTTGTGCCTTTTTGAGCTCTTCTTGTAGACTTTCTATGCGCTCTGTAACTTTATGTCTAGGAGTCTTCAGTGTGTCCGCAATATGCTGTAGGGCATCTTCTGTATGATAGGCGAAGTGCTCGGCGGCAATACCTGTCACTGCTTCAATACGACGCTGTCCTGCCGCAATACTTGTCTCACGTGCAATGCGAAAGTAGCCAATATTGCCTGTGAAGGTAGTGTGCGTGCCTCCGCAAAGCTCTTTAGAAAAGTCGATATCGATAACGCGAACAGTCGTGCCATATTTCTCTCCAAAAAACTGCTTAATGTCGC
>JABDDE010000027.1:0-16129 GCA_013287775.1 Chlamydiota bacterium
CTTTCGAGGTACTTGCAAAATTCCGATTTGGGCCAAAATTCGCGCTTTTGTCGCTGGGCAAAAACCTTTTGCAAATCGCCTACTCGAGGGAGTATGTCGATTTGCAAAAGGTTTTTTCCATCGCTAAAATCATCAAATTTTGTCTCCAACGGAATTTTGCAAGTACCTCTTTCGTTACTATATTACGTCTTGCAAGTTTTGCGATCATGCTATGCTGTGCGCAAGGATTTGCAAACTGCCTAGATCGCCAATGCCTAGATCGCCAATGCTTAGACCACCAATGCTTGGACCGCCAAGAAGTGTATAACAGAACGACGACCATTTTTCATGGTGCAGCAGTAGAGCCCTCTATTGCTGTGAACCCAGTGGATCATAAGCATATTGTAACAGCTTGGCAGCAAAGCCGAATCTCTAATGGTGCCGCCTTAGACATTGGGATTTCTTATTCAAAAGATGGGGGCAAACATTGGAAAAAAAGTAAAGTTGCCATGCAAATCTGTACGGGAGGCATCAGTCAAAGAGCTGGTGACTCATGGCTGAGCTTTGCAGCTGATGGTAGTAAAGTCTATCTTTGCGCAGCGGTGCTGAATGCCACTCGAGAGCGCCATACACAGAAGCAGTTTGGTGTTGTCGTTTCTCTTTCAAAAGATGGTGGAGCAAGCTGGAGTAGGCCTCGATACCTCGCCTCTAGTATGGAATATCTCTCTGATCCTACGCAACAATTTGCAAACCTTGACAAGACCTCTATTACCGCTGATCCTAATAATGCAAAACAAGCCATTGCCGTCTGGGCCTCTTTCAATCCAAGTGCATCTTCTCATGGTAATGCTCAAGGCAGCTACACACGAGATGGCGCTAAACACTGGTCAGCACCGCAACTTATCTACGATCCCTTTCCAGATCTTGCAGCAACACACCTCAGTAATGGCATTCAAAATGACAACAGTGTATCCAATAACGTTGTGGTCATCTTGCCAAAAAAGGGAGACAACAAACGCGCCACTAGTGGGCATTGGCTAAACTTTGGGGTACGCTTGTATGCAAAAAAAGATGCAACTAATGCCCAATATGTAAACGACAGCTTTCCCTTTCAGTATACACTCACGGATATCGTCGCTATTCGTTCAAAAAATCAAGGAAGAACCTGGAAGCCTCATGCAAAAATCGTTGTTGACTCATATATAAATAATTTAACTTTTACAGGCGGCTATACCTATGATGCCTCTGGTAACATTACAGGCGGCGTTGGCACTCTCATGCGTAATGATCAAACACTGCCCTCCTACAATGTCAATTCGAAAAACGGCTTTTTGTATGTTGCGTATCAAACAAGCAAGTTGAGGCCCGATAAACTGCCACAAATTGCCATTGTCACATCAAGAGATGGTGGCCACACCTGGTCAAAGCCTGCTCGTGTAAGTCGTACGCCAATGCACGCTGCGAACCCCCAAGCTTTTACTCCGTTTGTTGCTGTAACCAAGAATGGCCGTGTGGGCATACTCTATTTCGATTTCCGTAATGACAACAAGACAAATACAAGCCATACCAAAATGGATGCGTGGCTGGCTATTTATCAAGAGGTAAAAAACAAAAAGGGAGGGAGTACGAAAATTGGCTTGCAGTTCGTAAAAGAAATACGACTTTCAAAAAAATCATATATCGCACAAAATGGACCTAATACAACCCAAGGCGTGATGACCGATGGGGACTATCCATTTCTTACTGTGCATAACAACCATTTCTATGCTATTTATACAAAGTCACTGCGTGGCCCCTTTACTCCAGCACGAACTATCTTCACAGATCCTCGCCACAATGCCACCGTGTTACTCGATAACAACTTGCGTACAGCTCCGTTTGTAAGTATCGTGAAGAACACGAAAAAAGATGCCCATCTTGTAACCACTAAAAAGGTATAACACCGTCATGTGCAATTTTCCTAAAGGAAAATTGCACATGATGGTGTTAATTAGGGAATACATCGCTCTATCGCTTCTTTGGCGGTATCGTCCTCGATATCAGCGTACGCGGCAATAAGATTGACAGGACGCGAGAACACCGTGGCGGTAAAAACCTCGCGCTCAGCTCCATAGCGCTCTTCTTGTCTCACCCGTCGCAATCCCACTTTGCATAAGATAGCTCTTGAAGCTGGATTATCTAACCGCGCAGTTGCTTCAAGTGTTCGAAAAACTGCATTTTCAATGCTATATCTTTGCTCAAAAATAAATGACATAAAATGTCGCACAATTGCATCAGCAGCTTCACTGCCGATTTTACGATTCCAATATGTTTTGTGAATAAGATATGCAAGTGCACCTTGGCCCGGAGCATCGCCAAAACCTACAACAATATGCCCAATAAATTGATCAGTGCCTTTTTCTAAAATAGCAAACGCACTAAATGGAATTCCTTGCTCCCAACGCCTTACCCATGTGTTTTGAACACGATTTGTTATTGTTTCGGCAGACACGGGTCTTCCATCACCGTATTTGGCCATTACCTCTGCATCACCATAAAGAGCCACATAGGCACTCGTATCTGCAGATGTGACAGAGCGTAGTAAGAGCCGCTCCGTGGTAATGACTGCACGAAGCGCGCCATTAGTATAGCGCTGTAGCCGTATTTCAGATCCTTCCGCCGGAAGTGACCTACATTGTATAGAAGCAACACTCATGATTTTCCTCCATATTTTAAAAAACACCGAAATTATAACAATGGGATAAATTCACGTCATGTGCAATTTTCCTGCAGGAAAATTGCACATGACGTGAATATTTGATATTACCACAAAAATAAGACTTTCAAATAAATATAATTTTTGATACAATTGCTTTTAATTATTTAAACAAAATAACTAACAATACATGTCAATAAATTCCCAAACTAATCCTTTGCGTGTTATAAACACGCCTAATATTGTCCCATCAATCACAAGTGAGCCATCACCGCTATGTAGAGCAGCTCAGATACCATCCATTCCTCTAGAGCAGCTTTTTGGATCACTTTCTTTACATGATCAAAATGCTGTGTTTTCTGAACCTCTTGTAAAAATCAAAAGTACTAAAAAACAAAGCAAAAATAATGCGCCACCCATTCAAACAGCCAAAATAACCAAAAAAGTCAATCGCTCCTTTTTGCACAGCGTGGCCGAGTCATGGCGAGATCTGGCTATAAAGCGAGAGTCTGCAACTTTTGATGAACCTGTGCATACCATTTCACCAGCACAAAGAGATATGGCAGAAGCGTCAATCCACATAACTGATGCCCTCACACGCCATTTGGATCAAAATACTTCAGAGGTTCCTTATGTTGCCTATGATACAACACATCAAGCGCAAGCAGTGGCACTCGTTTCATTTCCAGAAGATAAAACTCCTTCTTTATCCCTCATAGCCACCCACCCAAATAATATCATGCTCTCCTCAAATGGAGCACGTCCTTGTCGAGGAGCTGGCACGGCACTACTGAGCCATATTACACATGATATTATGAAACGCGAAGCCTTTGAAGATTTTTCAGTCGAAGCACTCAATGGTGCAGTTCCATTTTATAAAAAATTTGGATTTGAAAATTCAAGACGTGGCATATCTTCTCCAGAAACCACTGCTTTAGTACTCCCAGCAAGAAATATGCAACGAATCCTCAAGAAATTTGAGAAACAATCAAGGCGCGTGACAGAACAGCAGTTCGAGCACGATGTTCGACACAGTTAAATTGCCTTGTCAGTAATACACTGTTTGGTTATACTTCCGAACTTCTTAATAATAGGAGTAAAGTATGGCCATACCATTAATCCATAATAATGGCTCGCTTATTGTTAATAATAGCACAAGCGAAGCCCTACCAGACGCAAGCAACAAAGCGCGTGATCTGGCTCAAAACATAATACAGACGCTACATGATCCCACCACACGCGCCCAGAATATAAACTCATTAAAAGCGCGTTTTTCTGCGATCGACACACAAGATTTGCATCATGTGCTCCAAAACATTCTTCAGGGCATTGATATAAACGACCTTATTACAGCTACAAAACTGCTTGCCGAAGTTTTGCCTCAGAATGCAGTGGAAGGGGCTATTCAAGCATCAAAGGGGAACACTTCTTTCGATGGTTTGAAAAAAGCAAAAAAATACCTCTGGCAAGCACAGGAGTGGCTCAAAAATGTGCAAAAAACATCCCCATCGTGTACCTCAGCTATACAAACTACCTTAATACAAATCCGCGATGCGTTTATGCTCGCACTAAAAAACGTTCTTGCAGCACTTGGTATTGCGGATTTGTTTCAAGTCTCTGATAACGATGACGATGCGCAATATAAAGGCGGTAAAATCATGCAGATTGCTTTTCAGCTTGATATTATTGGAAAAATGCTCATTCCAGGCTTAGGAGAGCATTTAGCTGCTGTTGCCATTGGCATTGGATCTATTGTCATTATGGTGCTCAGCCTCATTTTTCCACACATTCAAGGCGCCCCATCAGCACTGCCAGGTGGTGCGCAAAACTGGACGAGACGCATAGCCGCAGGTGAGCTCTCTGTCCAAGGGCAACGAGATGAGTACGTTAACAGGATATACAATGTATTCTCATCGGCTCCTCATAACAAATGCCCACTTCTTGTGGGTGAATCAGGTGTTGGCAAAACTGAGACTATAAAAGCATTTGCTGCAGCATGCCTGCAAGGAAAATTTAAAGGCCTTGAGGGCAAACAGGTCTTCTATTTTAATACGCAAGATCTCGTTCAAAGCCGCGAAGCCTATGGAGCCAATCGCATTTTAGAGCGCATCAGGACGGCTATGGGACGACATCGACAAGACATTATTCTTGTCTTTGACGAAATCCATAATGCCTGCCAAAAATCAGAAAATTCCGCATTATACGAGCAGCTCAAAACCCTTATCGATGATAAAACTAATGGATTTCCGTTCCTCATTGGGATTACCACAAAAAAAGCATGTAAAAAAATCATGAATGAGGCTCGCCTTTCTGACAATGCCTTTGGAAGACGTTTTGATCCCATTATCATCGAAAATATGGATGAGAAAAACACAGCACGCACCCTCTACCAACGTCTTGTACAAACAAATCCACAAATAATCCACTCACATAAAGATCTCAAGTACATCTTCAAGCGCACAACCGAAGTGTTGACAGAGCAAGCTCCACAGCCACTGACCTCTCTGAATATCCTCTCTCGGGCATTCGAAGAGTGCAAAAAAAGCGAAAAAACAGCACTTGCAACGCAGCACACAGAAGATGCACAAATGCGTCTACAACGTCTTGTCAAGAACAAAAAATTGCTCGAGAGCATCCAGACCATTATGTATACATCAATCCTCAAAATCGATGAACAAGAAAGAGCGCCCAGAGACGCAAGAGGGCCAAACATGACCTACATGAATGTATTTTTGCTCCTCAAATACTATATTCGACCTTTACTGAACACACGGATACAAGAAGATGGGACTGAGCTCAATGTACATACCGCGCTCAGCCGTGATTTTATCAATACCATCATCGACGCAGAGAGGAAAGATCGCGGCCTAGAAACAGAGCCTACAGCTCCTCGAGTGCGTGCCCCACAAATACGCCCAAAGCCCAAGGTGAGGAGGTCTTTCGTAAAAGCACGCTCTTTTACACAACTGCATATTCGGCATTAATGGTCAATCCCCTACGGGGACCAGCAATTCCCGCTCATGCATTTTTTCCCTGGTTGCGTGCTCGGTGCCCGAATACGCATCAGGCTAAGGCCATGACCCTCACAAACTTTGGCATATTTTTAACAGGGAGAGCTGCAGGAGAGAGCTTACAGAGGGAGCTTGTCAGAGGCGTTTGGGGTGCTAAATGCATTGATGATAAAGGTCTTAGCAGAGAGATTAGAGAGAAAGCTAAGGGATTATTATGGGCTTAAGAAGCACTAAAGATACATTTTTAGCGAGTGTACGCTCGCTAAAGTCCAGCATATAAAAATAGACTGACAAATAAATTTGTCAGTCTATTTTTATATGCTGGACTTTTTCGCTTTCAGCGAAAAAATGCATCGAACATCCCAAACCGTCGCTGGTCTCTGCAACTCTCTCGTAAAAAAAAGCAACCCAGGCCATACACACCAACACCCCAAGTCCCCCTAACGCCTCTGACAAGCTCTCTCTGCAGCTATTCTCCTGTGGCTCTCCCTGTAAAAAAAAGCAACCAGGGCTTGTATTAGCTATCACGTTTGTCATAATAAATGGTCAATCCCCTGCGTGGACTGACCATTAAAAATATAACATTTACCTGCGTTGAAATTAGGTCTTGATCTAAATTCGGCAGTATGGTGAACTAGAGCTTAAAAACAAACAAAATTAACGCATGGAACTTGCCCCGCCGCGGTAGCGGCGGCCAGTGGTTAGCCCCGCGTGAAACGCGGCCGTGCGCCTTGCGCTACGGCCTGCGTGAAACGTGGGGAGACGTAAAATTGAGGTACTCATGTTAGAACAATATAGAAAAGAATATCCAACAGAAGAAAAAGATTTGCTCCCTGAAGGGGATGCCGGCACAGGAAAAAGAAAGATTCTTTTCCTCATTACAGGAACGATTTTTGCGCTCCTACTATTTGTGTATTTCATGAATACCTTCAAAAGTGAAGACGACCAGTACACTGATGAAAGTTCTAGTGAACATTTTGTGAAAGCTTCACAAAATGGCATAGATAGAGATGATTCCCACACACTAGTAACAGGGCATGACGAGCCACTTACAGCTGCTCGTGTCCACGCTTTAGAAGAAAAAGTTGTGACCCTTACAGCACAGGTAGACAGGCTTGAGCGCTCTCTTGCAGGCACATTTCATGCTCACTCCGATGAAGCACCTCCTATGCCACAGCTTGGTATTGGAGTTCCTAGTATCAATGACGCAGATGGATCAGTATTTCAAGCTGCCGAAGATGGCATTGCAATGACCAATCAAGCTATGCGGGACCTCATCGCCAAACAAACTACCCCAGCCCCCGAGCCATTAGTAGAAACCCCCATTGCCAAGAAGTCAGCTTCAGCAACAAAAGAAGTATCGCGAACGACTGCTCATGCAACTACTCATGCAGCACAAAAAACCTATACGGTGAAAAAAGGTGACACTCTCTCAAAGATAGCACAGAATTGTTTGGGTTCATCACATCGATGGAGGGTAATATACAATGCTAACCGAGAACGTATCCCGAATGTCAATCAATTAAAAGTTGGGACAACTCTTGTTATTCCAGAAGATAAAAAAGAAATTGCTAAGAAATAACAATGTGCATTGAGACTCTAGAAGACCAGATGGCAGATCTGTTTGCCCCTGCGCTTGCAGATCCTGCCGCAACCAGACCTTCCACATCATGTTGTGGAAGGATATGGAGCACCATTTCTTCAATCGGCAATGTCATCTCTGCACTTGGTGCTGCAATTCTTACAAGCCTCGGCAGTTTTTTCCAAAGCGTAGTACCGACAGCAGTACAAGATACGGTACAGCCTGCTACAGATGATCCCATTACTCGCGAATTTGGCTTTGGCATTTATAATGGACGCAATACCTGTTACTTGAATTCGGTTTTGCAAGGACTTCGGGCAACAGATGTGTATCGAGACTGTCTTGCGTCTGACAATGGCAGCGACGCTGTAAAAAATGTGCGCAATAAGGTAAACAGCCTATTTATTAACCTTGAAGGCAATGCTGTCAGCTCAGTTGCTCCACGTCCGATAACGCGTGAGGAAATCTGCACTTTTCGAGAGCAAATGCGGCAAGCAAGCATTGATATCCCCGCAATAGAGCAGGGCGACGCGGCTGAGTTTTGTGAATCCTTACTAGATAAATGTGATGTGCCGGCATTTGACATCACCCATCAAGCCAGAGATCATGCAAGACAAGCAGGAATTCGCGTTGTGGAGCTATTAGCAGCAGGTGCCTCTGAAGGCACCCCTCTCGCAACCCTTGCTCAGAACTCTTTTACGTTAAATGGGCCAAATCCGCCGCGATTACTCCCCTTACATCTTCTACGAGTATCAGATGACGGCAGAAGCAGGATTACCACCTCAATACCCCCATCGGAACATATCGAAATTGCGCTTACTTCCAATCCTTCTCAGAAAGCACGCTATAAGCTTTGTTCTATGGTTGTACACCAAGGCAGTCACGTCAGTGGCCATTATTACACATATATGCCCGCAAAATATCAAGGCAGGCCTGTCTGGGTGGAGTATAACGATGCCAAGGTTCATCTCTATAATGACCCAACTACAGAAACACGAAGACGCTGGTGCTTTGGCAACATCACCATACAGAATGACGCCTGTCAAAATGGCCGGATCTTCTTCTATGAGTTGGTTGATGCTACTGCTCCTCCTTTGGCGGAGCAGCAGCATCAAAATAATACGAGCCACGCAAACATTGTTCCTCCAACGCCTGAACAGCAGCAGCAAAATAATACGAGCCACGCAAGCATTGCACCCCAACCACAGTAGAGCTTCGAAACAAGATGCCTACAAATACAGACGACGCCATACAACACTTTATTGAACACCTACGAGTCCTGAAAGACGCCTCTCAGCACACTATTCGCGCTTATTGCGTTGATCTCACCTTTTTTAGAGACTATATAGATTCTATTAAAACTTCCCTCCAACAGGTCACCAGAGGCACAATTCGCGAATTTATCGTCGCTCTTCACGAAGAAAATAAAGCAAAGCGCACAGTTTGTCGAAGAATTTCAACACTCCGCTCTTTCTTTCTCTACTGCTGCCGAGAACAATATATCGATACAAACCCCATGGAAGACATTGACTTGCCGAAGCTCGATCGTAAAATTCCCCTCACACTCCAGTATGAACAGGTCGAGCACCTTCTGAATCAGCCAGATACTAGCAGCTATTTAGGATTTCGCGATCGCACCATAATGGAGCTATTTTACAGCTCTGGCATACGTTTGAGCGAGCTTCAATCCCTCAATCGTCAAGATATTGATACACATAACCTGCTCATAAAAATACGAGGAAAAGGTAAAAAAGAACGCCTCATTCCCATCACAAAAAATGCAGCTGAATGGATAATGAAGTATCTTGCTCATAGAGAGCGTAGCGTCAAATGTGACGATCATTTACCAGAACAAGACCACCTTGCCATTTTTCTTAACCACCTTGGCACACGCATTACTACGCGCTCAATCGATCGTAATTTCAAAAAATATCTTATATCATCTGGACTACATGCTGCAGTAACTCCGCATACTATTCGGCATACTATTGCCACACACTGGCTTGAAAACGGTATGGATCTGAAGACCATTCAGTGTATCCTTGGTCACAGCTGCCTTGCCACTACCACCATCTACACCCATGTTTCGACAAAACTAAAACGCCAAGTCTATCAAAGCGCGCATCCTAGGGCGTAGTTAACGCTCTCCTCACACTCTCCTCACATCTCCTATTGACAAAAAATATTATAATTTGATAGAATTGGTTACATTACCAAAACATTAGGAGGTTATAATGGTTAATAATATTAATAATAATGAGAATCCAATCATTTATTCAGTAAGTTCATTTTCTTTTGCTCCACAGCAGCAAAACAGAAACGTGGAATCTGATACAAGTATTATACAGCGGGTACAAAGTTTATTCCCGTCTGTGACGTCGATCTTTAGTGGTGTGAGGCGCATTTTCGGCAATCCTTTCGCCAGTAATCAGACTCGCTCACCCTCACCTTCACTAGATATGGATTATAAACACTCGACTCCGCAGGAGAATATTGAGGTGAATACTGATCCCCATCTCGCAAGTGATACGGAAGAATCAGAAGAAGTGGCATCAACATCACCGACCCAAGCTCCGGCTGTACGCTGTGGCAACTCTACAGATCCTATCACCACAACAACAATGGCAACAGATATAGACTGGAACAATCTACAGCGCCCTACATACTACTACGGCAACTCTCCAAGTTCTTGCGCAGTAACTTCTTTGTCCACAAGTATGCTCAGCACCGGATCCTCTTCTTCTACCACACCTTCCCCTTTTCCATCTTTCTTCATTTCTTCCCCTTCAAGCACGTCGACTATAACAAGACCACCATGCGTCGTCCCCGAAGCATCGTATATGGAACTTCGCGATAATATCCCTCGCACTAAGACAAGGGTCTATTATAGGCCAGAGCTTGCAGGTACCTATCGATATTTCCCACCTGCTCAGAGACTACCGCTCAACTGTAGATAACCTGTATGCATTTTCAACGAGCATATGCTCGTTGAAAATGCATCTTTGGTGCTTCTTATAAGCCTATAATAATCCCTCAGATTTCTCTCTAATCTCCCCACTGCCCAGACCTTACTTACCAATGTATCTAGTACCCCACACGCCTCTGACAAGCTCTCTCTGTAAGCTCTCTCCTGTGGCTCTCCCTGTGAAAAAATGTGCCAAAGCCTGTGAGAGCCATGGCCTTAGCCTGACGCATATGCGCTCCACGCCTGACGCTACATTTACATGGATTCGCCGCACTTGACGCCACATTTCTCTTCTCTTCAAAACCAGAATTTGCTATGTTCTTTAGCGTACTTGGTTGATCCCCTTTGGTTGATCCCCTTTGGTTAATCCCCTATTAAGGAGCATAGTATTTATGTCAAAAATTGTAAAATCTCTGTCCGTAGCTCTGTGGAGCATTATTTGCTTGTGTCTGAGCGCATGTTCGCCACAATATTCGGATTTTTTCCCCTATCATGATGATGGCACTCCAAAGCCGCATGTTGCGCTGCTGCCCATCTATAACGAAACACAAGACATAGTGCCCTGGGACGTCTCCCAAGAGCTCACCAATGCCCTCTATGCACAGCTCATGAAATCTGGCAAACTCTTTCTGCCGACACCTAAAAAATTACAACAGGAAATGGAGCATGTAACGAAAAAAGAACTCACCGTCTCCCAAAATCTTACACCCTTCCTGTGCTTCCAACCCCAGCATTTTGTCGTTGTCCTTGAACTTATCGAAAATAAAATCATTCCTTATGAGCGAGGTACTATAAAACCTCTCTATATGGCTGCTGTAGAGCCTGAAGATGCCTCAGTCTTATGTATGAAAGTACGTATGAAAATCGTCGATATTCGGGGCGGGCAACCCAAAATCATCCGGCAAGAAATTATTAACAGCAACCATATGTTTGAGAATAAATCAATTGCTGAATCGATTGTTGCACACGAGGATAGAAAGAACTATGGCCTGACAGCATTTGCAGTGGCCCATACACGCCTTGTGCGCGAGCTTGCAGAGAAAATAGAACGTGTTACAAGTAATTCAAGGCCCTAAATCATGCTTGTATTCATTGGTCTTTGCCTTGCCGTATTGGCTCTTTTGTACTTTATCAAAACGGGGCTATTACGGCTTGCCTTTCCTATAAAGCAGCATGAGCTCGGTATGAGCGCAACTATTGCTGCATTCCTCATGTTTTATATCAACTATCAGGCTGTACCTCCAGTGGCAATGGCACTGGGGGCGTCGGCTCGAGTATCAGGCGTTATTGCCATTGTAACTGCTCCACTCCTCCTGCTGGGCTTGAGTGCCACACTCACGCAAGAGCTGCGATCTACAATTTTTGGCACACATCGGGGCTTTATGAAGACAGCACGCCTCTTTGGGAAGGGAGTGCTTCTTTCATTAGGCTGCTATCCTCTGGTAATGGGAATTGCGTTCATTGTGCATATTCTTGTCGAACAGGTACATCACTTCCCTGAGGGACAGCAGCAAGCGATTTCGTTTCTGCGGGAGATGGAAGACAATCCCACGCTCTTTTGGACCTATGCTATCCTGATTGTGACATTAGTGCCCATTGCAGAAGAACTCCTATTTCGCGGCTTTCTCCTCAATACCCTTGTAGAATTCTGTGGCCTGCGATGGGGTATTATTTTCACATCGATCGTATTTGCTGCCTTTCACTATAGTGCTACGCAAGGTGCTACGAATATAGAACTGTTATGTGGCCTTTTTTTCATTGCTTATGTTATAGGAGCCTTGTATAGTAAAGAACAATCCCTCTTTGCAGCCATTGGAATGCATATGGCATTTAATAGCCTGGGTGTTGCATTACTATATACTTCGTAAAGAGAAATCAAAACATATGGTATTAAAAGTTCAACCTTTAAAGCTAAAGCTTACAGCCTATGGTCTTTCTGATATCGGGCTAGTAAGACAAAATAATGAAGATGTATGGGGATCTGTCCCGGAGCATCATTTTTATGCCCTTGCAGACGGCATGGGAGGGCATCAAGCTGGGGAAGTAGCCTCACGTGAAGCGATACTATTTTTATGCAATTATATACGCGGAGAGCTTGAAAACAAATCACCAGAAGAATACGGTTCATCACAAATTGTTGCTCTTATGGAGCGTGCAATTCAAGCTACGAATCGCTGTGTGTATGAAATGAGCACATCGCACGAGCTTCTTAAAGGGATGGGAACTACCCTATGCTGTCTCTATGTCCACGATGAGTATGCCGTATATGCCCATGTAGGCGACTCGCGCATTTATCGCCTGAGAGGTGGACGGCTTGAACAACTCACCCAAGATCATTCGCTCTTACGTGAGCTCATCGATCAAGGCCTGCACTACCAACAAACAGCAGAAACACAGCAATACAAAAATATTATCACTAAGGCCATTGGTACTGAAGATAGCATAGAGACCTCTATTCATTGCTCGCTCATCTGTCCCAATGATATCTACCTCTTATGCTCTGATGGGCTATCGGATGTACTTTCAAAAGCTGAACTCGAAGAGTGCCTGAATCAGCCCTATACTGTCGAAGAAAAAGTTCGCGCGCTCATTCATAATGCCAAACACAAAGGTGGTTTTGACAATATTACGGTAGTACTTGTCGAAGTGACGGCAAATACTACATCATGTGCGAATTTTCCTACGGAAAATTGCACATGACGTAGTATTATGAAGAACATCTATCTTGATAACAACGCCACCACAGAACCTCTCCCAGAGGTTATTGAAGCTGTCATAAAAGGCTGCTGTACCTTTGGGAACCCCTCGAGTATCCACAGCTTTGGCCGTGCTGCCAAGGCCCGACTCATACATGCACGGCAAACGGTAGCAACCTTTTTGGGCACGCGCCCTGATGAAATTATCTTCACCTCTTCTGGAACAGAGGCCCTCAACATGGTGCTACGAGGGTTTTTTGGCTTTCGTCCAGCTGGTCATATCATCACAACAGCATGTGAGCATGCGGCCGTGTATAATACCATCCAAGCCCTTGAGGCCGCGGGATGCAGTGTCACCTATATTCCTGTGGGGTCTTTTGGCGCCGCTACACCTGATCAGGTGACTGCAGCGATCCAGCCCGATACGCGTCTTATTACCCTTATGGCGGCAAATAATGAAACAGGGGTGCGCACAGACATAGAAGGTATTGCACGTATTGCTTTGGAGCATGGTATTGCCTTTGTCGTGGATGGAGTGGCCCTTTTAGGCAAAGAGCGCTTCCAGATTCCTCAAGGGGTATCTGCACTCTGCTGTTCGGGGCATAAGATCCATGGGCCCAAAGGCGTGGGATTTGCCTATGTTCGAAAAGGATTGAAGCTACAGCCACACATCACAGGCGGCGAGCAAGAAGGAGGCAGACGCTCGGGCACAGAAGATATTGCCGCCATCTCAGGCCTTACTACTGCCATAGAAATACTGCAACCCATTCTTAGTGAAACAGTTGCCACGCAGCGTACCCTACGGGATCTTTTTGAGCAAAAACTGCACGCTGTTTGCCCTGGCATATGCATCAATGGCGACGGACCTCGCATATGTAACACGTCAAATATAGCCTTTCCTGGCATGGAAGGCGAAGTGCTTTTAACCCAGCTCGATCTGCATGGCATTGCCGCAAGTCATGGCTCAGCGTGTGCCTCAGGTGCCCTTGAGCCTTCTCGAGTCCTTACCAGCATGGGCTTAACAAGAGCGCGCTGCGCCTCATCCCTTCGCTTTTCCCTTTCCCGCTTCACAACCGAAGAGGAGATCCTACGGGTTGTGGAGGTTATAAGCCAATGGACGTCAACTTAAAGAAACTTGTAACCAATCAGAACCGAGCCACGGTAGTGGCGGAAGCTCATTAGCCCCGCGTGACTGAGGGCGTGCGCATAGCGCGCGGGCCGAGGGAACGTGGGGGTTACGGAGCATAAATAAAAAACAGAGCTGCGGTAGCAGCGACACAGAATTGTATCTGCAACAACAATTATGTGCCTGGATTATGTCAAACACAAATGGGTTTCGCTGCTACCGCAGCTCTATTTTTATTTCATACACCTGTAACCCCACGCTACCGCCGACCGTAGCGCGGACGCGCTACGGCCGTGCTCCACACGGGGCTAATGAATTCCACCGCTGCCGCGGTGGAGTCTATATCAACTAGAAGCATAAACAGTTACTATTTAACGCGATGTGCGACTTTTTGCTGTTATTGCCCTTCAGGCAACATGTGGGATATCTTCTCGTTACGTACAAACCTCGTACAGTCACTGCATAGCTACCAAGGAGCACAAAATCCAACTGGATTTTACGCGCATAAAAAGAATTCAATTGACATAATAAATAAAAATTTTTTATATTGAAATTAAAATGATAACCTTAGGAGGGAAGTATGCAAGTTAACGATCAAAATTATAACAACTTAGTGGATGCTGTTACACAACAAGTTGTGAACTTAGGAATAAACCAACCACAACAACAAATAGGTGACGCCGTTTGGTTAGTTGCTCGAGCTATATTGGATAATGATACACAAGCACGTGCGTTAGCGGACAGAATCGCAAATAGTCTGGGTAGCGCTTCATTGAGTACAACAGATCCAAGCACCGTGACAAGCTTTGTTAGAGAACGTGTCATAACGGCGATACAACCACTAGTACAGACGCCATCACAACAGCCAACAACGCCCAGCAGTGTTCCAAATATTGGCAGTGTTGCAAGTAGTATTCTCGGAAATATCAGAACAATGGGACAGCAAGTATTATCATACATAACACCAACAAGCAATCAAAATGCAATGCTATTTGATAGTATACGTACCTCAGATCACTGGATAGATGAACCAGAGGATTCAATTTTCTGGAACCTTGCAGATGTGATTGACAGTAAAATACAAGATTTGAGAGACCGCGCGGGATCCCGTGCTCTTGGAGCGCCACGTTATGAGTACTTCGCGTACCAAGACTCTGATCAGAGAGGATCATTCAAATGTACGTTTGTTCTTTTCGATGTTTACTCGCGTCGACGCCTCGATTTTCCCGTTAGTGTAGAAAATAATCAGCTACATGCTAGTGTTTTCGTTTTGGCTCAAGGGTTTTCGGATACACAAGAGTTCTCTAGCACGACCCCTGGTGGCCTGATAGAGCAGATATACACCCATCTTCCCCCAGCACCCCCGCCACCACCACGATCTCCGACCCCGCCATCTTCTTCGCCATCAACAATACCTATACCTACAGCTCCTATAAGCAGTGCTCAAATGTGGAATCAAATCGATGAACCTATGAAAAGTGCTCTGCAACGTCTTGTAGGCACTGGACTTAGTGAAAAGCGTCCCCTTGCTAATTTCCTAAAAGCATTTCTGCAAATTCAGCATCTACCATCAACCACATCCGCAAATGATGGGGCTGCTCTTTTAGCTCCATTTTTAACAGGAGGAGGGTCAGCAAATCCGACAATTATTAGAGGATTATTACGAAAGATATTGCTAGATATTCACCCTGATAAATTACAACAGCGGGGTTTTTTCAATGCTGTATCTGATGCTGATCAACCTCAAGTAAGAGACTACTGTAATTCACTTACACAGTTTTGTCAGAATATGTTACGAATCGTCGGCCAATAATCTCATGTCATGTGCGGCTTTTCCTAACGGAAAAATGCACATGACGAAAATAGAGCATACGTACTGTAAACAGAACATTGGGAATCTAATGGAACTGGTAGCCCTGCCACAGTAGTGGCATACGCATCAGGCCAAGGCTGGAGTGGTGTCAACTTAAAGAAACTTGTAACCAATCAGAACCGAGCCACGGTAGTGGCGGAAGCTCATTAGCCCCGCGTGACTGAGGGCGTGCGCATAGCGCGCGGGCCGAGGGAACGTGGGG
>JABDDE010000027.1:16229-25360 GCA_013287775.1 Chlamydiota bacterium
AACCAATCAGAACCGAGCCACGGTAGTGGCGGAAGCTCATTAGCCCCGCGTGACTGAGGGCGTGCGCATAGCGCGCGGGCCGAGGGAACGTGGGGTTACTGCATGGCTACCTATGAGCGCAAAATCCAACTGGATTTTGCGCTCATAGAATAATCCCCATTTGCTGCATTACGGTTTTTGCGCAAAAAGCATGATACAGTAGGCCTTTAGAGCCCATACCAGAAACCATCCAATGCTTTTCTGATAGGGGCACAATAAGAGGCAGGCGATTTTTTGCATAAGCCCTGAGACCTGCCTGACAGTCAAGAAACTGCAAAGCACTGCACGCGGGAGAAAACTCATGCAGCTTCTTTCGAATTTCTGCCTCAGCTCGTTCTCTATCAGGAAAGGGGTCTTGAAACGATCTCTCAAATGTCGCTCCCGCATAACATGAGGCAGCATCCTCGGCCATCACAAGATAGCCTCGCATATGCAGAGGATACTGTGGGGGCTGCATATCAGGATCCCACGCAAGCGTGAGAAGCTGCCCTTTTTGCTGAGAAATAGCCACATCTTTTGCCTCCTCTATCTCTCTTGCATAGGCGCCCGTGCAGGCTATAATATGGTCATAGTCCTCTAATTCCTTGAACGATTGAATATTTCGCTTTTCAAAACCAGCCCCTAATCGCTCACATACACGCCACAGGTTTTTAAGGTAACGCTTCGTATCGACACTATACCCCTGATGGAGGCAACACATATGCTCTACGGGGTCAAGATATGGAAAATGTAATTTAATTTTTTCTTTACAAAATATTGTGGCCTCAGTTGGCGGTGTGGGGAAAGGCGCTTCATCTTTGAGGAAAAGCCGGCAAAGCCCTTGGCGAATGAGAGGTGGATCCCCTTTGTTTTCTTGGGAGGCAATATCTATGAGCTCAAGGGCGTCTTTAAGCGCTTCAGGGCCTTGCCAGGCGTATTTGAATGAGTAGGGAGCATAGGGATGCATACACCCTGCAGCAACCCCTGAAGCCCCTGCTCCAATGGAGCTGCGATCAAAGAGCGCTACATTAGTTGTCTGCTGAGAAGAACATGCGTAAAACGTACATGCAAGCCCAGTAAAGCCTGCGCCAATAATAGCAATTTTCACACAACCTTAACCAGCGCCATGTGTGGCAAGCGTAGATCCACGATTTCCTGATCCTTCAATGCGAGCTGCTGCATCGAAGGCACGAGCAAAAAAAACTCCCGCAAGCGCTCTTTATACGTTGCAGGGTGCAGGCGAAGATAGACACTTGTGTTGTTCATGGCAACCACGACCACTATCTCACGGCTTGCTGTTTTGAGAAAAGCACGGCTGACATCTACCTTTATCAACGCTACATCAGCTGGCTTTATAAAATCCAGATACTTGTGCGCATTCATGGCAAGATCGATATGAGACCCACTCAGCCGTTGATTCCATTCCATTTGACTCCCCTTTTGCAACACAAATTGGGGAATGTTTTTTGGCGTCATAAAAGGCGAAAGCGCAAATACATACCCCGTCGCATCAATAGCTGCATTTTCAAAGTCTGCAAGGTAGGCAACAGGCCGTCTCAGCTCATAATCGACCACAATGGCAGCAGGCTCCAACAAATCTATAGACACTGTTTTGAAAGAGCCACAAGCCATAAGTTTCGACGTTGCCTCTTCTACATCAAAGCTATACATGTTTGTGGGCTGATCAGCCGATAGTCCTAAAAGCTCCGAGAAAGTGTCTGTGGGCACCGTGTCGGTTGTATGGCTTTTTTGTATAAGGACCGAGATAGCATAGCGCTGCGCTGTCGCACGTCGCCCTTTTACCTCTCGATAGAACTGCCAGAGAGCAAATAGTGTGCCCCATACAACAACCACCGATACTATAATACATGTACACACCGTTTTAAGCGGGAGTTTTTCCATAATGCAAGCAACTCTGTAAAAAAATCTGCCCCTCACGTCCACGATGCAACGCAAGCATGATCAACGTATCTAAAAGCTCAGGCACACCATACTTTTGCTCCCAAATTTTTGGGTATAAGCTATTCTGGGTAAAACCTGGGAAGGGATTAATCTCATTAAACCAAAATTTTCCATCACCATCGCCCGCTTCCTCATAGAAAAAGTCGACGCGTGCAAGGCCCGTACATCCCGCTGCGCGGTATATTTTTTCTGCAAGCGCGCGCCCTCTGTCTATCGCCTCACCTGGCAGCTCAGCGCATGGCGTCACATGAAAGCCATCTTTGCCATATTTGGCCTCGTAATCAAAAAAGGCGCCATGGGTAAATACCTCTCCTGGTGGCGGCACTTCAACCCAGACGTTGCCTCGGAGCGCAAACTCGATTTCTCGCGCATGCACTCCCTGTTCTACCAAAACATGTGTATCATACTGAAATGCCTTGTCTACAGCAGATGCAAGCTCCGGAGCCTGGGATACTTTTGTAATCCCCACACTCGATCCCAGATGCGTCGGCTTCACAAAGACAGGATAAGTAAGCGCACTTTCGATGCGCTCCATAATATCCTTTGAACCCTGTGTCCACTCAAAGGCATCAAAGGCAACATAGGGCAGTACTGGCACAGCATGATGCTCTGCAAGTATTTTCATCATCGCCTTGTCCATACATAGGCTACTCGCACGCACATCACAGCCTACATAGGGAATTCCTAGTACTTCCAAAAAGCCCTGCACCGTCCCATCTTCCCCAAAAGGGCCATGCAAAACGGGAATCACCACATCCATACTCTGTAGTTTCTCAAGAATTGACGAAGGAAGTATTGCAACAGGCTGCAGGTTGTTTGATTTATTTTCAATCTCATTAAAGTTATTATCACACTCAATGAAATGTCCCGTTTTGGTAATCTTAAAGAGCGTAGCATCATAAATATCGCTTCTCAGCTGCTTCAGAATATTTTTCACAGAGGTATGAGAGACTTCATGTTCACAGCTCATACCGCCAAAGAAAACCCCCACCTTGCACTTTCGTGGCGGTTTGTTTTTTATAGTTGTCGCAAGCTCCTCTGCAGCCTTCGTACTATCGCCTGCCCCAAATAGAATCACCACATCATGTGGTTGCAGCATCCCATTTAACTGCTCAACAAGCGTTGTACGAGGGATGTAGCGCACCTGTGAAGGCACTTCTTTTTGTATCTCTGCAATAATGCGCTCTGTGGTAACCCCCTCGATGGGCTCTTCTCGTGCTGTGTAGAGATCCGTTACACACACGATGTCTGCAAGCCTGCCAAATGCCCCATGGAGGCTGTCCATGGCATGCAGCATGCGCGTGTAGCGATGCGGCTGGAAGACAGCAATAAGGCGTCTTTCCTTTACAGCCGCTCGCAGTGCTTCGAGTGTCGCTCGAATCTCGACCGGATGGTGGCCATAATCATCAATGACAGTGATACCAAAGTATTCGGATTTCTTTTCCATACGCCGTCCCACACCCAAAAATGTCATAAATGCTTTTCGAATTACTGCCTCGTCAATACCCAGAGTAAGGCATAATCCCAACACTGCTGCCGCATTAGAGGCATTGTGCTTGCCAATGAGATTGACGCGAATATTGGATATTGTTCGCCCTTGCCATGTGCAGTTAAAACATATCTCAAAGCCTTCCTGGGCAAAATTGGTAATATGCATATTTGCATTATTTGCAAAGCCATATGTTCTGCCAAGATTTTGGTAGCGGCTTAGTCTGGGGCAATCGGCAGAAAGAAAGAGAAGATCCGGCGATTGGGCCTTTTTCATAAAGGCGAGCATTGCCTCTTCGAGTTTTTCCATACTGCCGTAGTAGGCTACATGATCTGAATCGATATTAGTGACTATGGCAGCTTCATAGGGATATTGCAGCATCGTGCCATCACTCTCATCGGCCTCGACAACAAAGTACTCCCCAGTACTCCTATGTGCATTCGTGCCAAGATGTGGGAGCATGCCGCCAATTGCAAAAGAGGGGCTGCATCCTGCAGTATCGAGCACATGTGCTAAAAGCGCGGTCGTGGTGGTCTTGCCGTGCGTGCCCGTCACAGCAAGGATGCGATAGCCCTCCATAAGCTGTGTAAGAACATCGGAGCGATGCATGAGTGGACAGCCATATTTTTTGGCTGTCAGAAATTCGGGATTCGTTGGCGGGATATCGGTATTAAAAACCACGCTCTGGGTGGGGCGTACGTGCTCAGCATTGTGGCCTATATAGATGGTAGCACCCAGTTGTTGCAGAGCCTCTGTTGCAGAGCTTGCACACATATCACTGCCACTTACCGAAATGCCTTTTTGCAGAAGCAGGCGCGCAAGCCCACTCATGCCGATGCCCCCAATACCAATAAAGTGATACTCCAATAGACTCTTAGAAACGATTTCTTGTTTAGTAGTCATTAGTATTTCTCCAATTCTTTTTGTATAGCCTGACAAAAATCTTCTTGATGCGAACTTTTTACATAGGAATTTATATTTTCTATCATATTTAATATAGAAATATCATCAAAACATTCTGATACAATGCTCATTACGTCCTGTGGGGTAAGGGACTTTTCGTTGTAGCACCTGCCCCCTCCGATGACACGCTCAACATATTCGGCATTTTTTTCCTGGTGATTGTCAGCAGCATGAGGATAAGGAATCAAAATACCAGGCACCTTGAAAGCAAGTTGCTCTGCAATGGCTCCTGCCCCTGCTCGTCCTATGAAACAAGAGGCAAGGCTCCAGGCGTGATGCATGCAGGGTTCAAACTCTTTCACCACCGCCTCGATGCCATAGCGTGCATATTGTTCTGCAGCGCTATCTCGCTTATTGACATCACCTGTATAATGAATAATTCGCAAGCTCTTAGGATGTTGCAGAAACTCACATGCCTCGACAACGCGGTCATTAATGCCTTGAGCGCCTTGTGAGCCACCAAATACTAATATGGTTTTTTTGTGATCGGCAAAGCCAAAATAGGCAAGAGAATGGGCCTTATCGGGCTGATTCTCGGGCAAAAACTCTTTTCGAAGAGGAATGTTTACCTGTTTTGTAGTGCCTCTGAGATAACTTTGTGCTGCAGGAAAAAACACTCCAGTCCAGCGTGCCCACCCTGATAGCCAGCGATTTACCTTGCCGGGGATAGCATTGGCCTCATGTAAAACGAAAGGGATCGAGAGCATTTTTGCTGCTAGGAGCACAGGCGCTGTATGAAAACTACCGAAGCCCACAACCAGATCTGGGCGCATTTTTCGAAGATGATATAAACTCTGACATACCCCTCTGCACAGATGAACACAACCTGATAAAAAGGATGGCGCCGACGCAATGTCAACAAACGGAAAGCTTTTTGTGAAGCGAGGATTATGCGCAAGTCCATGCGCCATAAATGTCACTTGAGTGTGTGGCATCTGCCCGTGAATATGGCTGGCAAGGGCCATCGCTGGGAACAGATGCCCTCCAGTGCCTCCTGCGGCTATAATAACTCGTTTGCTCATATGGTTTTGAATGATATGGTCGATCTCTCCTGTCGGAGGGATCGACCATAAGGTATAACTGATTTTCGCAATTGTTGCAACATACAATACTGAGCGGGTATTGCCAGTATTTAGCAACACTGCTGCAATTGCCCAACTACAAACAATATTCTTACGCTTTCGTAATATAACGCGGTGTGCACGAGGTCTAATGCCAATGGTGTCAATGTAAAGAAACTTGTAATTAATCAGGACCTAGCCACGGTAGTGGCGAAATTTGTGCTCTAGCCCCGCGTGCAGAGTGAAGGCCGCGCACTTTGCGCGCGGGCCGAGCGGAACGTGGGGTTGCGGGAATGGTTAAAAAAACAGAGCTGCGGCAGCAGCGACACAGAAATGTACAGGAAAACTCCGATAGGACATGTATGATACAAAAACGCGGAGATCAACGATGAAGACCGCGGTTTTGTACCACCTGGATAAAAATGTAGGTAAATGCAAAAAACTACCGACATTTTTATCCATGAAAACTTGGATTGCAAAAAATGGCTGTTTGGATAATAATGTAGGTAGATATAAAAATATACCAACATTTTTATCCTATGAAGACAGAAATTACGCAAGCAATTCATGTATTTGAAGAGCATCATGGACTGCTTAGAACGCATGAGGCATTAGCACTGGGGATCCATCCCCGTGCATTATATCACATGCGGGAGGAAGGTTTACTGGAAACACTCGCTCGCGGAGTCTATCGCTTGACAACGCTACCAGATTTCTCTGAACCAGATCTTGTTCTTGTTTCCAAAAAAATACCCCGAGCTATTATTTGCTTGATTTCAGCTCTTTCTTATTATAGAATCACAACACAGATTCCGCATTTTGTGTATATTGCAATACCTAATAAATCGAGAAAGTCAGCATTAGATTACCCACCTATACGATACTTTTGGTACTCTGATACGACATATCATACCGGGGTAGAAACCATTGATATTAATGGCTGCCCTGTCAGAATATTTGATATTGAAAAAACTTTGGCTGACTGTATCAAGTTTCGTCATAAAATCGGCGTGGATGTCGTTATCGAAGCTCTAAAAATGTATTGGAGAAGAAGAAACACTCGTATTGACAAACTGTACGAATATGCTAAAATCAATCGTGTCGAAAAAATTCTTCATCCCATTATGGAAACCATTGTGAGTGAGTGAGTAAATATGGAACAAATCAAAAAAAATCTACCTGAATCGGTATATCATCGCTTGAAAAACGTTGCCAGGAAACAGAAGCGTCCTGTTCAAGAAGTACTACAATATTTTGCAATGGAAAGGTTTCTCTATCGTTTGAGTATTTCACCTTATCAAAGTTCATTTTTCTTAAAGGGAGGATTGATGCTTACGGTATGGAGTCCTCAAGACCATCGTGCTACTGTCGATATTGATTTGCTGGCAAGAACTTCAAATCAGCCTGAAAACCTAAGGAATATCATTACGGAGATTTGTTCTATAAATACCATCCCTGATGGTATTCGTTTTGTAACGGATCCTCTCCTAATCAAAGAAACACAAATAGATAACGAATATCAGGGGCTCAATGCATCTTTTACAGCAGAGCTTTTTACAGCAAGATGCATATATGCATTGACTTTGGCTTTAGCGATTCAATATTTCCTCAGCCTGCTACATTCCTCTATCCGGTCTTATTAGATTTTCCCAGCCCAACGCTGCGTGGCTATACGCCACATACAACTATATCAGAAAAATTTGAATGCATAATCAGCCGTGGCCTTGCTAATTCTCGAATGAAAGACTTTTATGACATTTGGATGCTTATAAAACAATTCTCACTTGATCCAACAGAGCTATTTCCAATTATTCATAATGTATTAAAATCTCGAGGAACTGAAATTAAAGGGATTCCTATAGCATTCACCAAAGATTTTTATGCAAGTCAAGAAAAAATGGAAAAATGGAAAAGTTTTTTAAATGATCATTCTCTCCACGAAGTCGCACTTGAAGATGTGATTTTAGATTTGAAAAATTATTTTAGCACGATGTACAGCTCCGCGTAGACTACTTAACTTGCTAAATTTTTCTCAAATGACACCAGGATAAAAATGTCGGTAAATGCAAAAAACTACCGACATTTTTATCCAAGAAAATCTTTTTATTTCCCTCTTGCATTTTCCTGTGCTATATGTTATTTCGACGATATTGTAAAAAATTTCTGAACAAATTGGAGGAGTCACCTATGAAAAAAATTATTTTATGCATTTTTTTAGCCGTCGCTGGATTCAGCACATACGCTTGTATGGGACAGGCAGCAAAGCCAACGCAGCAGCCACAGCAACCCTATGTTGCGAAAGATTATTCCTACCTGCTTGGCATGGAAGGAATTTCCGATAAAACGCTTCAAATACACTTTACTCTCTATCATGATTTAGTGAAAAATACGAATCAGTATTTAACGCTTCTCAATAACTACGCAAAAGAAGGGAAAGCAAAAACAATGCAATACGACGATTTGAAGCGTCAATTTGCGTTTTGGTTTGATGGCATGCGCCTTCATGAGCTCTACTTTTCAAATCTTGGGAAAAACAAAACCTCGCTTGATGTCAAAAGTCCTCTGTACAAACGTATAGAACAGGATTTTGGCAGCTTTGATGCATGGAAAGAAAATTTTATAAACACAAGTCTTATTGTTGGAGATGGCTGGGTCATTCTCTATAAAGATCCTGTCTCTGGCAAACTGATCAACATGTGGGTATCAGAACATCAGAATGGCCACATGGCAGGTGGCATTCCCATCCTTGTCATGGATGTCTGGGAACATGCGTATCTCCTCGATTACGGCATCGATACGTCAGGATACATTAAAGCCTTTTTAAACAATGTGAACTGGAACGAAGTGTCCAAGCGATTTTAATTTTGCACCCCACGTTCCCTCGGTCGTGCGCTAAGCGCACGCTCCTTAAGTCACGCGGGGCTAATGAGCTTCCGCCACTACCGTGGCGGGGCTGCCAGTTCCATTAGATTCCCGACGCTCCACTTACATTGCGTATGCTCTATTTTTACCATGTGCACTTTTCCATCAGGAAAATTCGCACATGACGTTTATTTTTACGTCCAAAATTGGAACTTATCTCTTTTTCGTGACTATGGTAATATGACTATAGGAGGAAAGAAATATGCCGCATATAATGGAAGCAGGGAAATTTAAAGCTGAGTGCTTAAAAATCATGGATGAGATACAGCGTACACACACTTCTCTCATCATTACAAAACGCAATGTTCCCATTGTAGAAATTAGACCGATTGAAGAAAAAAAGACTCCATTATTTGGAAGACTCAAAGGAACAGTGTGTATTCATGGGGATATTATTGAACCTATAGGAGAAGAATGGGATGCCTGTCGTGAAGACCATTAAGCAACATAAATTACTACTGGATACGCACGTATTCATTTGGCTCATAGAAGGCAATACTACACTGCCCCGTACTGTGAGAAATAGTATTGATTCTTTGGTTGCTGAAGAGTCACTCTTGATTGCTGCCATATCCATTTGGGAAATTGGTATGCTCGTAGAAAAGAAACGAATTACCTTGCCCATGGATGTTCGAGAATGGGTAGAACGTGCCCTTACCGCTCTCCAAAACTAGCTCAAACTTAGTCAAAATTGACTAATGATCAACTTTTGGCCG
>JABDDE010000028.1:0-24050 GCA_013287775.1 Chlamydiota bacterium
TCAATTTTGGGTGTTACTAGTTAGTTTTGCAGCAGCGTATGGCTGGTTAATGCATTGGTTTAAAACGGAGATACGTGAACTGAAAAGTGAGCTAAAAGATGAAATTACTGCAAAAACTCATGAAGTAAGGAACGAGCTTACCTTAAAAATTAATGAAGTGAAGGATGAAATTAAAGAAGTAAAGGTTGAGCTTAAAGAAACGCGAGAGGAAATCAAAGAGGAGATAAAGGAAATCAAAGAAGAGATAAAACTACTGGACATAAAACTAGGAGATTTTGATCGTCGTCTTTGTGTCATTGAAGTTGTAATGAAATTATCAGAATTCTCTATCATCCCTGTTCACAACCTCCCAGTAAAAAGAACAACTCCTCTTGAGCTCAAAAAAGAAGATTCCTCTTCTTCACAAACCCAGACGAGTTAGGCTATATATTGTTACCGCGAGTTTACGAGCGGTAACAATACATAATTACACTCCCCACACTGTAATTATTTTCCCATTCACCATTTCTTGCCTCTCATAGATTTTATCATCCCAGGAAGCATCTGTTGGATCAAAAAGAAGCAAATGCCCTTCTGTGGCACTTGCAGTATCCATATATTTTGCCGTCTGCATAAGGCCATCTTGCAAGTATTTAAGGCCACGAGCAATTTTTAACTCTATCACAATACGCTGCTTTTTAAAGGTAACAAGTAAGTCAACTCTTTGTGTGCCCAGAGCATATTCTCGATGAATACTACCCCCTCCATTGATCACGCGCTGTAAAAAAGCCATCATCAGAAGATGCGGCCCTGCTTCTTTATAGGCAAATCGTTCGAGCCATGCTGCAGCATTTTCTCGATAAAACTGCGCAAACGCTCTTAAGAGCGCCTTCGTGTCTAAAACACCATCCGGAGTAAGGTACCATGCAAGCTTTTGTGTAATACTATCTTGTGTGCCTGCAACTAGGCTACGAGGCAAAATTTCTTGATAAATGGGATTGGCTATTTGGAGCATGCCTGTCGTCCGGACAATAAGGCCTAAATCGATCACATATTGAATCGCATCTTCTGGAAAATTTTCTGGGGTAGATCTGCCAGCAATAATCGCATCTACAATACGGCAAACGCGCTCTTCATTCAGGCGTTGACTCAGGGCATCAAGGTGCGTATCACATCTGAGAATCAAGGTATTGCGTGCACGCTCCATTACCTCAAGAGTAATTAGCTGTGAGCGGTCCGTGACATCGCGAAAACAAGCCTGATATGCTAAGGCATTGACAAGCCAAGGCTGCCCTTGCGTCTGCATATAGGCATAATGAATCGCATCCTCAGTAAACACCTGTCCTGTTTCTTGAGTGTGTTGTGCATAGAGCACTCTCACTTCTTTTTCGGAAAATGGCTCAAGAGTGAGGCTTTCAGCTTTAATGTTGAAGGCAGAGCCACCAACCACATATTGCTGGTTTTCATCCGACCATATACGGTAATCGCGAACATCTCGAACTCCTACAAGGCATACCGACTGGGGAAAATGCAAAGGCCGCGCTTTATATCCTGTACGAAGCTGGCGAAGGACAGAAATCAGCGTGTCACCCACGAGCGCATCAATCTCATCGATGCACAAAAATATCGGCTTCTCAGAATGCTCTGCCCAGAATGTAAGAAAATTTTGCAGCTCATCGCCTGTTGCTTCACTTGCTACGAGTTTTTTGCCTTCGAAGAATTTGAGAGCGGGATCATCAGGCCCAAAGGTAAGCTGAATGGCCGCTTTTAAGCAGCTCACAATCAGCATAATCCCTTCCAGGTACCTTCCTCGAGACGCCTGTGCTGATTCTACGTTCACATAAAGAGCTTTGTATGTGCCTTCACGATTGAGTATATCCACGAGGCAGCTTATGGCCGTCGTCTTGCCCGATTGACGAGGCGCACGCATAATAAAGTAAAATTCCCTATCGATTAAAGTAATGATTTTCTCTTTTTCAAGGCGTAGTGGCAGGGAATAATGAATTTCGGGATCAACTGGGCCAGCAATACAAAATTTTTTCATATTATAATCCCATGCTGTTTAGAACCACGACACGGTAGTGTCGGAAGCTCATTAGCCCCGCGTGACCGAGGGCGTGCGCAGCGCGTGCAACCGAGAGAACGTGGGAGTTTGTGGAGCATAAAAAGCTGCGGTAGCAGCGATACAGACGAGTTTCGCTGCTACCGCAGCTCTGTTTTTATTTCATGCACCCGTAACCCCACGTTTCGCCGACCGTAGCGCGAACGCGCTACGATCGTGCTCCACGCGGGGCTAATGAATTCCACCGCTGCCGCGGTGGGGTCCATATCAGCTAGAAGCATGATATGTTATGCGTTTTCCTTAAGTAAACACCATTGAGGTTGCATCTACTCTAACAAAATGATGCGTATTAGTCTAGGGGCTATTCTAAGAGGGCGGGTTTGGGGATTCACTTAACACATTGTCCAGAGCATCGTCCTCTGGGTTTGTCCGGTATGCTAGAGGATCGTCTTCTGGTTGTGTCTGGGGTGATGGTAGCGATGATGAGGATGATGGCACCGGCAGAGACGCAGACGGAGACGACGATGAAGGCGGAGACGACGACGCAGGCGAAGTAAACGGAGCCTCCCAAGGTTGTGGTGAAGGAGAATTTGCATGAGCCGCAGATGATCCAGAAGAAGCGCTACCCCCGCCCTGGCTAGGACGCGTTAAAGTAACAGCACCACCACTTGGTGGAGTGTGTGGCGGTCTGTTTCTATGAACGGGTGGAGGTGTAGTAGGCTGCCAACGCTCCCATAGTCTTGGTCTTTCCATCATAGCCATAAACTTTTGATTATGTCCTTCGCCGGCTACCCGAGTACCCGCGCGTACAAATCCATGACCGATAAACCCTATTGCATTTGCACAAAATCCGTCCCCACCCACTGCCCTGTTAAATAGACCAGCATCGTCGTGCCAGAGACCAACAGCATCTTCACTCCCCCTCCACCCTGCAAGTATAGGACCGAAAGTCAAGAAAGTGATCACGCCCAATGTTAAATCAACATAGCGCCCTGCGACACTTACCATATTAGTAATTCCACCAAACAATCCAAGTGTATGGCCTAGAAGGCTTCTAGGATGATACCAAGAAGGTTGCGATGTTGTGGAGGATAATACAATGCTAGGGTCATTAGCAGCTCTGAGTGTGACCGGGGGTGTTGTTGCAGTTGTCGATGTTGTTGTCGGCGGTACCTGATTCGATGTAGATGCTGGCCCTGTTGGTGTAACTGATGTCATACTCCACCTCCTGAGAGATATGTGGGCAATAAACTACTTAGGCGCACACGCTCTCTTTCTATTTGAGTTTTCCATTCTTGCTTTTTTTCATCCTGAGATGCATCGAGCGCCATAAGGGCCGCGTCGAGCAGCTGACAGGCTTGTTCTATCTGCCCTAGATTCTCAAGGCATTTTACGCCATAGAGGTAAGCAGACATATCCATTGGATCTAATATAATGGCTCTTGAATATGCCACAAGGGCAGATTCGTAGCGTTTGCAATAAAATTCAGCATTTCCCAAACAGAGCCAAAAGAAAGGCACTGTTGCATTGATGTAAAGGAGAAACGTAAAAGCCTGAGATGCCTCTTCATAACGCTTTTGTTCATAGACGTACTTTGCAGCGTGATAGAGGCCTCGAAGCGTTGTCTCACTCATCCCGCAAATCGTGGCAATACTTTTTCCCCCCTCCATAGCAGTGCGAGCCTGTTCTGGATGCACCACGTAATAAGCACACCCTTCAATGAATGTAAGGAAGTCCCCTTGTAGCATGTCTGAAAGGAGCAAACGCTCTTCTTCACTCTCCCCATGCTCTGCAAGGTACTGTAGCGTTTCAAAAACAACATTTGCGCCTTGTTCGAAGGTTTGTTTGCCTTTGTTTAACACCGCTTTAAACTGCTGCTTCAAATACTCTCTATGAGGCTGTGGAGGCACCAAGCTCGGTTTGCCCTGCTCTTCTTCACTCACGGCATCGGCAAAAGCGGTACTCAAATACTCTGTGCTCTCATCAATTTTATGCTGAAATAACTCTTGCACAGAAAACTGTGCGCTCTCTTCTTCCATCTTTATTTCTCCTTTTCTGTATGTTAACAAAAAATTTTATTTTTTGTCTATCTTGTACTCTCCTGCATGTTTCGCTGCTACCGCAGCTCTGTTTTTTTACCCGTTTCCCAACCCCACGTTCCGTTCGGCCCGCGCGCTAGCGCTGCGCCTTCACTGCACGCGGGGCTAATGAGCTTCCGCCACTACCGTGGCTCGGTTCTGATTGGTTACAAGTTTCTTTAAGTTGGCATCACTCCAGCCTTTGGGTTTACGCCACTATTAAAGATGTGTGGTAAAGTATGCGCTCCACGCGGGGCTAATGAATTCCACCGCTGCCGCGGTGGGGTCCATGGAGGCAAACTCATCAAAATTTTGGCTGAAAACCGAAAAAAATCAACAGACGAGACATAACTAGACGTGCAATAAAATAATTTAATATGATATATATAGCAATAAGGGGAAACCGCGAGGAACCTATGGGAACCTAATGGAGCCGGCAGCCCCGCCACGGTAATGGCGGTCAGTGGTTAGCCCCGCGGGAGCGCGGCAGTGCGCATAGCGCACAGCCTGCGTGGAGAGCTTAGGGGAATCCATGGCGTTAATAACACCCAATGTGGTATAATGGTTACAATATACTATTAATAATGGAGCTGACAGCCCCGCCACGGTAGTGGCGACTGGTGCTAGCCCCGCGTGACCGACGGGAGCACGCATCTGCGTGCGACTGAGGGAACGTGGGGTATAAAAAAAACGGTAATGCTTTTTCGTGGTCGATGTGCCACAGGTAGCTGAACAGCTACCTGTGGCACATCGACCACTCAACATGATGGAACCAAGACACGATACCATATTTGAAGAAGAAGAAAAGGCCCCCGGCAATGGGGCAGAGCAGCCTATTGTTGTCGACTTTGAGCTCATGGAGGCCCAGGGTAGATGGCTTTTGAAGGTTGTCTCAGGGCCAAATAGTGGCGCTGAATTCTTCATGGCACCAGGTACAAGCTATACTATTGGATGCGACCAGACATGCGATATTGTTTTTAACGATCTCAGCGTCTCTCGCCAGCATGCGCGCCTTACCGTTGACGAAGAAACACATGTATCGATCGAAGACTTAGGCAGCCGCAATGGTACTCTTGTCGATGGCGAAAAAATACAGGCGCGACGCTCACTCCAGTCCAATAGCCTTGTCGCCATGGGCACGACCACGGTCATGCTTATCGATAGAGAGGGCGAAAGAAAGACTATTATATCCCCACTATCATTCACACCTAAACCAAAAGACGCAAAAAAAGATGAAAAATCCGAAGAAGAAGAAAAGGGGAAAACAGCCTTAGGAGCTATCCAGAATGCGGTTATCCCCCCTCTTGTTTCTGAAGTAGAGCGCATCAAAGAAGAAGAGCACCGCGCAGCAAGGCATGCAACGGCAGTTTCAGCGCTGATTGTATTAGCAGCAGTCACAGGACTCTTTGTCATCGCAGGTGTTGGCACCACACTCCTCTTTCGCCCTGAAAAGGTAGCAGAAAAGCCAAAAGTCGACTATGAAACACTCATTCGCGCAGCATTACAGGACTATCCCGCCATTCGTTATAGCTTCTTTCCCAATACAGGCAGACTCCTACTCATCGGACATATTCTCTCCCAAAGTGATATGAATGAGATGCTCGATAAGATCGGAACACTTGACTTTCTCACAGATATTGACTCAAGTAATGTCGTGATTGATGAGCTTGTATGGAAAGACATCAATCAGAATTTAGCAAAGACACCAGCGTTCAAAGGAGTAACACTGACCTCACCTGTAGCTAGCAAGTTTGTGCTCACAGGATACCTGAAAACACGAAAAGACGCTTCAGCCTTAAACGAATATATGTCTGCAAACTTTCCCTATCTGAACTTATTAGACAACAAAGTGGTAGTTGAGGAAGATCTCAAGCAACAAATTCTACAAAAAATCTCAGATCAAGGTTTTCGCAATGTGACTATGGCCATTACTAACGGCGATCTCGTCCTCAATGGTACAAGAGGCCCCGATACCTTGGACTCCTTCTCAAAACTCTTAAGTGAGCTCAGAGTACTCCAAGGAGTGCGTACGGTACGCTCCTTTGTAACGGAAGAGGCCAATGCGAGCATGGTGAATATTTCTGATAAATACCACGTTTCAGGCTATTCTGCTCTTGGCAATAATATAAGTGTTGTCGTAAATGGCCATATTGTGTCAAAAGGAGATATATTGGATGGTATGCGTATTACTGATATCAGCACAACGGCCATATACCTTGAGAAGAACGGCGTGAAGTACCGTATTGATTTTAATCAGTAAATGCGCTAAAATTAAAATTAAAGAGGAGAGATGAGATGTTTGGGATGGAAAAGAAAAAAGCAAAGCCTGGAGTATTTCTCTTTGACGTAGAGAAAGAGCTTCAAGAGACGCCAAAACAAAAAGAATATGCGAAATTGATTGAAGAGAAAATCAATAAAATACACGATCTCCTCAGAAAAGGATCAAAAAAAGAAGATTTTGATCAGTTAGGTATTTTGCTCAACGGCTATCATGCGATGGCCGTGGTCTTTGGAAGAGCTGCTTCCCTAAAGAAGGGCTCTTCTAAATAAAAACGTCATATGCGGTTTTCCTTTCGGAAAACTTCATAGGACAAAAAAGCAGATGGCGCCGCAGTAGCGGTTCCTGATGCAGAATCCAAACATCCCTGTTATGGGGAGGAGGTAATGATGGGTTCGACACTTGGCGCATGGTGGACACCACCTTCTGGCTTTGTTAAGTCACTGAGCTCACAGCAAATCAACAACGTGCAGTTTGGCAACCTTATTGCTATGCTAAACGTCAAGAGCCAGCAAGTGATAGCTCAGCTGAGCCAGTTGCAAGCGCAAGGAAGCGCAATGAGCATTGGCGCTATGTTTGCTTTGCAAATGGCAATGAACCAGTTGAACCAGTTTTCGGATACTTCAACTGGCGTTGTAGGTGCAGCCAACAACGCAATTTCTACCATCAACAGAAACCTCAAACAATAAGTTTGAGCTTAGTAGATGGAGAAAACAGGCAATTATATATATGCATATATTATTTGCCTTGAGGACAATTGAGAGAGCTGAATTAAACAGAAAAGGAGTAGGAGTATTAAGTACATGAGTGAAGAAAACCTCTTGAAGGAATTTAAAGACGACTTCGCCCTTTTTATCGAAGCGGGGTTTATAGCAGTAAAGCAGCTAGATGAGATCGCTGCGCGAAGATTATTTCGAACAGCAGAGCTCTTAAACCCTGATAATTCGGCCTCTCAATTAGGCCTTGGTTATATTGAATTGAATAAGCTCCAAATTGGGAGCGCGACAAAAATTTTTGAAGCGATCTTGCAAAAAGATCCTTCTCATTATCTCGCCCAGGCGCTTTTGGGTATCTGTTTCCTCTTGACGAAGAATAAGCGCAAAAAGGGTGAAGAACTTATTTTAGATGCCAAGGCAAAAAGCGATGAGCCATCCATTCATAACCTGGCTGATGTGTGTCTGGAATGGTCAGAAAAGGAATTAAAAGCCAAATTTAGCTCACCGTTTGCTGCACAAGAAAAAGAATGATGTCATGTGCGAATTTTCCTTCAGAAAATTGCATATGTCAAAAAACCAAGCAAAAAATTAATTGTAATATTATGTAATAAAAAATTAATTCTTTGCTTATTAAAAAATTACGCGATGTGCGGGTTTTCCTGACGGGAAATTCACACATGACGTAAAAAAATATTATGCACGATCAAACGGGTGAAGAAAAAGTATTAAAAATAGAAAAAATAGGCAAGATCGACCCGTCGCAGCAAATACAGCAGACTGGCACTATGGTGACAGACACTGATGCAGTTGCAAAAACGAAGTTTGATCAAGTAGTTGAACGTGTCAACATGCAGCCACTGCTGGTGCCACAAGTAGCCACTGACCCGCGTGCAATGGCAGCAGGCAAGGGTGGTGGGGCTGATTCGTTTTCGACCTCATCTTCTCTGGCAAGCCCTATTGCTACGTTAAGTAGCTCGTCGAAAGTTGTTCGCCTTGGCCCAATATCGCAAAATCTTCTTGTTGCAAAAGCAGAAGAGATCCAGACCTCGATGCAGCGCCCTACCGCTCTTATACAAGAAACCCTTAAAACCAATCCTGATGCCACACTCAGCCCAGTAGACAGTAGTGCACTCTCCGATCGCCTTATTCATATTGATACAAGCTTGAATAGTGCCCTGAACATTGTAGGTGCTGAAACGAAATCTGCAACAGGAGCAGGGGTAACACCTGTAGAAACTGGGCAGCCAAGCATGAAAAAGCCACTGGTTACCTTCCTGAACTACCTTACACATGGCGATACGCAAATCAATTCCATTATTTCAGAAGTCAATAATATGAAGGATTTGAAACAGATTACTCCACAGCAGCTACTTGCCGTTCAGATTAAGCTTGGTTTTGTACAACAAGAGCTTGAATTTTTCACCAACTTACTCAGTAAAGCTTTAGAGTCGACGAAAACGATCATGAACGTTCAGGTGTAGTGAACGTCATGTACACATTTTCCTTACGGAAAATGGCACATGACGAAAATAGAGCGCGCACCTCATGTAAGCGGAACGTTGGGAATCTTATGGAACTGACTCCCCGCCACGGTAGTGGCGGCAGTGGTTAGCCCCGCGTGAAACGCGGCCGTGCGTATTAGCGCACGGCCTGCGTGGAACGTGGGGCATGACGAAATGGGCGCACACGTTGAGATACGGTATGCGCGACCTGGCAAAACACGGAAGAATCGAGGGCCGTCATGGACGAAAAAAATAGTGATACATTTGTATTTGATCTTGATGCACTGGACACCGAAGTCGAAAAGGTCATAGAAGGCCTCGAGGCCGTTGAGACAACGCGTGTGTGTGGCCGCATTACCGAAATCGTCGGTATGCTCATCAAAGCAGTAGTCCCGCAAATCAAGATTGGCGAGATGTGCATGGTAAAGCGCGAAGGGATGGAACCCCTTATGTGCGAGGTCGTCGGCTTTACGAGTGAAGAGGCTTTTCTCTCCCCTCTTGGCGAAATGGCAGGTGTTGGCCCCTCTTCTGAAGTTATTCCCACAAAGCTCCCTCTCAGCATTAAAGTAGGGCCAGGACTCCTGGGGCGCGTCCTCGATGGTCTTGGACGTCCTATTGATACCGAAACGAAAGGCCCCTTAGAACTCTTTGAAAGCATCCCCATCTATCGTGCACCACCAGATCCTCTCAAGCGAAAAATCATCTCAGAACCAATATGCGTAGGCATCCGCGCAATCGATGGTGTGCTCTCAGCTGGGCAAGGACAGCGCATGGGTATTTTTGCTGCAGCTGGCGGAGGTAAATCGACCCTCCTGGGCATGATTGCAAGAAATGCCGTTGCTGATGTCAACGTTATTAGCCTCATTGGGGAACGGGGACGAGAACTTCGAGAATTTATAGAAAAAGACCTAGGGCCTGAAGGCCTCAAACGCTCTGTCGTTGTGGTTTCGACCTCAGACCAACCATCACAGCTCAGACTCAATGCCGCATATGTAGGCACGGCTATTGCGGAATACTTCCGAGATCAAGGAAAATCTGTTATTTTAATGATGGATTCTGTAACAAGATTTGCGCGTGCTATCCGTGAGATTGGACTTGCTGCAGGAGAGCCTCCGGCACGGGGTGGCTATACACCATCGGTATTTTCGACGCTACCAAAACTCTTAGAGCGCGCGGGTAATTCCGATAAAGGGTCGATTACTGCTTTTTACACTATTCTGGTTGCCGGTGACGATATGAACGAGCCGGTAGCTGATGAGACACGCTCCATTCTCGATGGACACATTATTTTATCGGCCGAACTTGCAAGGCAGTACCACTATCCTGCAATTGATGTGCTCTCATCGGCAAGCCGTGTGCTTACCTCGATTACCAATAAAGAACATCTTCAGCTTATTGGAAAGCTGAAAGAAGTATTAGCAACGTATAGGAAAAATGAACTACTTATCAAAATTGGTGAGTATAAACGAGGCGCCGACAAGAACGTTGATTTTGCCATTGATTATGTCGACAAAGTAAATCGCTTTTTAAGACAGGGCATTGAAGAAAAAAACACCTGGCAAGAGACGCTCCAGCAGCTGCGCTCATTGTTTAAATAATTATGCCACAGAAATCGGATTTACCTCCTTATCCACTTGCAGAGGTGTTACAAGTAAAGAAGCGACGAGTTGAAGCAGCCGAGCGTGTGCTCAAGGAAAAAATTCAGATCTTAGAGGCAGAAAAAGAAAAGCTTAGAGTTCGTATACAAGAAAGAGATAAAGTACTCGAGCACTATAAAGCCAAGCAGCAACAACTGCGCGATGAGTTTGATCATGGAACGACAAGCGATAAAATTGATCAAATTAAAGTTTATATAAAGGTTGTACAAGAGCGATTAAAAGTAGAGGAAAAAAAAGTTAAAGACCAACAGCAACAAGTAGAAGTTGCCGAGAAAAACGTCGAAGTTGCTAAAAAGGATCTCAAAGCGAGGCAAAAAGAAGAAGATAAGATCCTCACCCATAAAACCGAATGGGAAAAAACGACGATGCGGGAGATGGAAATCGAAGAGGTTCGCCAAGAAGATGATCTTGGCTCGACGATGTTTTTGTCGAAATATACGCAGAAAAAAAAATAATTCTCGTCACTGCGAGAAAGGAGGTAGCTATGACAATCGCAGGTCAATTAGGCCCATCATTCATACCGCCAGAGGACCGAGTCTCTGAAGATACGCCCGCTGGCACAACAGGTGCCCCTATAATACCAAAGCCCACAAAAGTAACTGATCAGTCGCAGCAAAACGCTTTTCAAAATGCCTATACAAAAGCCGGTCAAACAGCGCCGCAAACAACTCAAGGAGGGAGCGTCGTCGCAAATACCACGACAACAACAGGCTCAAGTTCGATTTTCGATATTTCCGCACAGCTGCCTACTACAAAAGTAAAGGCACGCGTTGGCACCATGACAACAACTGCAAGTGATAGCACTCCCCAAGTAGATAATACACTGCAAGCTCAGGGACAAGTTGCTGGCCTGATCGCAGCCTCAATAGGGGCTCTTTCTAGCTCAATGCCAACAATAACACAGGCAGATCCTAGCGCAACTGCAACAGGCGGTGCTTCAATTACTGCAACAGGACTACCAATCCTGCCTGAAGTACCATCCACAGCAATTCCAACGCGTCGAACAGGGGTAGCACTTCCTGCAGCATTTTTGGGAACTTCTGTGGGAACTACAACGTCTGCAACTTCCGCCATACCTCTCCCTACAACTTCTTTAGGGACTGTACCCACTACTCCTCAAGCACCTGTACTACTCGCAGCTTCTTTAGGGACCCTACCAACAACTCCTCAAACACCCCCACTCACAACTTCTTTAGGAGCTGTAGTCACAACACCATCTGATCCTACAATGCCTGCCCCACCTACTCCAGTGTTTATTACTACTCCACCGCCTCTTACCACACCGCCTCCAACTATGGAGCTGCCTCTTGTCAATACCGCACAAGTTGCCGTTAGTGGTACAAGTGTATCTGGAACGAATGTCAATACCACACAGGATAACACAGCACCGACCGTTGCCGTCGCAGCACCACCCCCAATGTTACCTATTACTCAGCCCATAACAACCACAACTACCCAAGCAACAACCGTTGATACCCGAGCCCAAATGGTAGCACTTATTGCCTCAGTCACATCCTTGATGACACAAATGACAACGAACGGACAAACAACCACCACCATGACATTGAATAGCCCATCGATACCACTCTTCAATGGAGTCACGGTAACGCTCACACAATTTGCTACTGCACCAAATCAATATAATGTTACATTTTCAAACTTAGATATAGTATCCCCTGATGCACGGGCACTGCTCGAGCTTCCTGCCAACCAAGATGCTTTACGTACGGCATTGATTGCAAGAGGATACACACTGCAAATGATTACGCTTGAGCCAAAACTCGAGCCCACACTCCCAACGATAACTGCCGGAGAAACTGGTAGCATGAGCGACCAAGCAACCGGAGGCGGAGGTGGCACGGGTACAGCAGCAGGTGGCGGCGAAGAACTTGACGCCACAGTTTAAGACACACCATGTGCGAATTTTCCTACGGAAAATTGCACATGGGAAATATTCGTTACACTTATCCACGCAGAAGCAGTGGTACTATTTTTACAGCAGTTTGCATAGCGGTATTGACAGATACGGCCAGAGGCAGTGGCATCCCAACCGCAACTCCTACCGCTGTCCCAACACACCAGGTAACTACTATACCAATTCGAGGATGGTTGGGAAGTAATCTCTTTTCCAGCGCAGGAAGTACAACCCCAGATACAGCGCCCACAAACATGTCGGCTAAGAAGCTGCCAAACCTATACCGATCACCGTAATCAGGAGGTCTATTAATAAGCTCTTTTATCGTAGCTGTTGCGTTGCCGAATAAATTCGCTATAGCATTTTGGCAAGTAGTTTGATTTTTCTTACATACGTCCCATGCTCTATTCGCAACTTGTGCTAGCACAGTGCTTACACAATTTGCATCCAAAGTAGGACATGCATTCTGTATACTATTCATAAATTTTCCTTATTTTAAAGTTTGTTATCGCATTATCTAAATGCACTAACAATCGTACTGTAAATAAGGATAAATACACAAGGAAAATTATTGTCATGCAACAATTTGGACTCTCTCAAAAAATCATAATAGATTTGAGCCGAGGAAGCGGCATACGCATCAGGCTAAGGTCATGACGCTCACGGGCTTGGACAGGGAGAGCTGCAGGAGAGCCTAGGGTTTTGGCAGTTACAAGTTGTGTGGGCTTTTTTTTACAGGGAGAGCCACAGGAGAGGGCTTACAGAGAGAGCTTGTCAGAGGCGTGTGGGGTGCTAAAGGCATTGGTAATAAAGGTCTGGGCAGAGAGATTAGAGAGAGCTAAGGAATTATTATGGGCTTATAAGAATAACCCGAGATGCATTCATTGATTGGGTCAAATACAATGGGTTTCGCTGCTACCGCAGCTCTATTTTTTTAACCATTCCCTCAACCCCACGTTCCGCCGACCGTAGCGCGAGCGCGCTACGGCCGCGCTCCACGCGGGGCTAATGAATTCCACCGCTGCCGCGGTGGGGTCCATATCAACAAGAAGCGTTTGCCTTAAGTTGACACCATTAGGCTTCTTTGGTGCTCCTATAATAATTTCTTAGTATTCTCTCAATCTCTTGATCCAGACCTTAACCACCAATGCCTCAAGCACCCTACACGCCTCTGACAAGCTCTCTCTGTAGCTATTCTCCTGTGGCTCTCCCTGTTAAAAAAACTGCCCAGACCTTAACCACCAATGCCTCAAGCACCCTACACGCCTCTGACAAGCTCTCTCTGTGGCTATTCTCCTGTGGCTCTCCCTGTAAAAAAAGCTGCCCAGACCTTAACCATAACCACCCTTGTGGCTATCTCCGCAGCTTCCTCTTCAGATTCCTCTTCAGGCCGGGGCGCTTTCGAAGTCGAATAAGAGCTCCTCTTCGAATTCGCGGTCGACAAATTTTTTCACCCGTTTATGGAACTCAAAGCCAGTACCGCCAGGAATAATATGACCCATAATGACGTTCTCTTTAAAGCCACGTAAGCAATCGGTCTTCCCCACACAGGCAGCATCTGTTAAGATACGTGTTGTATCTTGGAAAGACGCAGCCGAGATAAAGGAATCGGTTGCAAGCGATGCCTTCGTGATACCAAGCATGAGCGGGGCGCCCTGTGCAGGCTTGCCACCTTCGCCAACCATTTTCTGGTTTTCGATTTCAAAGGTTTTTCGATCCACCTCTTCACCAAATAAGAATGCCGTATCGCCCGCATCAATAATGCGGACCTTCTTGAGCATCTGACGGACAATAATCTCAATATGCTTGTCATTAATGTCCACACCCTGCAGCCGATACACCTCTTGCACTTGGTTAACCATGTACTTTTGAAGCTCGCGCACCCCACACACTTCCAGGATCTCTTGTGGGATGACAAGACCGTCAGTAAGCTGCTGACCTTTAATGACACGATCACCACGCTGCACAATTAAGTGCTTGGCGTGCGGGATAAGATGCTCCTCTTCAACTCCTGTGTCTTCATCTCGAACTACCACGATACGCTTGTTCTTCTGTATCCCCCTAAAATCGACAATACCATCAATCTTAGCAATGTCGGCAGACTCCTTAGGACGCCTTGCTTCAAAGAGCTCAGCAACCCGAGGAAGACCGCCCGTAATATCCTTCGTCTTAATAGCACCGCGAGGAATACGCGCAAGAAGCCTTCCCGCCTTTACCTTTTCCCCTTCCGCCACCGAAATAATAGCTCCAGGAGGCAGTGCATAGGTACCTACAAGGTCTTCAAAGTTGGTATCCGCGTAAATAGCGATCTGTGGATGCAGCTCACCCCTGTGCTGCTTCACTACGAGTTCTGCCTGCCCTGTTTGCTTATTAGTATCTTTTTGGGTAGAAATTCCCTCAACCAAATCTTCATACTTGGCAAAGCCTGGGCGATCGCAAATAATAGGCACGTTATGCGGCTCCCATTCGCCAATTTTAACATGTTGTTTGACCTTTGCACCATCGCCATGGAAAATTCGGGTTCCTAATTCGATGGTAAAGCTTTGAAGTGGTTCAAGTGACTTCGTGGACAGTAGTTTTCTGTACTCTTCAAGAGTGCGCCCTTCATCTTTGACAATGTTTAAAGAACCGTTTTTGTTTAAGGCAATAAACACACCCTCTTCATTTTGTACCACACGTACATCCAAATACACCAAGATACCACTCTCTACAGCAACAAGCTCTGGCGTTGTACCTGCAGCAGCAATACCACCCAAGTGGAACGTTCTCATCGTAAGCTGCGTTCCAGGCTCACCGATCGACTGTGCTGCAATAATACCCACTGCCTCGCCTTCGCTTACCTGGCGCCCTGATGCCAGGTTGACACCATAGCATTTTGCACAGACACCGCGCTTGGTCTCACAGGTAAGCACCGAACGAATACGAACACTTTCAATCCCTGCGTTGTCAATTGCTTCTGCTTGCTGCATGGTGAGAGTATCCCCTGCTTGCGCAAGTAGCTTTGTCTGGTCACCTGGAAGATAGATATCATCGCATACCGTACGTCCAAAAAGACGATCTTTAATCGGGAGGAGCTCTTCTTGCCCCTGCTTAATCGCAGACACTTCAATACCATTGAGTGTGCCACAATCCTCTTCAGTCACAATAACATCTTGAGCGACGTCTACAAGACGCCTTGTGAGGTAGCCAGAGTCGGCCGTTTTAAGCGCCGTATCAGAGAGGCCCTTACGAGCACCGTGCGCCGATGTAGAATACTGCAGTGGCCCCAGCCCCTCGCGAAAGTTGGCCGTAATTGGCGATTCAATAATCTCGCCAGACGGTTTTGCCATAAGACCGCGCATAGCTCCAAGCTGCTTAACCTGCGATTTATTACCTCGAGCTCCAGAATCCATCATCATATACAGCGGATTCAACTTCGAGTGTTGTACTTGTGTAAGTAGCTTGAACAATGCTTCCGACAGAATATCTGATACCTCTGTCCAAATAGTAACAATCTTAGAATGGCGCTCACCTTCGGTGATAATACCATCTTCATACTGCTTGCGCACGACTTGCACTTTTGCTTGGGCGTCATCCAAAATCTTAGTCTTAATCTCTGGAACACAAACGTCCATAATACCCATGGACACTGCAGCCTTCGTGGCTTCGCGGAAGCCCAGATTCTTCAGGTTATCGAGGAAGCGAACGGTTTTTTCAAGGCCAACTTTTTTATAACACTCAAGAACAAGATCCGAAAGGCGCTTTTTAGGCAGCACATAATTTTGGAATCCAAGCTCTTCAGGGACAATCGTGTTAAAAATCACACGCCCTGGTGTGGTCTCAATGATCCCTACATCCGTTCTGAGCTTAATGCGCTCATGGATATGCAAACCACGGCCATCATACTCGAGTTTCTTGTCTTCTTTTTTGCCTTCTTTCTTAGATTCCTTCTTTTCTTGCTTTTCTTGCTTTGCTGTAAACCAGTCATAACTGCCTGCCGCATGCATAGCAAGAAGCACTTCTTCTTTGTTTGCAAAGATTTTTGTCTTTTTCCCATACTCTTCAGGAATGTAGAGAGGGTCATACATGAGGTAATATAAACCAAGCGTCATGTCCTGCGATGGCACAGTAACAGGCTTGCCTGAAGATGGATAGAAAATATTGTCAGGCGCCATCATGAGAGACTTGGCTTCAATCTGCGCTTCAAGAGAGAGCGGCACATGCACAGCCATCTGGTCACCGTCGAAGTCAGCGTTAAAGGCGGTACATACCAGAGGATGCACACGAATGGCTTTTCCCTCAATAAGCACCGGCTGGAACGCCTGAATACCCAATCTATGGAGCGTCGGCGCACGGTTTAGTAGCACAGGGTGTCCCCTAATAATCTCCTCAAGCACATCCCATACCTCAGGATCTTGCCTGCGAATCTTTTTCTTAGCAGATCGAATAGTATAGACATAGCCTAAATCCTTAAGCCGTTTAATGATAAATGGCTCAAAGAGTTCAAGTGCCATAATCTTTGGCAGCCCACACTGGTTGAACTTCAATTCAGGACCTACCACAATAACAGAGCGGCCTGAATAATCCACACGCTTACCAAGTAAGTTCTGACGAAAACGGCCCTGTTTGCCCTTCAGCATCTCTGCAAGTGATTTAAGTGGACGGTTGCCTGCACCCATCACCGGATGTCCATGGCGTCCATTATCAAAAAGAGCATCGACAGATTCTTGGAGCATGCGTTTTTCGTTTCGAATGATCACCTCAGGGGTTTTGAGCTTTAAAATAGCTCTCAATCGATTGTTTCTATTTATAACACGTCGATATAAGTCATTCAAATCTGAAGTTGCAAATCTACCACCATCAAGAGGCACAAGAGGTCGAAGATCTGGCGGAATCACAGGAACGCAGGACAGCACCATCCATTCTGGTTTGTTAGTAGAATTCACAAAGCCTTCAATAATTTTCAAGCGCTTCGCAATTTTCATACGCGCTTGCTGCGATTTGGACTTACGAAGCTTGTCTTTCAAATCAGCCAAGAGCGATGTGAGATCTTCTTTTGCAAGAAGCTCGCGTATAGCGTCTGCACCCATCCTGGCAACAAAGGCATCCTTACCCCAGCGCTCTTCTGCTTCTCTGTGCTCGGTATCATTTAACAGCTGCTTTTTTTGGAGCTCGGTTGTCCCCGGTTCAATAACGATATACTCTTCATAGTAAATCACACGTTCGAGATCAGCTACCGACATCCCTAAGATATTACCAATGCGCGATGGAGTGGTTTTAAAGAACCAAATGTGTACAATGGGGACGGCAAGTTCAATATGAGCCATTCTCTCACGACGCACTCGAGAGAGGGTGACTTCTACGCCACAGCGATCACAAACAATACCTTTGTGCTTGATCTTCTTGTATTTACCGCAAGCGCATTCCCAGTCCTTCATAGGGCCAAAAATCTTCTCACAGAAAAGGCCACCTTTTTCCGGTTTGAAGGTTCGATAATTAATCGTCTCAGGCTTTTTCACCTCGCCACGAGACCATTTATTTCGAATTACTTCATCGGAGGCAATATTGATCGTGAGCTGGTCAAAATGCCGAGAAAATGCTTCTTCATCATAGCGTGACGGACGTCTTCGCCGCTCATAAACTGCCTCCTCTTCCTCTTCTTCCCCAAAGGCAGGCTGCAGTGCAGCAGCTGGTGTCGCTATTTCTACTTCTTCAAAATCTTCATTAGCCATTGTATCTTCTTGCATATTTTCCTCTTCCCCACGTTCCACGCAGGCTGTGCGCATGGCGCACAGCCGCGTTTCACGCGTTCCCCACGTTCCACGCAGGCCGTGCGCATGGCGCACAGCCGCGTTTCACGCGTTCCCCACGTTCCACGCAGGCCGTGCGCATGGCGCACAGCCGCGTTTCACGCGGGGCTAACCACTGACCGCCGCTACCGCGGCGGGGCTAAATTCCTAACATTGTGTGTTTTATTTTCACCATGTGCAATTTTCCGTAGGAAAATTCGCACATGGTTTACGTTATAGCTTCGGCTCGAACATCGAGACACAAGCCCTGCATTTCCTTGATAAGCACGTTAAAGGACTCAGGAGTGCTCGTCTTTAACAAATTATCGCCCTTCACAATCGATTCGTAAATTCTCGTTCTCCCCGCAACGTCATCGGATTTTACAGTTAGAATTTCTTGCAATAGATGCGCTGCTCCATACGCTTCAAGAGCCCACACCTCCATCTCCCCAAATCGCTGACCACCCATCTGGGCCTTACCACCGAGTGGCTGTTGGGTAACCAAAGAATAGGGACCAATGGCACGCGCATGGATTTTATCCATGACAAGGTGACACAACTTGAGCATATAGATGTAGCCCACAACAACAGGGCTATCAAACCTTTCGCCTGTACAACCATCCGTAAGGGTCATTTTACCATCAGCAGGCAGCCCATGCTTGGCCATCATCTCCCAAATACGACTTTCAGGGAAGCCTTCAAAGACAGGGCTTTTAACATAAATGCCTGCTTTCTTAGCAGCAAAGCCAAGATGGGTCTCCAAGAGCTGCCCCATGTTCATACGAGAAGGCACACCAAGAGGGTTTAAAATCATTTCCACTGTCTGCCCATTTGGAAGATAAGGCATATCCGCTTCTTGAATGATCTTCGAGACTACGCCTTTATTACCATGGCGCCCGGCCATCTTATCACCCACCTGCAGCTGCCGCTTGGAGGCAATATATACCTTCACCTGACGGATAATACCTGATTCAAGCTCGGTATCACCCTTCTTCATAAACTCAAGTTCACTCTTATACTGGTTATCCAGTTTCTGCATAGCAATATCATATTCATGTAAGAGCTTCTTGAGTTCTCGATAGAGTGAATTATCTGCCATGATGAGGTTAGTTGTTTCCTCTTCTTCGATGGCTTCACATTCTTCTTGCGTTACCAGCGTACCTGCTGCAAGTATCATCTCCGCAGTCTTGCGATGGATAATATGATCAGGAGCTATCTCATTCATTAAAAGCGCGCCAAGGCGGTCATGTTTTTCCATCTTGAGCGCTTGCAGTTTCTGCTTGTACTCTTTTTGAATATCTTTAAGACGAGTGGTCTCTTCCACAAGCTCATCTTCTGTTTTCGATAGCCTATCTCGCCTCGAAAACATCTTGACATCCATGACCACACCTTCTGTTCCAGGAGGTGCTGTGAGTGAAGCATCGCGAACGTCTGCTGCTTTTTCTCCGAAAATGGCACGAAGAAGGCGCTCTTCAGGAGCAAGTTCCGTCTCTGACTTAGGTGTGATCTTACCAACAAGAATATCTCCTGCTCGGACTTCTGCCCCCACTCGAATAATACCATCATCGCCCAAATTGCGAAGGGCCTCTTCAGAGATATTAGGAATATCACGCGTGATCTCTTCCTTGCCAAGCTTCGTCTCGCGCGCTGTGACCTCAAATTCCTCTATATGAATTGACGTGTAATAGTCTTCTCGTGAGAGCTTCTCAGATACCAAAATAGCATCCTCGTAGTTGTAGCCACGCCATGGCATAAAGGCAACAAGCACATTGCGCCCAAGGGATAACTCCCCACCATCTGTTGCAGGACCGTCAGCAATGATCTCCCCCGCCTTAACCTTTTGTCCTACTTCACAAATAGGCATCTGATTGATACAACTGCCAGAATTCGATCTCAAGAATTTCTTTAGGTGGTATGTTTTCTTTTTCAACTGGTTTTCGCTAGATGCAATGATGATTTTGACCCCATCCACATACTCAATCACGCCATCTTCTTCACTCACCACAACGCTCCCTGAATCTCGAGCTGCGCGCATCTCGAGACCCGTGCCCACAATCGGTGCCTCAGGTTGTAAGAGAGGCACAGCTTGGCGCTGCATGTTCGAGCCCATAAGTGCACGGTTGGCGTCATCATGTTCAAGGAAGGGTATCAAGCCGGTGACAATCGAGACAAGCTGTTTCGGTGATACATCCATGTGCGTTACTTGCGAAGTAGGAAGTTCAACAATTTCGCCCTTATGACGTGCCCAACAGCTCTCTTCAGTAAATTGCATATATTTATCAACAGGCGTGGTTGCCTGTGTGATTACATACTGCTCTTCTTGATCTGCAGTAAAATAGGCAATCTCATCAGTAACACTACCGTCTCGTACAATGCGGTAAGGCGTTTCAATAAATCCAAATTCATTAATTTTCGCATAGGAAGACAGCGATGTAATAAGACCAATGTTCGGACCTTCCGGCGTCTCAATCGGGCAAATTCTCCCGTAATGGCTCGGATGCACGTCGCGCACTTCAAAGCCTGCACGATCTCGATTTAAACCACCAGGACCAAGAGCAGAAAGCCTTCGCTTATGCGTGAGCTCCGCCACAGGGTTTGCCTGATCCATAAATTGCGATAGCTGTGATCTACCAAAGAAATCTTTTAAAACAGTCGACAGTGCCTTTGCAGAAATAATTTTACCAGGCGTAAGTGTATCGGTCATAAAGTCGAAAAGGTTCATGCGCTCGCGTATGATTTTCTCCATACGAGCAAGACCTACTCGGCACTGGTTCTGCACGAGCTCACCCACAGAGCGCACACGGCGGTTGCCCAGATGATCGATATCATCGCAAGATACTTTATCGTCCCCTGCCTTGAGTCTGAGTAAATACTTAATGGCAGCGATAACATCTTCTTTCTGAAGCGTCACCTGATTCAATACTTCATCACTTACTGGGTAGTCCAACTTTGCATTCATCTTATAGCGGCCAACTCGACCCAGATTATAGCGCTTCGGATCAAAGAAGAGGCGCATCATGGCCGTACGTGCATTCTGCAGCGTTGCCGGCTCGCCCGGACGAAACTTACGATAAAATTCTTTAAGAGCAGCTTCATAGCTGTCTGATGCATCCTTGGCAAGCATTTTAATAATAGGACTTGTTTCATCAGCATCCTCAGCAATACTGAGCATCGTGATACCACTGTCGAGCATGCGTTTAAGCATAGCTGTCGTGAGCTTCTCAGCACTACGCCCAAGCACCATTCCACTTTCTGATTCAACAACATCATTTGCTAAAATTTTGCCTACAAGGCTCGTGAAATCCTTTTCAGACTTGGTCTTGACTTTCTTTATATGGAAAAATTCTTCCATAATATCCGCATTCGATGAAAAACCAAGGCAACGAATAAAGGTAGTAGCTAACATCTTGCGTTTTCGTTTTTTGCGGTCGATATACACATAGATAAGGTCATTCATGTCAAAAGAAGCTTCCAGCCAACTTCCACGATAAGGAATAATACGGAAGGAATAGAGCATCGTTCCACGAGAATGCTTTGCTTGCTCAAAGCAAATACCTGGCGATCGATGCAGCTGCGAAACCACAACACGCTCAGCGCCGTTAATGATAAAGGTACCACTATCCGTCATAATGGGAACAGTACCCATATAGACTTCTTCTTCTTTAATACCCGTCTCATCTGTCAGACGAAATGTTACTTTGAGTGTTACATTGTATGTAATGCCGCGTCGAATACACTCTTCAGCTGTATACTTTGGCAGTCCGAGATTGTACGAGATAAACTCAAGTACTGTTCTCTCATCAAAAGACTTAATCGGGAAGATTTCGTTAAAAACTTCTTGAAGACCCACATTTTCACGCTCTTCAGGAAGCGTATCTTTCTGTAAAAACTGGTCGTATGACTTAATCTGTACTTCAATAAGATTAGGAAGATCAAGTATATCTTCCTTTTCATAAAAACCGATACGTTTCGGCTGTTTCTTGACTACCATTGGTACCCTTAATTCATTAATTCATCTTTATGTTCTTCTAGTGCCCTTTGGGCACTAGAAGAACATAAGGATGAAGAAAATTTAGAATTTTACAAAAGACCCCCAGGGCAATATCCTGGGGTCTGAAGACATATAACTTCGAAGGCATATACTTCAGGGACATAAACGTCTCGAAGTATAATTCGCTTACACGCCTTTGAGGGTGACTTTCGCGCCGGCTGTTTCGAGCTTCTTCTTGATCTCTTCGGCTTCTGCCTTAGGTGAAGATTCTTTCACAACCTTAGGTGCACCATCAACGAGATCTTTTGCTTCTTTCAAGCCAAGACCTGTAATTTCTCGGAGCACTTTAATAATACCGATTTTCTTATCAGCTGCAGCTTCTGCAAGTGTTACTTGAAATGCTGTTGCTTCTGCTGCGGCTTCCGCAGGAGCAGCAGCTGGTGCTGCGGCCATCATCATGGGAGCGGCAGCTGCAGCCTTCACACCCCATTTGTTTTCCAACATTTCTTTCAGTTTCGACATTTCAAGAACTGTCAAACCACTTAATTCGTCAACGAATTGCTCTAAATTCTTACTCACGACTTTTTCCTCATTTTAAAAAAAAATTATTGTTGATTTGCTTTATTGTCCAAGCAGTATACCACACTAGAGAGTACTGCGTCAATAGCTGCGAGTGTCTGACTCATTGGTGCCTCTAAGAGACCCAAGAATGCAGCACGCATTTGATCTTTCGATGGCAGTGCAGCAATACGAGCAACATCACTTTCATGAAGAAGTTGCCCTTCTACCTTTGCAGCAATGAGCTGAAACGATTTCTCATGTGCATCACTAAAACGAATGATTGCTTTGGTTGTCTCTATGGCATCTTTTGAGGCAAAAATAATGCCGATATGACCCTCAAACTTACTCAGATCAAACTTCATTCCAAAGCTTTCTGCAGCCTTAGAAAACATTCGTTTGCGGACAATTTCAAAATTGCCACCGATTTTTCGCATCTCTCTTCGAAAATTATTTGCCTTATTGGCAGTAAGTTTCGAATATTTTGCGACAAAAAAGGAAGAAGCTCCTTCAATTTGAGCCTTTATCTCATCCAAGAGCAGTTGTTTTTCTTGTTTCATATCATTACATCCCCTTATTTCATCGCAAGTTCAATTTCTCGTGCATCAATCTTCATCCCTGGCCCCATTGTGGAGGAAAGATGGAGTGCTTCAAAATACTGACCCTTCGCTGTAGGAGGCTTTGCCCTTTGCAAAGAGTTGATAAGAGCATGAATATTCTCTACCAAACCCTTAGAAGCAAAAGAGAGCTTGCCAACAGCAGCATTCACCATGCCATATCGATCACTCTTAAACTCAATTTTTCCACCTTTGACTTCGGAAATAGCTTTTGCAATATCCGTTGTCACCGTTCCAGCCTTTGGTGTCGGCATAAGCCCACGAGGACCTAATACCTTACCGAGTTTGCCCACTTCTCTCATCATATCAGGGGTTGTAATCAAGACATCAAAGCCTGTCCAACCACCATTTATTTTCTCAATGAAATCGTCCGAACCTACGAAATCAGCGCCTGCTGCCTGTGCTTCTTTGAGCTTATCACCCTTGGCAAGCACTAATACAGAGAGCTTCTTGCCCGTACCATTCGGTAATGATACTGTTGCGCGAATGCTCTGGTCTGACTTCTTCGAATCGATTCCAAGCTTGAAGGAAACCTCTACGGATTGATCAAATTTCGTAGGAGGCGCCGCCTTCAATATTTCGATAGCTTGTTCTAAAGAATAGACTTTTGTCTTGTCTACCTTCTTCGCCATCTCCCGACGTCTTTTTGTTAATCGACTCATATTCCTCTATTATCCTACCACCTTGAGCTACGCTCAAAGCGGCAGGATAAATTTTATTTTTTTACGTAAACTCTCATCGCAACCTCACCCCACCCCACCCAGGGCTTCACCCTTCTATATAACAGATGCAATCTCCTGTTATTTGTAGATAGGTGCTGCGATGCAGCGGGGGAACTGGGCTATACATATTTCGGCCCTACAGGCCTTTTGGCTGGCATTACGCGGTTGCTACATCAACTCCCATCGAACGTGCCGTGCCTGCAACC
>JABDDE010000028.1:24107-25058 GCA_013287775.1 Chlamydiota bacterium
CCACCCAGGGCTCCGCCCTGGGCTATACATATTTCGGCCTTACAGGCCTCCGTTGGAATTACGCCGTTGCGACATCAACTCCCATCGAACGTGCCGTGCCTGCAACCACTCTCATCGCAGCTTCAATACTGGTAGTATTGAAATCGTTCATTTTTCGCTCAGCAATGCTACGTACGCTTTGAAGAGATAGCTTTCCGACCTTGTCTCTGTTTGGAACGGCAGATCCCTTTTCCTTCCCGATTTCTTTTTTAATCATCTCCGCAACAGGCTCTTCCTTCAATACAAAGGTATAGGTCTTATCTTGATATACCGTAATCTCAACAGGAAGAATCTTGCCCGTAGCTGCCTGCGTTTTTGCATTAAAATCTTTACAAAATCCCGCAATATTCAAACCAGCTGAACCCAAAGCAGGACCAATCGGTGGTGCTGGATTTGCTTTTCCCGCTGGTATTTGTAATTTGATAATTTTGATAATTTTCTTCATTTTTATTTCCCTACGTTCCAATAATTATTGCACCAGATAGCGTGCGTTATTTTTGTTATGTGCAATTTTTATGTCGCTGCTGTTTCCTCTGTCGCCTCTTCTACTTGCCAAAATTCAAGATCATCTACACGAGTCTCACGGCCGAAAATTGACACCATAACACTAAGTCTTCCCTTATCATGAAATACTTCCACAACATTACCCAGAAAATTCACAAAGACACCATCTGTAATCTTTACCTTATCGCCAATTTGTAACTTATGTTTCTGTGTCACTTTTGTCTTCTTCTCTTCAAGATCGGAAAGCAGTGCCTCAATTTCTGCATCGTATGTTTGACAAACATCCATGAATCATCGGTCATTTCCATCTTTATCAACAAATAACCCGGCCATAGACGTTTTTCGACAACACGTTGCTGTCCTTTCTTTACTTCAGAAACATTTTCAATAGGTAGCACGATTTTTTCG
>JABDDE010000029.1 GCA_013287775.1 Chlamydiota bacterium
GTTAACGTCGTCTTACCATGATCCACGTGACCAATGGTACCGATGTTTACGTGTGGCTTTGTTCGTACAAATTGCCCTTTATTTCCTGCCATGTCTTTCTCCTCCGCAACCGGAATTCAAATTGTTACTGTTTAAAAAAAATTACATGCTGCGTGCTTGCCCAGAATAGGAATCGGACCTACGACCCCTTGCTTACCATGCAAGTGCTCTACCACTGAGCTATCTGGGCTTTTTAGCCTTCAGAGGTGCTTGCAAAATTCCGACTTGGGCCAAAATTCGCCAAAATCATTCAATTTTGTCTCCAATGGAATTTTGCAAGAACCTCTTCAATTTTGCAAAAGGCTTTGCTCACACAGCCTGCTGAAATTGCGTGTAATAGGTTGTAGTGTATCGCTTTTGCTCAATAATTGCAATAGCTTTTTACTGCTACCCCTCGCAAGCTCGGGGCAGCAGTAATCAAATCACTCAACAAAGCTGCGTATATATCACTCACGTTTATGCGTTAAAACACATCATTCCAAAAAGGTATTCTCTATTTTTGCCGGTACACAATCCGGGCCTTCGTCAAATCGTAGGGGGACATTTCAACGGTCACCACATCGCCCACCAATACACGAATATTCTTCACGCGCATTTTGCCACAAAGATAGGCAGTCACGCGCACTCCATTTTGTAAAAGCACTCGAAAGGTCATGCCCGGCAGCAGCTCTTCTACCTTACCATCTAGCTGAATCGTATCTTCTTGTTTTGCCATAAAATAGCTGAATTAAAGCATGAATTGCCAATATCTGTCAAGAGAATTCACATCATGTGCCATTTTTCTGCGGGAAAAATTGCACATGACGAAAATAACGAAATCTGATATTTGTAGCACTATGACAGGAGCAATACTTATGGCATTTTCATTAACTACCACGGCCTTTGAGGCCGGGGGCACAATTCCGCCCGCATATACCTGCGATGGAGAGGACCGCTCACCCGCTCTTGAGTGGACATCGGCCCCACAAGGCACAAAAAGCTTTGCGTTAATTATGGACGATCCAGATGCCCCACGAGGCGTGTGGGTGCATTGGGTGGCATATAATATCCCCTCTACTATTTCTAAATTGCCAAGCAATATCGAAAAAGTTGTAAAGACCTCGAGCGGTATGCAGCAAGGCAATACCGATTTTCAAAAAGTGGGCTATTATGGTCCATGTCCACCTAAAGGCCCTCCACACCGTTATTTCTTTACGCTCTATGCACTCGATACTACGCTCAACTTAAGCGGTCAAAATATTACAAAAAAAGACCTTGAAGCAGCTATGCAAGGGCATATACTTGCAAAGTGTCAGCTTATGGGCAAATACGGAAGGACTTGAAGTCATGGATTTAAGCCAAATTGGATATACACTCTGCATGAACCTAGTCCTCGTCACACTCCTCATGATAGTCAGCTATTTTTTCTATCTTGTAGAGCGTAAAGGGGCTATTTTCGACATCGCATGGGCCGGTGGTTTTATGATTACAACCATCGTCTCTTTTCTTGAACTCGATGGATATTTTTGGCGAAAAACGCTTCTCTTTTTTCTCGTGATTCTGTGGTCGTGCCGATTGGGAAGTGTCTTCTTTCGCCGCTACTTAGAAAAGGAAGAAGAGGGTAGATTTGCCGCAGTACGAGATTATTTCCATGCACCCCAAGAATGGAAATTTTTTCTCCTGTTTTTATTACAAGGCGTTGCCATTGTTGTGCTCTCATGGCCCTTTCAGCTTATCGCCTCCAACCCTTCTTTGACCTTTTCTGCCCTCGAATATTGGGCAATCCTTATTTGGATCATTGGGTATATTGGAGAGATCATAGCTGATACACAGCTGAGAGAATTTAAAATGGAACCGGCCAATAAGAATAAAGTATGTACAACAGGGCTATGGCGCTTCAGCAGACACCCAAATTACTTTTTCGAATGGATAATCTGGATAGCATTTTTCTTACTCGCATTTGATGCTCCTGCCGGATTTACAGCTATCATCAGCCCAATTCTTATGTTTTGGCTTCTCAGAAAAGTGTCAGGCATACAAGCCGCAGAAGAAATTGCCGTCAGAACTATAGGCCAAGAATATGTGAACTACCAAAAAAGCACCAATGCTTTTTTCCCGTGGTTTCCCAAATGAGGGATATCATCATGTCATAACCCGTTGGGTTATGACATGATGATACAAAAATGTTTATAATCCCAGTTGCACGAGATCATGCATTTTCAAAATTCCCACGACCTTTCCCTCTTCGAGTACGGGAAGAACAGTAATGAGAGACGCAGGATTTGCTTCCATGAACTTAAGAGCATCAAAGGCGAGTGCATGAGCAGCAATCGAGCGAGGAGTGTTTGTCATCAGCTCATGCAGATGCATGTGGAGCACCTTTGCCCCATACTTTTCTAAGCTGCGGCGTAAATCCCCATCCGTAAAAATGCCCTTGAGGTGATACGCCTCATCAACCACAATAAGGGCGCCACAGCGCTTGCTGGAATATTCAGGCAGTACATTCATGAGCATATGTGTAGGGCTACAGTAAGGCACGCCAGCACCAGTAATCATCACATCGCTCACACGCATAGTAAGGCGCTTTCCAAGCCTTCCAGCAGGGTGATTTTGTGCAAAATCATCAATAGAAAAACGCTTGACATGCATCAAAGAGATAGCTAAGAGATCTCCAAAGACAAGCTGCACAAGGGTAGAAGTAGTCGGTACTAAATCAAAGGGACAAAGCTCTCGAGCCACAGGCAGCATCACTTTCATGTCACACATTTTACCAAGGCGACTCTCTGCATTAGAGACCACAGCGATCATAAAAACGCCTCTACTACGCATAGTAAGACATAGCTGGATGAGCTCATCAGTTTCGCCACTTTTGCTGAGAAACAGCACCGTATCCCCTTTTGAGACAACCCCTACATCACCATGAAGGGCATCAAGTGGAGGCAAAAAAAGTGCTTTTGTACCGGAAGAGGAGAGCGTTGCGGCGATTTTTTTTGCAATAATACCACTCTTACCAACACCTGTAAGAAACAAGGCTCCCTTACTTTGCACAAGATGCTCAATGACAGCACGCACTGCCTCAGGATCAAAGGCATCAAAAAAGGTATTGAGATGACTGCGCATCTCTTGTAAAAGCGTCGCTACGACATCGCTTTTCTGATCTATGGCATGTGTTAATGCCTGCTCGATATTATTCATGTGTTGTATCCGTCATTTCATAAAGCTTATCTGTCATAATGTTTTCCTTTGGTTGGAGAGGCTGTACAATCTTACTGTACAATCCAGTGGCGTCAACTTAAAGAAACTTGTAATCAATCAGGACGCCGACGCGGTAGCGTCGGAAGCTCATTAGCCCCGCGTGACCGAAGATCGTGCGCTAATAGCGCACGATCGAGGGAACGTGGGGTTATGGAGCATAAATAAAAACAGAGCTGCGGTAGCAGCGACACTCAGAAATGTATGTGCATTATGTCAAACACAAATGGGTATCGCTGCCGAAATGGGTGTCGCTGCTGCCGCAGCTCTCTTGTTTTTTAATCGTTTCATTAACCCCACGTTTCGCCGGCCGTAGCGCGAGCGCGCTACGGCCGCGCTCCACGCGGGGCTAGAGCGGCAAATTTCGCCACTACCGTGGCGAGGTCCTGATCGGTTACAAGTTTCTTTAAGTTGACACCATTGCTGTACAATTCTGAGCCAAGTCCATGCCCTTTACTATAGCACATCCAGGGATAATATGGCTACCTAAGGGACCGTATAGCTATTTTTGTCATGTGCAATTTTTCTGAAGAAAAATTGCACATGACAACTTTTCCTAAACAGTATATAGAAAAAGAACATATGACAAAAGCAGACATTGCAATTGCTCGGGGTGACGGCATTGGGCCAGAGATTATGGCTGCAACGCTTGCCATCCTCGAGGCCGCACAGGCAAATATCACTCTTCACGAAATAGAGATCGGACAAAATGTCTATCTGAAAGGCTTTCAAAATGGCATTGATCCCAAAAGTTGGGATATTATTCATGCCACACAAGCCTTTCTGAAAGCCCCTGTAACTACACCACAAGGCGGCGGCTTTCGTAGCTTGAATGTTGCTATTCGAGCAGCGCTTGGCCTCTATGCCAACATTCGCCCTTGCATTGCCTATGACCCCTTTGTGGACACAAAATATCCTGGCATGGATGTTGTCGTCATCCGCGAAAATGAAGAAGACCTGTATACCGGAGTTGAGTATCGCCACACTCAAGACTGCTACCACGCCATCAAAATGACCACAAGGCAAGGATGCGAGAAAATCATTCGCTATGCCTTCGAATATGCACGGCAAAATAATCGAAAAAAAGTCACATGCTTTACCAAAGACAATATTCTTAAAATGACTGATGGCCTCTTTCACGCCATCTACGATGCCTGCGCCAAAGAATATCCCGAAATTGAGCATGAACACTGGATCATCGATATTGGCGCTGCAAAACTGACGGACACCCCTCAAAATTTTGATGTGATTGTGCTGTCCAACCTCTATGGCGACATCCTCTCAGATATTACCGCACAGATCGCCGGATCGGTAGGCCTCGCAGGATCGGCCAACATTGGAGAGAGAGGTGCTATGTTTGAGGCCATCCATGGATCAGCACCTCGCCGCGCAGGACAAAATCTGGCCAACCCTTCAGGGCTTATCATGGCAGCTATCATGCTCCTTGAATACCTCGACGATATCGATACCGCTACCCTCATCCACAATGCCTGGCTCAAAACCATTGAAGAAGGCATTCATACCTACGATATCTTTGAAGAGGGAAAAAGTAGTATAAAGGTTGGCACCAAGGAATTTGCGCACGCAGTCATTTCCCGCCTTGGAAAAATGCCTGAAAAGCTCGCCTCTGCCAAGAAATCGAAAGGTATCATACGCATTAAGGAAGGGGCACATCTCACACCGCCCCACGAAACAAAACGCTTGGTTGGTGCCGATATATACATCGATGCCTCTGAAATACCCCTAGAGGGCTGCATTAGAGCAGCGCAAGCGGTACGTGCAGAGGTTACCTTTATTGCAAATCGAGGCCTTGTGTTGTATCCTCATGCAGCCCATCTGCGCTCGGTTACTATAAATCAAGAGATGAAAGCCCACTTTCGCTGCCGATTCCTCGCCAAAGGAGATACTGATTTTACTCCAAAAGATATTATTTCCCTCCAAGAAAAGATCATCTCTCAGGGCTTGGATGTGACCAAGTATGAAGGACTCTATACGTTTGGAGAAAAACCCGGATTCCGTGAAACACCATAACATATGAATAAATACGTGAAAATTATTAAACCAGGCATTATTGCCGGCAACCTGTTGACGGGACAAGCAGGGTTTATACTTGCCTCTACGGGGCATGTTGACATAGGGCTTTTATGCATGACGCTGCTTGGCCTCGCCTTGGTTATTGCGGGCGCCTGTGCCCTGAATCAGTATACTGATAAGGCCATCGATGCGAAAATGGCTCGCACCAAAACAAGACCACTTGTCACTGGAACCCTTTCAGATAAGCAGGCGTGCATCATAGGCGTGCTCTGTATGATTCTAGGCAGCGCTGTGCTGCTCTTCTCTACCAACGTCCTTACGACATGTATTGCAGGTGCAGCTTTTTTGATGTACGTGGTCCTCTACGGTATGCTCAAGCCACGCACGCGGCATGCAACGCTTGTTGGCAGCATTGCAGGAGCACTCCCTCCTGTTATTGGATACACAGCTATAGCAAATACTATTGATATTGAATGCATACTTTTATTTTTAAGTATTATGTTTTGGCAGATGCCTCATTTTTTTGCAATTGCCATGTATCGACTGGCTGATTATAAGGCCGCATCCATACCAGTGCTGCCTCTCTCAAAAGGCATATATGCCACGAAAGTGCAGTCGCTTATGTACATCATTGCATTTACAGTAGTCACCTGTATGCTGACCCTTTTGGGCTATACCAGCATGACATTTGTTGCGGCTACGATATGCCTTGGCTCCGTGTGGCTATGGCTGGCACTACAAGGCTTTGGGACAGAAAATAATCAGGCGTGGGCACGTAGCATGTTTCGATTTTCCTTAGTAGTAGTGGTGGGAATATGTACGCTACTGCCCTTCGCAAGCTCTACGCAATAGCACTTTCAATTTGATTCAATATTCCTATAGCTCGTTGATTTTGTGAAAACTCATTTTTTAAACTTTGAATAACAACTTTTATTCCAGCCATAGGCATTCCTTTCATTGTAGCCATTTCCCCTAAATACCCTCGTACGACTTCTATATCTGCATTTTCTAATCTAAGGAGTGTGCGCAATGCATCGAGATCAGAGTGAAAGAGATGCAACCATGATGATCCTGGGAACAGCCTTCGCCCCTCATGCTGCTCGAAAAATGATAATTGCGCGGGTGAAATATTCATCAGTTTTTTGTAAAAAGCATCAGTAGCCTCATGTTGCGCAAGAAGCAATAAATGATTAGCTACTTGTTGCAGTGTTGTATCTCTTTGCAGCCCTCCCCTATGTATTGTATGTGTTTTTAGTCCTGCACGGCGACGAGCCTGTCGCTCTGCCCTGCGCTGCTCTCCCGTTAACGAAATTATGGGCGGCATTTCGTTCGCACTACATACTACTCATAAAATATACTCCATATTTTTAATATAACATATTACACTGCTTAAGTATACCAAATAAAGAGTATTTAAAAATAGTGAAGAAATGATCGCAAATAATAATTTGATCTTCCTAGGCAATAGCCTAGGAAGGATTGTGAGAATACAGCTGCTCGCTTATTGATTTTGCTTAGCAATGAATGGTGGGTGGGTTAAGAGAGAAGGAAACCGGGCCTCAATTTCGGTTATCTGCGTCAGCCCATTGACTACCATACCCACCTCTTGCGATTCCCTCACTGCTTCAGGATTATCTCTAAGTGCTTTTACCAATGCCTGTGTGCGTTCTGACAATAACTGCTCTAGCGATGCAAAGTTTGTAACAGAGGGTGTTGCTGTGGTAGATGTACTACCTGTGGTAGATGCACTACCCGATGATGACGAAGATATTGAAAATGACATAATTTTTTCTCCTTATGTTTTATATTGTTTAATACAATAATAGAAATTAAAAATATAATTTCTTTGTAATGAAGTATACCATGTCGTGCATTTGATTGTCACGATTAAAATTACTGTTTTACTTTCTAAGTCAGTGTTGTGCATATATGAGGTTATGTACTATAATCACATAGTATGCATCGTTCCTATGGGACATATCCTGATCCTGCCATGGGTCGGCTACTGCTTGCTAAAATCCGGACAAATGCAGAGGTTGCATCGGAGTTAAAAACCAATTAAAAAATATATGACTGCTATTATCACCTCCCCTCTATTTCTTCAACACTGCTCGCCTTCTACACATCCAGAGTGTAAAGAGAGGATTACTGCCATTTGTGAAGCGCTCAAAGAGGCAAAACTCTTCGAGCAATACCTCATCCCCCCTCGCTACGCATCCGAAGAGGAGCTTATGCTCTGTCACAATCAGCCATACATTGACCTCGTGAAAAAAGAAGCTGCCGAGCTACACGCAAGGCCTGCGTTTTTATCCACTGGGGATGTGCTCATCAATCAGCATTCATTTGATATCGCTCGCCTTGCCGCAGGGGCAGTGCTCACAGCGTGCGATGCTGTTATGGAAAAACGGGCTCAAAATGCTTTCTGTGTGGTGCGCCCTCCTGGCCATCATGCCTGTACAAGCCGTGGAATGGGGTTTTGCATTTTTAACAATGTTGCCATTGGAGCGCGCTATGTACAAAAGCGCTACGGCATAGAGCGAGTACTCATTGTGGACTTCGATGTACACCATGGCAATGGTACCCAAGAGATTTTCAATAACGACCCTTCTGTCTTTTATTTTAGCACCCATGATAAAGATAACTACCCTGGTACCGGACATGAGCATGAACGCGGACTTGGACAAGCTATTGGAACCAAAATGAATGTACCCTTTTCTAATGGCCCTCATGCGCGAGATACCATCTACAATGCCTTTACGACCCTTGCTACTGCCATGAAAGCCTTCTCGCCACAGTTTGTGTTTATTTCTGCAGGCTTTGATGCCCACAAAGAGGATCCTTTAGGCAGGTCTTGTCTTACTGAAGAGGATTTTTTTGCCCTCACAAAGGCCATACGAGACATAGCGCATACGTATGCTCAAGATAGACTTGTATCTGTATTAGAAGGCGGCTATAACCTCTCTGCCCTTGCCCGCTCTGCTGTCCAACACGTGCGTGCGCTACAGGGATGAAACGGTTAATTCACGCCAGACAGAAACAAAATGCTTATCTCCATTGACATCAGCCACAATATTATCCCAACTAGAAGCAATAAGCGTCATAGAGTTAATGGGAAGCTCTGGAGCCTCGTGAGCAAGCACTGCCCGGATAGTCGCTGCATCATGCCGCTGTAATAACAATGGCTGGGCGCTCACACATTGCCACACGAGAGCCAGGCACATGGTGCAGAAAAGTGCGTAAAACTTTTTCATTGGTCAATCGTCTCACAATTTGTGAGACTTTTTCCTTTTTATTTTATAAAATTTATTTAAACTATCACCATTGGATTACGATCACTGGCAAAACGCCTCTGCAGCCAGCTGGGATAGGTGTCGGGTATGCGGCTGACAGCATCGAGTTGTTTCATTTCATCGACAGTAAGATGCCATCCTACAGCACCAAGATTATCTCTAAGCTGCTGTGCATTTCTTGCTCCAATAATAACACTCGACACTGCCGGACGTTGTAAAAGCCAATTGAGAGCTACCTGTGGCACTGTTTTTGCACGTGCGGCTGCTATTTTTTCAAGCACATCTTGAATCGTATAAAACCTTTCCATATCGATGGGAAGAAATGACTCTGCTCCTGGCACCAATCTCGTCTCGGCAGGCGGTGGGGTGCCTCGTTTGTATTTACCCGAAAGCAGGCCAAATGCAAGCGGACTCCAGATTAACGATCCTATTTTTTGATCTACAGCAAATGGTATAAGCTCCATTTCCAGGTCTCGGCCAAGAAGCGAATAATATACCTGTTGGGAGATGAACGACTGATAGCCTTTTTTTGCAGCAATGCTCTTCGCTTTCATCGACTGCCAGGCAGTAAAGTTGGAGCTACCGATGTAGCGCACCTTGCCATCGCGGATGAGTTGATCAAATGCCTCTAAAGTCTCTTCAAGCGGTGTCAGCGCATCAAAACAATGCGCCTGATAGAGATCGATATAGTCCGTATTCAGTCGTTTGAGACTCTCTTCACAGGCCTTAATAATATGCCGTCTTGAAAGGCCGATATCATGGATTTCAGGTCCCATTTGGAAAAACACTTTTGTTGCAATGAGAACCTTATCACGCCTCTCTTTTCCAATTGCCTGCCCAAGAACAGTTTCTGCCTGTCCGAGAGAATACTCATCAGCAGTATCAAAAAGATTGACACCTGCCTCAATACAAATATCAACAAGCTCACGAGCCTCTGCAACTTGCGTCTTTCCGATATGCTGTGTGTCTTCACTGCCACCAAATGTCCATGTCCCTAAGCTCAGCGCCGACACCTGCAACCCAGATTTTCCTAAAAAACGATATTCCATAAATACCTTCTTATTTGCACTCACAGCTATTGCTAGGGCATTTTATTTTATCAATGCTCATTTCAAAATACACTAATTTTTGCATAGCCTTATTAAAGTGCTTAGTACGGGGAAGTTTTTTTGGATTGCCACCCTTCCTTCGATAAATGCAATGACTGTGCATATAGTGTATATATTTGCGCACTTCTTTCTTTTTGGAACCAATTAAGATAGTATATTGAGGTGTTTGCGGGGTTTTGTGCCACCGCTTCAGTTCATTCAAACTTTCGACGTAACACAGTTTTTTTGTTCTTGAAAAAATAGATCTCCAATGAGGTGAAGGCGATTCCAATTCATCAATAAAATTGTGTAGTAATGAGTTCATACAAAACGCACCCTCACTTATAATTTCATTATTTTTTTTATGATCTGGCCAATTCCATGAATACTCTTGTGGACTTGCAGAAGACATAATAAGTATCCCACATCTTTTAAAGAAGAGTTTACGACAATTGCGGGCAATCTGCGGACTGTTTTTACGCTCAAGTTGAAATGACTCAATTGTCGGTTCATGAGCAGAAGGCAAAGGCGCCAGAGGATACCGCGGATCTCTATTACAACAATCTAATAAAACAAGAGACAAGGCTGCTCTTTTTTTTAAAACCTTTTCGATTATAGGTGATGAATCTATGAGAGCATCGTCAAATGCCATGCATGGCCAGATTAATTGAGTATTTTTATTCCTAGTACCATGCCCAATATAACAAAAAATCACTACATCATCACGTGCCACATGTGATTTTTTAAGCCATTGTTCTAGACAGGCACTCGTCAAGGTTTCCTCGAGACTTGTAATCTTGGTAACATAAAATGGAACTTTGCACATTTCAGCTACGTAAGAAAAAACTTCTTCTATGTTTTTGCAATTTCTTTTTGCGCTATTTCCAATAGTTTTATCATTTGCATCACTAGCAAGAAAAAGGTGTATTGCTTTCGCTGAAATGTGATTTGGAGTACACAATAAAACCGATAGTAAAATTAAAAAAAATCGCATATATTCAACCCTCATTTTTCCTGTTTATGTATGTTTTATCTAATTTCTTATGCACTCGTTTCAATTTAAAGTATTGTTTTACACAATGTTGTACGGCCTTTTTTACAGGTATACACCAGCATGCATGATGTCGATCTATATGTTTTCGCATAATTTCCTTCATCGTATCTTTGCTAATTGCATATTTTAATATGGAAAAAGGATATCCAGCCCGGGAGTCCTTATGAGGGTAGAATATTGCGGTTGTTATTAGCATAGGCTTTTTATTATTTTGGTTTACTTCTTGCTTGATGGTAATATCAAGAGACACATCAGGGAATCTCAGGGGAGAGCGTGATTTTTGATTTAATGAATAGTGGGCGGTCATTTCGCATCTTCGCGATGGTTTAATACGAAATGAAGATGGTACGCCTTTCTTACTTGCAGCGTACAATAGACCTCTCCTTTTATGAGCACTTCGATCATATCGATATACATTCTCTAATATGTTGTTTATTGGATTGTACCAAATAGAGGAAGAGCTAACTTGCTTCTTATGTATTTTCAATCTTTTCTGTTTACCTTTCGTAAAACCTATAGTTATCAATTTCTGATCAATTATGAAAGATACATTTCCTTCAAAAGGCCCTTCATGCCACTTCAAGTTGTAGATTGGTACATATTTGTGAGCTGCTATTGAAGGAACAGGAGGACTCACCCGCCCGGCTTGCAGCTTTACCTCAAGTGGAAGAAGGTGTGGATACGATAACAGGTAAATTTTATAAGAGGATAGAAAATAATAACCAAGGGGCTGCACTGTAACATGTGGAGAGTGCGGTCTTGCATCCAAAGAAGACAAAATGCCACTCAATAAAACCATGAAAGCCATGGCAAACAGCTTCATTTTTATAATACGCATATGCATACTCCTTATTTACCCATACACGGTAGCACATCGTTTTTTCACTTGTCAACTGGCTTATATCGCTTGTATCGCCTTTATAATAGCCTCCTTGTCATTAACAGGCTTTTGACATACTCCTTCGCGGCATACACTCACTGTTGTGGTATCGGACAGTGAACGCAGATCTGGCACGTGCTTGAGAGCAGCAGGATAGGGCTGATTTTTTTTCTGGAATATGGTGCAGTAATGGGGAATGACTTTATGTGCTAACGCATCCACAATATCGTCATACCAAGAATTATTCTCATCTAAGGCAATAATAATACTTGCTTTTTTCGTGTCATAATAGCGCTCCAGCACCTTAATATGGTAGCAATAACCAAGTGGATAGGCATCCATGTAGCGTTTTGCAGCTTTCATAATGTCTTCTGCTTGGGTAAGATAGGTTTTTTCATTGGTAATCTGATACAGACGGAGAAGATTTTCGGTGTGCACAGCATTGCCAGAAGGCTCAGCGCCATCTGAAAAATGGCATTTTCGAATAAGAAGCTCCTCATCCTGGCCATCGGTTGCAAAAAATGCCCCATTGGTAGCCTTAAACTCATTTTCGAGCACCTCGGCAAGCTCTATTGCCCAAGAAAGCCATTCATAGCCACAGTTAGTTTCAAACAGGGAAAGCAGCCCTGAAATCAAAAATGCATAGTCATCTAAGGTGCCTCGATAGCGCACCTCCGCATCACAGAAACGACGATAGAGCACTCCATCCTTCCATAGATGGCTACGTATAAAGCGTGCTGCTTTGATAGCAGCATCGGTATAGCGCGTATTTTTAAAACAAAAACCGGCCATAGCAATGGCATGGATCATCATGCCATTCCAACAGGTAATAATTTTCTCATCTCTGAGCGGACGCTCTTTGCCTGCACGTACCTTGAACAAAAATTGCCGTGCCTTTTCTAATTTTTTGGCACACTCTGCAACATCTAGCTCATGCTCCTGGGCAAATTCTTCGAGCGGCGTCGCAATAAATGGTATGGATCTGCCTTCAAAATTCCCCTCTTCGGTAATGCTGTAAAAATCACAAAAAAGCTGCCCTTCTTCTTTTCCTATAGCGCTGATGACTTCTTCAGATCTGAGCGTATAAAAAAGCCCCTCTACACCATTGCTGTCGGCATCCTCAGCCGAATAAAAGCCCCCATTTTCAGCTGTCATGTCACGAAGTACATACTCTACAATTTCTTCTGTAACCTTTTTATAAAAATCGCGGCCAGTAACTCGCCAGGCATCGAGATAGGCAGTAATCATCAAGGCATTGTCGTAGAGCATTTTTTCAAAGTGTGGAATCTCCCATCGCTCATCTATAGAATACCTTGAAAACCCGCCCCCAATATGATCATAAATACCGCCTCTATACATCATTTCTAAGGTCTTTTCTACCAAAAACAGCGCTCGCACTTCTTGTGTTTTTAAAAAATAATTTAATAAAAAATTCACATGATAGCCGAGCGGGAATTTTGGTGGTCCCCGCATACCGCCATAAACTGGATCTGAGATTTTAAATAAAATTTCCGCTGTGGTGCTGATAAGGGCTTCTTGAGGCAGTTCATCTCCTTGTGTATGGACCTTTGATCGCAGAATATTCACAATTTTTTCAGATTGCGATACAAGCCGCTCGCGATCATCACCTTGCCAAATTTCCTGAATTTTCTTTGAAAGCTCAATAACACCCATAAGGCCATGAGAGGTATTTTTTGGCAAATAAGTTGCTGCAAATATAGGTTTAAGATCTGGTGTAAGAATAAGGTTAAGGGGCCAGCCAGCAGAGCCGACAATCATGGCTTGCGCAAATTCCATATATATCGCATCCACTTCTGGAAGCTCTTCGCGATCAATTTTTATGGGCACGAAGATATCATTCAAAATGGCCGCCACTTGTGTATCTTCAAAGGATTCTTCTTCCATTACATGGCACCAATGACATGTAGCATACCCAATGGAGAGAAAGATAGGCTTGTCAAGCTTGCGTGCCATTTGAAACGCCTCCTGCCCCCATGGATACCAATCCACAGGATTATGTGCATGTTGCTGTAAATAGGGCGATTTTTCTTGTATAAGCCTATTGGTAAAGGCATGTTCTTTTGCTGTCATAGATGATCCTCCGTAGTTTTTTCTTCGAATACCATAAAAAAATTTATTTTACAATAGAGGAAGCTCTTACTGCCAATAGCGTGTCCTAAATTTCATTGCGAAATATGTCAAAGCGCTGTATAACAGGAGCAAAGGAGGTGCTATTATGCCACTCATACCTATGCGGCCACTGCTTGATTTTGCGGCGGCAAAAAATTTTGGCGTCTGCGCCCTGAATGTGAATAATATGGAACAAATTCAGGCGATCATGGAAGCGGCGCGCGCAACGTCAAGCCCTGTCATCATTCAGGCAAGCCGAGGCGCAAGAAAATATACAAATGATGCCTTTTTAGAGCATCTTATGAAAGCCGCTGTCGAGCTATACCCAGAAATACCTGTGGTCATGCACCAAGACCACGGCAATAGCCCTGAAACCTGTATCAGCGCAATACGACGCGGCTTTACCAGCGTGATGATGGATGGATCCCTCGAAGATGATGGGAAGACCCCGTCTAGTTATGAATATAACGTCGCTGTTACCAGATATGTTGTAGACATTGCTCACTCTGTCGGCGTCTCTGTAGAAGGTGAATTGGGCGTTTTAGGCTCTCTGGAACGCATGAGCGGTGACAAAGAAGATGGGCATGGTGCTGAGGGTAAACTTACTCTCAAGGAGCTGCTTACAGATCCAGATCAAGCGGTCGATTTTGTGCAACGCACTGGCGTTGATGCTCTCGCAGTGGCTATCGGTACAAGCCATGGCGCGTACAAATTTTCAAAAAAGCCGACCGGCGATGTACTTGTGATTGAACGCATTATCGAAATTCATAAGCGCATCCCCAATTGCCATATCGTTATGCATGGCTCTAGCTCCGTTCCCAAAAACCTCATCGATATTATCAACCAATATGGCGGCAAGATACCAGAGACATACGGTGTGCCCGTAGAAGAGATCCAGCGTGGTATTCAAGCTGGGGTTCGAAAAATTAATGTTGATACTGACAATCGCCTGGCAATGACAGGAGCTATTCGTAAAGTGCTCACAGAAAATCCTGCTGAGTTTGACCTCAGAGAGTACATGAAGGCAGCGAGAGCCGCCATGCAAAAGGTCTGTGAAGAGCGTATGCGACAATTTGGGCAGGCAGGCCATGCTAAAGAGGTGCCTTTTGTGACCCTCGACCAAATGGCCAAAGACTATATCGCTGGCAAGTTTGGTGAGGCCGCAAAGCCACGATCAGCACTTAAAATAGGCAATCCAAAGTAAGCTGCTGGTTGACAATATCAAAGTAATGCGTGTTTTCTTGCACACCATAAGGAGTGATCATGGTTATAAAAAGTGTTTTTCTCGTTTTGGTGTGCTGCTGAAACAGCATCTTTTTGCGTGTAAGATCTTCCGCTCTCAGGGCGTTGCCCTGAGCTGTTGCAATTTCAGCCTTTCAGGCTGGTTCCAAAATCATTGAAATTTACCGAAAAACGAAAAAATCAACGCCCAAAAGTACAGTTATTTCTATTTATCGTATCAAAACCAGGAATATCTGGTCAAATTTTCGAGATAATTCTGGATTTGAGGTGATTTTTGTACCCATCACTCAGGGCGTTGCCCGGGGGTTGTTGCAATTCCAGCCTTTCAGGCTGGTTCCAAAATCGCTAAAAAAGCTGATACGCTTGACAAAAAATTACTTTACTAATACAATAAAGTTACATTTAAAAGGAGGTTTTTATGCCTGACGAACTACCACCATCATTACCGGAAACACCACCGGTACAAATACCAGTGCCATTACAGCTGGCTCATGGGAAACATGGAAACATCCCTGCAGCTGATTGCCGAGCACATGAAGCAGCGTTGCGCATCATTAATCCTGAAGATGACGAACTGCCACCAGTAACGCCATTCCTTATAAGACAGACTGCAAGACAGAACGTTACAACAAACCAGTAAATCGAACAAAAAAGATGGTGCGGTCACCAAGATTTGAACTTGGGACCTCTACATTATCAGTGTAGCGCTCTAACCAACTGAGCTATGACCGCAAAAATTGGACTTCAAAATACGAGAAAAGGAAAAGATGGAGGCTAGGAGACTCGAACTCCTGACCCTCTGAATGCAAATCAGATGCTCTACCAACTGAGCTAAACCCCCAACGACATGCTGTACATATCACTGAAAGCAGTCTATCAGAAATGCTTTTTTTCCCGCAACAGCTATTTTTGTGCTGGAAAAAAATCTTCGTGCCTGCTATACTGGTGTACAGGTATTTTATGTTCTCAAAGAAAATAATAACAGCTCTTCATGATAATAGCTCTTATTGCAGCAGTCACGGGGCATTGAAGCATACAGGCTTCATGTCTTTGCTGTGTTCCTTTTCTTCCGTCGTCGTGGTGCGCCTCGCGCGCATATAATCTCATAAAACACACATCTTTTGTTAACTAATAAACCAAAACAAAGCTTGGTTTAAGATTTTTTTAATTTTTTTATATAGAGAGGTGCTTGCACAATTCCGATTTGGGCCAAAATCCGCGCTTTTGACATTGGATCAAAACTCTTCGCAAATCGCCACCCAGGGCGTTGCCCTGGGCTATACATATTGTGGCCTTTCAGGCCACTGCGGGTGATTTGCTTGAGTTTTGCCCAATGTCAAAATCATCGAATTTTGGCTCCAAAGCGAATTTTGCAAGCACCTCTAGAGTATGACGATGTTAACCTTGAAACAACATATACAAACACAGTCCCAGTCTTTCTATCTGGGGCTAGCCATGTTCTCCATGTTTTTTGGAGCAGGCAACATAATTTTCCCCTTGGCCGTTGGCCAGTATGCAGGGTCTGAAAACCTGTACGGAGCAGCCGGCTTGATCTTAACCGGCACCATTATGCCCATCGGAGGCGTTATAGCCATGATTTTATTTGATGGCAACTATTCTGCCTTTTTCGGCAGGCTCGGAAAAGTTCCGGGATTTTGCCTGGCTTTGCTCACTATTAGCCTCTTGGGTCCTTTAGGATCTACACCACGATGCATTGCCTTGTCCTACACGACGCTCAAAAGCGCCTTATTCGGACTGCATCCTATTCTCTTCAGCGCAGCTGCTTGCGGCCTCGTCTTTTTACTATCCTTTAGGAAAAACCGCATTCTACCCATTCTGGGATGGGTGCTCACACCTATTTTGCTTACATCTCTTATCGGCATCATTATCATAGGCCTCTGGACACCAAGCACTCCGCACAGTATCCAGGAGAGTAGTTTTTCGATATTTTTACATGGATTGAAAGAGGGGTATAACACAATGGATTTATTGGCCGCCTTTTTCTTTTCCTCTGCCATTGTACGCATTCTTAAAGATACTTCTTCGACGAGTGGCAGCTATGTCTCTACAGCCCTCGGAGCAAGCGTCATAGGTGGTATTTTATTAGGGGCAATATACATAGGTTTCAGCTCTGTAGCAGCACTCCATGGCAGTAATCTGAGCCATGTTTGCAAAGATGAGCTTCTTACAGCCTTAGTATTGAAAATTGCTGGCCCGTATGCTACTGCTCTTGTTTCCATTACTGTAGCTGTAGCATGCCTCACAACGGCCATTGCTTTGATTTCTGCCTTTACAGATTTTCTTCAAAAGGAAGTATTTCAAAACAAAATACGATACGAAACGCTCCTTGCAGGGTCTCTGCTGCTCACATTTTTTATATCGACATTCGAATTTACAGGCATTTCAGCGTTTTTGGGCCCCATTTTGCAAATTTGCTATCCAGGGCTTATCCTCTTAACGTTTTTGAATATCGCCTATCGACTAAAAAACGTACAGCCCATTAAAACCCCCGTTTTTCTGGCCTTCGCTATAGCTGCGTATTGGTATTTTCTATGATATGATAAGGAGTTTAGAGGAGCTTGAGAGATAACGCAGGATCTTAGGGTTTTGGCAGTTACAAGTTGTGAGGGCTTTTTTTTACAGGGAGAGCTACAGGAGAAAGCTTACAGAGAGAGCTTGTCAGAGGCGTGTGGGGCGCTTGGACGCGTTGGTGAGAAAGGTCCGGGTAGTGGGGAGATTAGAGAGAAAGCTAAAGGATCATTATGGGCTTATAAGAAGCACCGAGGATGCATTTTCAGACGAGGTCACGCTCGCTGTAGTCCAAGCATATAAAAACCGATTGGCAAATAAATTTGCCAATCGGTTTTTATATGCTTGGACTTTTCCACTTTCAGTGGAAAAATGCATCGAACATCCTATTATGAGTGTCGTTGCTACCGCAAAACCCCACGCTCTTTGGTCGCACGCAATGTATGAGGTATTTTTTCGTCATACGCGAATTTTTTGAAAAAAAATTCGCGTATGTCATAATTATTTAATCAGCTCTACTTCACCACTGCCAAGATGATAATAGCCACCAATCACATCAATCTTCTTCTTCCCCATAAGCTCAGGAATAGAATTAAACTTTTTAATTTGCTCGACCACCATGCGCACATTCATCTTTACAGCGCTTTGTAGTGGATTCGCCGACTTCTCAGCCTCTGCAGCAGTGACAGCTGGTTGAATCAACTTGGCTATATCAGGAATATCTTTATCATTATGGTGCAGCACTGCACTCACAGCACTACAATTTTCATGACCAAGAACCACCACAATAGAAGCACCCAGATTCTGCGCAGCAAAATAAATGCTGTCGAGTGCTACAGGATCAATCACATTACCTGCTAAGCGCACAACAAACAGATCGCCAATACCTTGGTCAAACACGATTTCAGGGGACACCCGAGAATCAGAGCAACCCACAATAATGGCAAAGGGGTTTTGCGACACTTTCAGCTCTTGACGACGCTCATAGGTCCGGTCAGGATGCAACAAGGCATCATGCACATAGCGCTCGTTGCCCGTCATAAGCCGCTTCAAAGCTGCCTCAGGGGTAGTTGGGGTCTCTTCTGCAATTAGGTTCATACAAAAACAAATATATATAGCTAAAAAAACTCTCATCATTGTACCATTCCTCTTCTTATTTGTCCGCACATTACGTGCGATTTGTTAAAAAATTGATTTCATGTTGCCTATTATAGCAATCACATGCTATCCTTAAACCCACCATTTATAGTAAAGGAGTTTATATGTCAAGTTTATATTCTGTAAGTTCTTCAACAGGTTCATCAATATCATCTGTTACTGATTCATTATCCGCTTTTTCACTCTCTTCATCTTCTTCAAGTTCTCTTTCTTCTGCATCTTCTTCGGGTTCACTTTCTGCATCTACCGCTCGTTCCCAAACATCATCACTACGAACGATAGGCGAGCACTTACGCCAATATGTTCCAGCTTTGGCCAGCAGCATTATCATAGGCTATGCTGTATGCGACCAACATGGCGCCAATTCGTTATGGGAGCGTGTAACCAAAGTAATGGCAGCTCACCTCACAGAGCAATGCGTCATAGAAAAAATAGTTGGTGACATATTAAATAAAAGACACACTGACCAGCACTATAATATTACTGCATTGCATTACCTAGATGAAGCTGACGCCTGTGCACATTTTTTTGGTGATCGACTCCAGGATCTCACTCTCACACGAATTCCCGAGCCGAATAGCTATGATACAATACTAGCGTGCAGTCTCCACCCTCGCACGATCAGAGTAATCAGCGCCCCTGTCGCCGGCCATCTCCCCCAATTTTTAGAACAGATGCTCCCAAATATGCAATTTTCTCCTAGGGGATTACAGAGGCCCTCTACATTTGAATGTCGTAACATGCAATTTAACCAAGAAAATTTTCAGGTCCTCGCTAGAGCCGCGAGGCAAGGCCAAGGCTTCCTCTCCATCGACCTTTCTCAGTGTTGGAGCGAACAATATAACAACAATACTGATCGTAGTTACGAATATTTTATGGAATTTTTACGGGCAGGACAGCATTGTAGTCATTGGAATCATATTAGAATCGAGCGACAAGATACCCCTAACGTATTGTTGTCTCAGGCTTTTGAGCGCGCTGTGTGCCAAAATACAATCAGAGAGGATCTTGGAGCTCTTGGATATTCGTACGAGATCGATGGGACATACACCAGGCACTCTATTACCATCAGAAAAATATTTCCTCCGATCAATACAGAGCAAAAAGGTTCTGACTCTCAGGGAAATACGAATGAGAGTACTGCTATTCAAAAAAGAAGTTTGTGTAGCAAATTGGAAGGTATATGTCGTATTTCTTGAATTATTGATTGTACTGCTTGCATAAAAGTCCAGAAAACCGACATACTGCTGAGGAGCTACTTGCAAAATTCCATTTGGAGCAAAATTCGCGCTTTTGTCACTAGTAAAAACTTTTGCAAATTGCCACCCAGGGCGTTGCCCTGGGCTATACATGTTGTGGCCCTACAGGCCACTATGGGCAATTTGCAAAAATTTTTCCCTTTGCCAAAATCATCGAATTTTTCTTCCAAAGCAAATTTTGCAAGTATACTGCGGGGCGTTGATTTTTTCCGTTTTTCGGCCAAAATTCGATGATTTTGGCAGTGGGGAAAACCCTTCGCAAATTGACATACTCAACGAGTAGGCAATTTGCGAAGGGTTTTCATCCAATGACAAAAGCGCGAATTTTGGTCCACAAAAACGAAAAAAATCAGCGCCCCGCAGTATAGCTCCTGGGATTGAAGGAACATTTATGGAAGAAGTTCTTAAAAAACAAAGCTCTAAAAAAGGGTTGTATGCGCCCTCTCTTTTGCATTCCCTCCCAAATCTTATAAAACCTATTTCATACACACTTGTAGGGCAAAAAAGCACATTTCGCACTGCACAAGATTGCCGCCTACGAAGAAAAAAAACATATGTGCAGCGCGTATTTCTCGAGCTCGTACATAAATGTTCTGAGGAAACCATACAAAAGCTTGCCTATTTTAATCTGTATCAAGAACTCTGCATCGAACTTACTCCTACTTCTGATGGGGATACCATGCGCCCTCGCCTTTTCTACAAGGCATCTTCACCCTATTTTTCTCAGGGTGAAAAAAACAATAAAAAAGAGCGTAAAACACGCCATGCTGCTATTAAAAAGCAGTTTTTAAAAATGGCAGAAAAACGCATGTTGCACCTCTCTTGTATTGATTTCTTCCAACTTGCATGCACCCTCCAAAGCCTTTGGGAACAAGCTGTACGCATGGTTGAACAACAATATAATGCAGGCAGCGACCTCTATAAAAAAGCTGAGATGCTCTTGCAACTCGCAAAAGACCTCCCTCCCCATTTTTATCCATTGGAAGAAAATAAAAACTTCATCCATACCTCCTCATTTACCACCCCATTCAAAAGCGCCTCACCACGCTTGAAGGCACCTCAGAAGTTATCCATAACCATGTTTCTCCAAAAAGTGCTCGAGTTTGGAGAAGTGCTTTTTCTTGGTTGATTAAAATAATGATTCTGTATTGACAATGCCATCGAAATGCGGCATTGTGAAAAAGCAAATAGGCAAATTCCTATGTAACAACAAAATTTAAAGAGCTGCTCAACCAAAGGCGGCTCAGGAGATAAAAAATCATGACTACATTAACAACAACCCAGCTAGAAAGTAACTTGCGGCAGATTGCAAATTTACGTGGCAACTGGCAAGGGCACTATTTAACCGAAGAAGGCATTGTAACCAAGAAACGTGTTCTTGGCAGAGTGTTTTCTAACTATACAGTGAATCAGCCCCGCTTTGAAAAAATCAGAATGGCCTGTGAGAACCAGCTGAAGAGATGTCCGCAAAATACGCCCGAAGCCATTGCTACAATCAATACACTTATAAAAGGCGTTGCAGACTCTCTTGCTCAGTACCCCAAAACATTTACACTACCACGCCGCCTTGTTCAGGAGACATCACAAAGCACACAGCAGACAGCAGTGAGCGCCACAGTGAATTCAATTGTAGGCTCAACACTCGCATCTTCTACATTGAGCACAGCAGCTAGCCTCTCAGCGTCAATCTCCAGTAGCGATCCCATAAACACAACTTCTTCTCCATCTGTTTTATCAAGCACAACATCTACTGTAGCCTCTTCATTAAATATTGAGACCGCAGCATCCACATCATCACTCTTGCCTGCTCCTACAGTTACAACACCAACTTCTCCTTCTATTTCTTCTTCATCAACTACTTCTACAACTCTTTCTACAACTCCTTCTACAACCGCAAGTGTAGTATCTTCTCCATCATCTACTGCTACTACAACTGCCTCCACACCAGCTCCAGCCACATCCTCTTCATCATCAACACAAGACAGGGAACGTACCAGACAAACTTTACTCGCAGCAGTAAATGCGATGGCACGCCCCTCCTCTCAATCCCTCCTCGTATCTACCACATCTCACTAATAAAAAATGACACCATGTGCGCCTTTTCCTTCCGGAAAAGTGCACATGGCGAAAATAGAGATGAAACTGGCAGACCCGCCACGGTAGTGGCGGTCAGTGGTTAACCCCGCGTGAAGCGCGGCCGTAGCGCATGTGCTACGGCCTGCACGGAACGTGGGGGAAGCCATGTGCGCCTTTTCCTTCCGGAAAAGTGCACATGGTGTAAAAAATCTGGTTGTATTTTAAGCTTTTCTCAGCTAACATTTGCCGCAAAATAATGAGGAGAAAAAGTTATGCAACCTATAAGCTATCAACAAGAATTTGAAGCAATTGTTCATATAAACTGGAATACACAATATCTTTCGAGTACAGCTGAAATACATGATCGTTGTACTTTTGGCCGTTTTTTAGCGCGCCTGTGTAAATGGCTTCGTCTCGATACCCTGGGATGGGTCCGCAAGCACCTATACGTGGATCTTAAAGAGACTTCGAATATAATTAAAGGACAAATCGCTATTGTCCGTGATGCACACGGGGCAGGAAAAACACTCTCGCCTATACATCGCACGCTTATTGAAAGTGTAGTGCAGGTCTTCAATCGTCGCATCGCCTACATAAATGCCAAGCGTGGTCCAGACAAGCAGATACCCGAGGACGTTTGCATTAATTTAACTACACTGGTACCAGCCGTCTATGGCACAGGCGCTGTACCCTCATCCTCGTCACTCTCTTCATCTTCACTTGTCTCATCTTCTTCGTCCTCTTCTGCTTTGAGCTCTTCTTCTAGTTCACCTTCATTATCTTCGCTTGTTTCTTCTTCTTCTAGCTCATCTTCAGTATCTTCACTTATCTCCTCATCTTCTTCTAGTTCATCTTCAGTATCTTCGCTTGGCTCTTCATCTTCTTCTAGTTCATCTTCAGTATCTTCGCTTGGCTCTTCATCTTCTTCTAACTCATCTTCAGTATCTTCGCTTGTCTCCTCATCTTCTTCTAGCTCATCTTCAGTATCTTCGCTTGTCTCCTCATCTTCTTCTAGCTCATCTTCAGTATCTTCGCTTGTCTCCTCATCTTCTCCGATTGATTCCTCTTCATGTATTTCTCTCTCGTCCTCTGCATCATCGTTCTCCTCTAGTGCGTCATCATCATCTGCTTCGAGCTCTTCATCTTCTTCATCTAGTTCTTCCTCTGAAATGCCGCCCATGACAAACGGGGACGAGCAGCGCCAAGCTCCTAGAAGCCACTCAAGACGCCCTAAAAACACCGCCAATGCGAATAATGCTACTCAGAACAATATCGATGAAAGCGTCGCGTCATCATCTTCATCTTCTGTCCCTTCTAATGGTGTTCATCATGAAAATGGCCTTGGGTCATCAAGTAGAAGGCGTTCAAATAGCTCGAATAGAACATCCACGCAGACACAACCGCGTAGAACCAAAGCTACACCGTCTAGTCTAGGACAAGGGAGCGTACGGCTTGCCATGAAGCGGTCCCAAAACGGCAGCAAGCCCCGCTGAGCATTTTCACTGGGTTTATTGTGCTCGGTGCCCAAATACGCAT
>JABDDE010000030.1:0-21120 GCA_013287775.1 Chlamydiota bacterium
CATCTTTCGGCCCAATGGGCCTTATAGAGTTAGTGTATACGCAAAAATGTATTTAAAAAGGTCTGTAGAGTCATTTTTAAGAATTTCACAATAAACTCACGCTAGCCCCGCGTGCAGTGAAGGCGCGGCGCTAGCGCGCGGGCCGAGCGGAACGTGGGGTTTGCTGCGGTAGCAGCGATACCCGTTTGTGTTTGACATAATCAATGCACATAATTGTTGTTACTGCTCTGCATTCTGTATGTTTGCATCCCAATAGCCACCATTCAAATATTGATTGACATCAGTTACGCTGTTACTAAGCGGGATGACAGGCACAGATGATTCGCTCAAGCCACTACTACCCGATAAAATAAGAGGTATTGTTGGAAGAATCGGAGGCAAAGGTATTGCGGGAAGAATCGGAGAAGATAATGGTGATGGACCTAACGCATATCGTGTGTTTTTTCCACGGGCATCAGGGTCAGTATGGATTGCTTGATCTCGAATAAGCCGAGAAAGATGTTTCCTGAGCGCCCTTTCACCCATGATAATCCGATGCAATAGCGTAATCCGGCTATCTATTTCTGCGAATGTAAGATACTTAATTGGTTGAAAGACTGAAAGAATAAGTGGTATGTTTTTCTTTTCCTTCGTCGTCTGTAGCACTTCTGAGCCACCTGCAGAAGACGAAGGATATATCGCATATTGTGATCTTTCTCTACTGCAACGGTTGGGTTTATAAATTGCCTGAGCAACACGAAGCTGACCAAGCAATTTCGACAGTCGTGATACAGAAATTATAGTCTTATGATATAACTCAAGCCGCTTACGTATTTCTGCTGGTTTGAGAAGCTCATTTTGTTGAAAGACTGAAAGAATGAGTTGTTTAATCTTTTCATTGTTTAAAGATGAGCTCAAGGCTGTGTGGATTGTATGGGTCGAAGATGTGGCCGACAAAGTGAATATTTGATTTGATGCAGATACATTATAATTATTATTTAAATTAATCATATTTTTCCCTTTTGTTATTTTATTTCGGTAAGCAATATATCAATAAGGTGCAATTTTTTCATAGATCCTATCTTTAAACGCAGCAATTCGGACTTCTAGAAGGAGTCCGAATTGCTGTGCACACTCGTTAACGCTGGACAAAAATTATAATTAATTGATATGCTACGTATGCAATAATAACAAATTAAAAAAGGAATAAAGAAAAAAATGGCGATAAAAAACAACGTTACAGACCGTGATGTTACAAATCATGATGCTACATTGGCTATAAATACAGTTCGGCCAGGTGATCCTACCAGAAGAGCGGTTCCTGCAATAGCCGCAGCAGTGGTTTGCAGTTCTGATACTATTTCACGTGTAGGCTCTGCGATTAAAACAGTAGCCGCTGCATGCCTCACAACATCAGCTGCTGCAATTGATAGTTCGAGTACTCTTGTTTCCGCTGCCTTGCAGTGTGCTCTTTCGGTAGTACCGCTGGCTGGAGCATTATGTGTGGTTAATATCATAGATGACGATGCTGATCATCAGCTTAAAAACAAGGGTACTCAACGCGAAGCACTAAAGGCTATCGTAGGTTGCTTCATGGCGAGTATTTATGGTGTTTTACCTAGTACCGGGATAGAGATTGTGGTATATGGAGCTAATCCGCAAGTCGCTCTACCCGCTGCCCTCTTAAAAGGTGCATGTGCCTATGGCCTTAATCGCCTTGTTAAAAGGCTTTTTACTTGTTTTGGGTAAAATTATAACACTTGCAAACAAAATCCGCAGTTTTTTGTAAAAAAATTTATATAGCTCACTCTATTTTAGCCGTATTTTAGCCGAGAAAATATTGATTAATATGCAATCAATATGATAATATAAACTAAAAACAAATACAACAGGTTTAATTATGTTAAGTTTAAACAATAATAATTTTGAATATCGCTTTCGGGATTTATATATGAATACTGATACAAGAGGAGTAGAAAACAACCTCAACAGGATGCAATCTTCTGCACAAACAATGCAGAGGGAGCGTCGTCAAGAACAAATAGAACAACACCGACGACAGCATGTCCTAACACAACCGCAGCAAGCAATCTCTTCTTTAATAGATAGATTTTCAAACATTTCTCTTTTAAGCGGTAGTTCATGCTCTTCGTCTCATTCAAGACAACCCATGAAGCGAGCGCAAAATACTCGTCCAGCACAAGAAAGCATGACCAAAGAAAAAACTAGCTCACGCATAGATGTGGACCATACTATTTCACCTCTTACATCAATCGATGATGGCATTCGGCGCCTACGAAGGATGACGCTTGCCATAAATATAGAAGCCTATGACATTGCCTCACGAAACATGCCTTCTAACCCATTATCAAGCGGGTTGCGCTCTTTTCAGGCGCTTGCAAAAAGTCGCTGCCTGAGTGCCATATGTGCATTCCAGGAAAATCCCGAAAATTACCAAGCGATTGCCGTAAACCTCGAACAGCAGCTACAACAACAACTAGCCTCCCTTACCACAACAGAGACGACATCCCAACAGAAAAAGGTTCGCAGAATATAGTGGTATTTTTTCTATGTGTCTGTTTTCCTATGGAAAACAGACACATGGAAAAATATATCGCCTGCACACTCTGGCGCCTGCTAAGTTACGGGCCGTGAAGCTATATACGTCATATATTATGTAAAAGATAGACAGCGGAAATATGCTCTTATTAGTTGACTGTAACAATTTTTTTGCTTCGTGTGAACGTATTGCCAATCCCAAGCTTATTGGGAGGCCCATCGTGGTGCTTTCGCGCAATAATGGCATTATTGTAGCGCGATCAGAAGAGGCAAAAGCACTGCAGATTCCTATGGGAGGCGCTGCCTTTGCCTATGAGGCCATATTTAAGAAATATAATGTCTATGTGGCTTCTTCGCATTTCTCCCTCTACAAAACGATCTCGAGGCAGGTCATGGAGGTGCTCTGCACCTTTTCGCAGACACTCGAAATCTATTCTATCGACGAGGCATTTTTAAAAGTAGAAACGCACGATCCCTTGCTTTTGACAGCGCTGGCATGCAAAATTCGAAGTGAAGTCTTGCAAAAAACCAAAGTTGCAGTATCTATTGGGGTCGCAAAGACAAAAACGCTCTCTAAAGCGGCTAACTACTTTGCCAAAAAAGATCCAACCGGTGTGCAGGTCATTAATGAGTTCGAGCGCGAGGCATTTCTCGAGCGCATGCCCATAGAAGAAGTATGGGGAATAGGAAGTAAACTCTCACAGCGGCTCAAAAAGCGATCTGTCTATACGGCCCTCGATTTCGTGCAAAAATCAGACTACTGGCTTCGTAAAGAGCTTTCGGTAATGGGGCTTCGTATTGCCTGGGAGCTTAGAGGTGTCGTATGCTATGAAGTCGCTGAAAGAGCAGAACCAAATAAATCAGTGAGTACTGCGCGATCTTTTAGCTCACGCCTCACAGCACTCCATGACATTGCAGCCGTTTTAGAACACTATACCATCGACGTGGTGCAAGAGATTACAGACAATAATCAGCTCGCAACGGCTATTACGGTTTTCCTCGCTACTTCCTTTTTTGGAACAGAGGAGAAATATGCCAACCAAGCAAGTATTATCTTGCCAGAACCATCGAACTCAATCCCCTATCTTATCGAGCACGCCAAGCGCCTTCTTGCCTCTATCTACCAAGAAGGATTTCAGTATAAAAAAGTAGGCATTATGCTCTCTCGCCTTGTCCCCGTTGGGCTCATACAGCAGGATTTATTTTGTAGGTATCCACAAGTCCCGAGCAAGCTCGGGACTTGTGGATAAAAAAAGCTGATGTAAATTTTTTCTATACATAAAATAAAATTTTGATATTTATTTTCGCTTTTGTGATAAGATGGGGTGTAAAGAGAGACTTAATGATATTAACCTCATTTTTTTCGTAAATGTAAATATTTTATGGAACCATTATCTTTCAGTTCAAGTAACCCTGAGATACCCTCAGCACAAACACCTGTAATACACCGCGTCAGCCTCTCTGCGTTGCTTGCTCTCGGTACACCAGTTTCAAGTAGGATTCCAAATAGGGCTTCAAACCCACCATTGCCTCAAACAGCCCCCCAACCCCAGGCAATTGCTCTCGTAGCCCAGCAATGTCTCGGAATTTCTTCCCCACAGTCCCCACCCCCTCTAACCATCACAGCCACTCCTGTTTCGCATACCGCACCCTCATCAGTAGCTTCGGGTGAGACTTTAACCCAACCATTGCCCCAAACCGTCTCCTCCCAACCCCAGGCAATTGCTCTCGTAGCTCAGCAACATCTCGGAACCCCTTCCTCACAGTCGGCACCTGTTCTATCCATCACACCCACTCCAGTCTCGCATATCACAACCCCTTCATTGACTATATCTCCCTCTATTACTGCAATATCAGCGCCTACACCCATGCTTGTGGCTCCAACTCCTCCTCTCGCCACACCGACAGTAGAAACTGCAGTCACAGCCATCCAAAATGCGGCAGCAAGTGAACATCCTCAACAAGCTCTCAACCAGCTCTTCACAACCACTGAGAGAACTGTTTTCGCTCACGCTGTACGCCTCGTCTTTAAAAGAAACCTTCCCAGCGTATCGAAAGAGCGTCTGAGACAATTCCTGATTGCACGATTTCCTGGCCAGCAATGTATAGATTACAGAACAAGTCCAATAATCTTTTACAGGGAAAATGGTATTTCTACAATAATTAATCATTTGCAATCACGAGATACGCCAGCGATTTCAATGCCATGTACTTCAGGCCATGCATATGATTGTATTCAAACGATTGAAAGAGTAATTACACGCAATGAAATTACCACAAACACACCACAAACATTCATCGCACTCGATCACAGCATAAACCACGATGATCTTTTTCTAGAGGGTCAAATTCGAGATTCCGGCCATATGATCCCACTTCTCCTCTATCGTCTTCCAAACGGAGTGTATCGAATACTCATCACCGACAGTCTTGGGGTTTCCGAATATGGTGGTCTTTTAACTGACATGCAACATATGCAAGCTCGGCTGGAAGCTGCTGGACACACGGTACAGGTATTTCATTTCCCACAGAAGCGACAGAATGATCATTTCAGCTGCTCTATATTTTCACTTCATGATGTTGTGCAATACAATAAAAATATCGGCCGCCTCAACAACATCATCGAGGAGAATCTGCGTCGCTTTGACATCTCCGCTTCCAGTGGCCATGTGCCACTCATGCCCATTGGATTTCATCTACCCACCCAATCACTGAGCACCATTAACGAGTATATTCAAACATACAGAGAAACCGGCGTCATCTCCGAGGAAGAACTTGCACGATTTCAACGACATCTTGCACGATCAGCCGAAGAAGTAAGTGGAATGGGTCGACAGAATCTCCTTGTGTCAAGGCGAAGTAATCGATACGAAGGAATTATTTGGGAAAACATCCTATGTAGAACTCCCCCACCCCCTCCAGTAACTGCCGCTATGGTAGCCTCCATGCAGCCGTCTGCCGCTGCCCAGATGATTGCCAATTCTGAGCTCTCCATTGCACGAGCTGCAATGATTCTAGCTGACCCTGCAGTCTCGCCAGATCACGCTGCGGCGTGTCTCAACCAGGCAGCGATAACGGATTTCACCCTTCCACTACTTCTAAGAGCTCCTACAATGACCCCACAAAGGGTTGCGGCCATTCTCAGATCTTCTCATCTAACTCCATCACGAGCAGCAGGTATTCTTCAAAATTCCCAGTTCTCACTGGCAGATATCGTCAATCAGCTCACATCACCCAATGACAGCCGACTCGGTGCCATCTTCAATGCCCATCCAGGTATGCCCGAGCGTTGTGCCGCCCAATTGCTCACCGAACTTAGCAGTGACCATATCGCAAGCATTATCCGTACCCTTGGCTCGCCTCTGCCCTTACGAATGGCATCAATCTTAGCTCAGAGTGATAATGCTAAGCGCGCTGAGATCATGGAAAATCTTTGGCCCGATCTCATCTCTCGTTTCAATGCCCTCCAATTACCTGAAGGTGGCGAACAAGATACCGGAGAAATCCTTGCAATCCTCAACTCGCTTCCACCACAACAAATCGCTCTTCTTATCCTCCATCGTCCTGAAGTGCTGCCCTACGTGCCTATTGAGAGAGTACATGATATTCTAAGCTCCCCTATGGCAGGGTACATTTATAAAATCATAACTCAATGCCCGCGCATCATACACAATCTTTGGCCCGATCTTTTTCTTCGATTTAAAACCTTTCAATTGCCCCGCGACACTGCAGAAGCTGTCACTTTCTACAGGCAGCTACCTCCTGAGCAGGCATCACTCTTCTTGCTCATAAGCCGTACTGATGTCGCGTACCTACCTGTAGATCTACTGACCCAGATCCTAAATAGCGATATTCTTCCTCATGACTATATAACCCCACTTACAGCTACCCTCCCCACCGCCACCATCACTCACCTTATCTCGCATCTGCCCACCCACATCGCGTCTCAGATAATATCTGGTCTGACCAACGCCAAAGCAGCCGAAGTGCTTTCTCAGGTGCCTCTTGCCCATACAATAAATATCCTCCGCGCATTGCCAAATGTCAAAGCGTTCCAAATCATGAGTAGTGCGGCCTTAACAGCTCAGCGACGGGTGCAGATCCTCTCCAATACCAGCTTTCGCAATGGCCTCATAGCCATTGTCAATGCAGCTCCGACGGCCGAAGAGGGTCGATTCAGAAGCATCACCCTTACTGCAATGGCCGCAATCTTTGCACCCCCGCTGCCTGAGGCTACAGCCGCAACCATCCTCCTCGATGATCAGCTCACTAACAAAGCTCTCATCATGGAGCGCCTCTGGGCTAATGAAATCAACACCTTCCAACAATGCCCTACAGTAGCAGCGTCAGCGCAATTTCTTGCATCCTTTCCCCCAGCAAAAGCAGCACTCTTTCTTAGGTTACAGCCTGACAAGCTTGTCGCAACGCTCTTTCAGAATGCGCTCAATACTCGGAGACAACGCATTATTCATGCCCTCTGGTTCAACGCCCACGTATTTACCCAACCAACATTGCCACCCTCAACACCTCAAGTCCTCCCGACAATGCCACTACTCGAGGCTGCATGCATTCTGCGCCTCCGCCCCCTTCCAGAGGCTCTCAGACTGCTCGCACAGCCAGGACTCCAAGAACGACGGGTTGCATTGATCGCCGCCGCATGGCCTGAGGAGGTTGCTACGTACCGCGCCTTCCAACTCCCACAAGATGCTACAGCTGCAGGGTTGTTTCTCTCCCAATTACCCCCCTCCCCTCCGAGGCTTGCTTAGCAAGACACGACCGCAGCAGGAGAGCGATCTCATCTTCTCGCATATGCCCCTCTTACCACCTAGGTAAACTATATTTTGCGAGTCCGAAGTAAAGTAAAAAAATTTTATTGTTTATTTTTGTCTTTGTGATAAGATGAGGTGTACGGAGACAAAAAATGCAAATTACACCATCAGCACACTCTGAACAACCGCCAGGGCAACCTATTTCACGGGGTCGTGCTTGGGTATCAATGGTCTTGTTCAAAGTAGAAGCATGGCTTAATGGAAAATTCAGTGCTGAGTCACAGGCTACTATGCTCAGTACGCGAATTCTATCAGGGAGCATGCATGTTGCTACACTCAATTTTTTCAATGCCAAGATTGTTAAAGAAGTTGCAAAGACATTAAATAATACAAACGATGGTAAGAATTTTTTAGAAACAGCTAAAAAAGCTACTACGGAAGCAACTCAACGACTTTTGGATGAAGGAAAATTCGTAGGCAGCTTAGCTGATGATATTCAATCCGCTGTAGAACGACAATCTACGAGGGCAACGATTCTTCCAATAGTAACTCAAATAGTCGATGCAGCTAATAGTGCAGGCTTAGTTAATGACATTGATAAAATGCAAGCGGCAATACATCGTCTTGAACGTATACGTGATAGTTTCGCTCGTAATGCTTCTGTGGCTCTCTGTCAAGCAGTGGATGCATATGCCTCTATACAGCAGGGAGCGACTACCTTAAGGACGGATTTAGTAAACACCCCTGAGAATGCGCGCATATTGTCAGCTGTAGATAGGATAGTAACCGCTGCTGATACTGCATTTACAAGCAATCAAACAACAGAAATAAATGAGATTGCAAGACGCTTTAACGTTATATACCAGAGCTGCCAGCCTAATACCAACTCAACAATGCAGAATGCAGCCCAGAATATAGTGAACGAGGTTTTACCTCCCAGTTCTGATACAGTATATGAACCGATTCAAATCGTGCATAACCTTGCCGCTACTATAGGATCTACACTCACAGAACGAGTAGCCAATGAGCGTGTTTTGTTAGCTGTAAATAGGATAGTGCAGGCTGCTAATATGGCCCTTGTTAACAATCAAATAGGAACAATAAATGTACTGGCAAATTATCTGAGATGCATACACGATAGTATCCAACATAATGCCACTCACGACAGTCTCACTGGCGCATTTGAGATAATACGCAAGATGGTACCTCCTCGTAATGCGAATGAATTTATAAATGATTTCATCAGATCGATAAGTATCGAGGTAGATAATCCTATCACGCCTACTGGAGACCTTATACCAGAAAAAATAAACCATCTCATGGCCACTTTAAGGCAGAGCCGCGTTGAAACAACACAAATCCAATCTATCCTTGACAATGAAATAGCTGTTGCGAGAGAAAAGTTCGGTATCGAGTATGGATACATAATTAGCATGATTAGTGACGCAGCGCGAAGCTCTGGCCTTCTGCCAGCGTCATGAGTCATTTTCCTGGGAAAAATGACTCATGACGTACACTTTCTTCCCCGAAAAGGCAATGGCCAGTGGTATAATATGCTTGTATCCTTTCTTACGTAGCGCTACTGCATATTCTTTCTCTTCGATCTGCTGCAGGGCATGCTCTGCGGCTCGCTTTAGAGTGGTACGCTCTTGTGCCCTCACCTTTTTAAATTCGATGATAAACGCAGGCTTTGTGTTATCATGTGGCTCCATCATAACGTCATAACGACCTGTACCACTTTCACGATTCGACGTAATAGCATACACATCCGACAAGTGTGCCAGCATACCCAGGATCAAAGCATGATAAAAGCGCTCCGGCTCTCGCTTCGTCGCATCAAAATAGCTGAGTGAGGTCAGACAATACTCTTCAAGCTGCTGTGCAAACAAGGTAATATCCCCTGATACCAACGTATCAAGCATATTTGTGTAGGTGGATACGTTTTTAAACCAACTCAGTATCGTTGTTTTGTAAATCAATTCAATTTCTTTGTTAGGAATGCAAAAATCAGCATGTGGTATATTATTTCGAAGCTGCTTGTTTTTAAACGTCAGATAGCCAGAAAATAAGAGAAAATTAAATATCGAAACTTCGTCTTGTTTTAAATCTAGAAAAGAAATGTTTTCATTTATCATTTTACAAATGCTTTTTCCTTGTAATAAGAGTGCAATATCTTCTTTGATTTTGTAGTCGCTTTTTCCAATCAAGTCTTTTAAGATGTCCGTATTACCTGTGTTTATCCAATAGGCACCAAGCTCCCCATTATTACGTGCACAATTAAGAATTGACCAGGGATTGTAAACAGTACACGTCCCACTCGAATACCCATTATACCAGGCACGAATAGCATCTAATTCATAAGAGAGGCCTCGCTCTTTCATAAAGGCATCAACTTCTTCTTCTACCAATCCGAACTTATCTGCATATATGGGATCCAGCATGGTGCATACACTAGGATGGTTCAATCCTGTGAAGATACTTTCTTTGGTGATACGCATAGCTCCAGTAATAACTGCAAATCGGAGGTATGTATTGTCTTTTAGGCCATCTCCAAGAAATTTACGGATAAATCGTGCTGTCTTATTGTAATATTTATGATAATAGCCAGCATGCATAGGAACATCATATTCATCAAGAAGCACGATAGGGTTTTGGTTGTGATACCTTGCAAGGTATTCAATGAGATTTTTAAGACTTACTTTATATGCCCCTATGCTGGCTGTGAGCGCGATAATTGCCTTGAATTCTTGCTGTTGGTATACATCCAAGAGATTCTTTTCTAATATATAGCTATGACGCCTAAACTCATTTGCAATGACTCGTTTAATCCCCTCAAAACATTCGTCCCAATTTGCATCATCACAAAATTTAAAAGTAAGAAAAATAACAGGATATTGTCCTTGGTGAGCCATGCATTCAGGATGCTGCGCAATAGCAAGATGTTCAAATAAATATGCATGTGACTCTGCTGTGTTTTCAAAGAAATATCTCAGCATTGACAAATTTAATGTCTTCCCAAAGCGGCGTGGGCGTGGGATAAGTGTGACTTTTGCTGCTTGCGTAAGCAGTTCTTTGATAAATAGGCTTTTATCGATGTAGTGATAATTAAGTGATATGATTTCTTTAAAATCTACCACTCCTATGGGTAATGGTCTCATTCTGTACTCCTTCTGTTTGAGGATATCATTTCAGAGCTCTTGACAGCAAGTTTTTTATTATGATATTAATATGCATATGGCAACAACACTGCTTCTCATGCGACATGCCGATGCAATATCTGCCTTGACGGCTGATATGCCTCTCAGCGAAAAGGGGAAAATTACCCAAGAAAAGATGTGTGCTTTTCTAAAATCAAACGGGTATACATTACACCACATCTATACCTCCACACTTCTTCGCGCCAAGCAAACCGCAGAAATTATTGGAAATACGTTTCACTGCATCGCAGAAGAAGAAAAAAAATTAGGTTCGTATTTTGACGAAGAATACCTCCTTGCGCTCATTCCTGAGCCTGCAGAGAATCAAACCATTGCCTTCGTAGGACATGCTCCAACCCTCTATCTTTTTGCAAAGCGACTGCTTGGGGGAAATTATACACCTCCAGATATCGAGCGCAGCGGCGCCCTGGTTCTTCGCTTCGATGAAAGTATTGGGTTTGGCAAGGCATGTTTTGTTACGTATTATTCGCCTCGAAATACAACTATGTAATACAACTATTGACTCATCGTCAAACATTTGATATAATTGTGTACAAATTTATGTGTACACCACTAACACCCCCACGCCATACCTTACCGTCAGCGGCATATGAAACGCCACCACCACGAGCGTCTGTGATACCTCCGCTCGCACCTTCGCCTTCCTCATCTTCGCCTTCAGTAATACGCCCAATCGCTGCAGGCTTTCTCCCCTCCCCTAATGTCACACCTACAGCGATGCGCGTGCTAAAAATTGCCTTTGAAAACGCAACACCTGACAAAAAATTCCCCTTGATGCGCGGGGCCAATGGCCGTATCATCTTGCCGCTCACACCCAACACCAAAAAGGCAGCTAATGCGATCTATATGTTTCGACGCAAATCGGATGGGAAAGTGCTGATTGGCAAAACGGAGACGTTGGTGCGTCAGCGTGTTTCATCCTATCTTACTTCGTTTAATAAGAGCGCAAGTAGAAGAACAAGTAGAAGAAGAGGGTTACTTGCCGCTGCAGTTCATGCAAATCCTGAGCAATTCGAATTCGGAGTCCTCTATAAACTACCACCAGGTCAAAATACAGCAAACCTGAGCGCCTTAGAGAGTGCCTACATTACCATGAAATCAGCGCTCTCCCATGGTTTTAATCAGCGACGAGGCGGTGGCGGTGGCCACAAACTCATACAGCGCCTCTCAGCTGATGCCACTACAAAACTGCGCCGCAACATTTTTGCAACCTTTCAAACACCACAGAAAGTCGCTGTAAAAACCAGGCTCACGACTTATGGAAAACGCTTTAGCGTGACACTGCCTGCCTCTATGAAACAGGCAAAAAATGTCGTCTATGTATGGAAAAATACCGCTACAGGCGAGCGCTACGTAGGAAAGACCATCAGGCAGCTGAAAGCTCGCGTAGCCGAACACCTGCATCATGCCAATAATCCCTCAAGCGAGGCAGCCCATGCGCCGCTCTATCAAGGGATCAGGGATAATCACAAACATTTTGAAGTTGGAATATTATACAAAGCACCCGCTGCCGATGAGGCTACACTCGATGAAGCCGAAAAGGCGTTCATAGAGTATTACAAGACCAGGGCGGCAGTTTATAATCGGCGATAGCACATCCCCCCCTAGCATGGCTCTACGTGCGCTGATCGCGCACGTAGAGCCATGCTGGAGGGATGTGCTATGAATTAGCTGGCTTGTTGGGCTCTTTGCTGATCGATCGCAGGTTGTTCCAATCGTGCTGGTGATGGGGTTGCACTGCTATCACTTGACACTAAATATTCAGCTCGTCGTGCTTGCCACATACACTGATTCCAACTTGGTAACTGAAACAGTCCTCCAGTTGGCGCCATCGCTCTGCCCTCCCGTCCAGCAGTAAATTGTGCGTCACCCTGTGACATATAGTAGCGCCCCGCTCCCATTAGCCATGTTGCTGGAGTGAGAATCGTAGTTGCAATAGTTTTAGGCGTAAAATGCGCTGGTAAGCAGCACAGGCACAGTAAGTTACCTAGTCCTCTTAGTACTAATCCCCCAAGGAATTTTAATGCGCCTTTTAGAACGCTCCCTTGTTGCGCTGTTGCCTGCACAGCAGCTGCCGCATTAGTACTAGTCTGTGAGGATGTTGACGTTGCTGTAGGATTCGCTGTAGCTGGGGCACTATTTAGTCCGGATTGAGGCCTTAAATATTCATTAAATGGCGTGGAATCCGTTGGTAGCGATGACTCATCTAATGGTGCATTTCTTAGGACAGGGTTTGCATTTACTGGGTCTCCCATACTTTTTCTCCTTATTTTTATTATCTACGTCATGTGCGAATTTTCCTTTTGGAAAATTCGTACATGACATTTATTTTTATTATTTATTTGCGTCCACGCTGTTTATTGAGCAATCGCTCACGTTCCCGCATAATTGTTGGCGTGATTTCATTTTTGATTTTTCGAGGATCTTGACTCGGATCATTTTTGATCACATCAAGCACTGCAAGCGCCACATCAAGTGCATTAATTGCCAGATCGAGATCATTGGTTTCCTCATAGCATTTGCTGGAATAGAGATGGCATGCGAATTGTGTAGGGTCTACCAGCGCTACCATAGCATACGCAACAAGTGCGGTTTGGTAATTTTTTCGGAAAAATTCTGCATTGCCAAGCAGCATCCAAAAAACATAATTTTGTGAATCAAGAATTGTTAAAAAGGAGAGTGCATTGCTTGCCTCTTCATAACATTGATTTTCATAGAGATATTTTGTACCCTGGTAGAGAGCTTCCATGGTAGCATCGCTAATATGGCATATCTTATAGATACTTGTGCCTGCCATTAAACCACCAATGTATTGATCCATATGCTGGTCTAAGGTAGCAAAAAATTGCATCACACGATCAAAATCAGCCGCAATATTGTTCAAAGAAATCTCTGGATGCGTTGCTACGAGCTTTGGAAGCGTCTCGCTTATTATTTTTGCTCCATTTTCTACTTTTTGCTGTGTTTCAACGAGTGCTTCTCGTATTTGTAGTTTTACTCGCTCCGTCTCTGCTTGCTTTGAAAGGATTTGAAGCTCCTTTTGCTCCTCTCCCTCTACTATGTCAGTTGCAAGTGATGCTGCGATCTCATCCACCCATGGATGTGGTTGTTGCTTTGCCATATTGTTCCCTCCTTGTTGGTTTGTGGCTTACCTTGATTGTAAAAAAAATATTATATTTTTGCAATTGGAATTTTTGATTGTTCCCCTAGTCTTCAATGCCGCTTTGCGGCATGAAGACTGGGGTATTGAATACGGAATTTATTGATTGTTCCCCTAGTCTTCAATGCCGCTTTGCGGCATGAAGACTGGGGTAGTTGATCGGAATTTATTGATTGTTCCCCCAGTCTCGCGTCGCTCCGCGAGCGCTTCGACTGGGGTGATTCGGGCACGGGCACGGGCACGGGCTCGGGCACGGAAATTCGGAATAATTGATAAACCCGTTGGCCTTCGCGGACGCTAGCGCGCCGCTCGGCCCGGAATCGGAATAATTGATTGTTCCCTCGTTCTTCAGACCGCTCCGCGGCATGAAGAACGAGGGCATAGGTTTCGCTGCTACCGCAGCTCTGTTTTTATTTTATGTACCTAAACCCCACGTTCCCTCGGTCGCACGCAATGCGTGCTCCCTCGGTCACGCGGGGCTAGCACCAGGCGCCACTACCGTGGCGCGATTTCGTTTTTGCATCCTAAACCCCACGTTGATAGCGTCGTAAACCTAATTTCCGTGACCGAATCACCCCAGTCGAAGCGCTCGCGAAGCGACTGGGAGACTGGGGGAACAATCAATAAATTCCGATCAACTACCCAGGTTTCAGTGCCCGCGTAAGCGGCATCTGAAACCTGGGGAACAATCAATAAATTCCGATTAACTACCCCAGTCTTCATGCCGCAAAGCGGCATTGAAGACTGGGGGGAACAATCAATAAATTCCGTATTCAATGCCCTCGTTCTTCATGCCGCGGAGCGGCTGAAGAACGAGGGAACAATTAATTATTCCGATTCCGGGCCGAGCGGCGCGTGAGCGTCCGCGAAGGCCAACGGGTTTATCAATTATTCCGAATTTCCGTGCCCGTGCCCGTGCCCGAATCACCCCAGTCGAAGCGCTCGCGAAGCGACTGGGAGACTGGGGGAACAATCAATAAATTCCGATCAACTACCCAGGTTTCAGTGCCCGCGTAAGCGGCATCTGAAACCTGGGGAACAATCAATAAATTCCGATTTTGCACTTACACTCGAAGAAAAAAAGTTGCAAATTTATTCCATATAATATATTCAGAGAAAAACTATGGAACATTCACAAAATATAGAGCAACCTTTGCCACTATTGCCCCCTGAGGTGCAAAAATATGTTGATGCCTTTTTAGATCGTGTGATTTCGATTGAGAAAGAAGGCTATGAAAGTAAACTCATCCCCTTTGCCCAGCATGCTGATGAGCTGCGAATTCGGGCCCAAGAGTATTTCTCGGCACTGCATCTTAAGCTGCGCTTCGCACAAAACGTCCTGAAAGAGCGTTTTGCTAAGCAAGAAGAAGAAAATCCCAAAATTTCCAACGACACAAAATTTCAGGTTCTAGAACTTGCTCAAGAGACTATGCGGCATAAATTACAAGACCCCGCATTTTCATTTGAGGCAATTGATACGGTAAAGCCGCTCCAGGAGCAGCTAGAGCTGCCTTGGGCATTTATGGATCGCGCCTATCAAACGGCTCATCAGCTCCTGCGTGAGAAACAATATGCAGAAGCCGAAAGTGTTTATATTCTGCTCTGCTTTTTACATCCTGGCGTTTTTGAGTTTTGGTTTTGTAGTGCTTCGTGTAAAGAAGAGCTTGGAAAATTAGAAGAAGCCATCGAAACCTATACCATGAGCCTGCTGTGGGAGCCCACTAACCCGCTCGTCTACTTCCAAATTGCAAGCTGCCACCATCAGGCAAAAGATACAGCCAATAGCTTACAAGCTTTAGACACCTGTATCCAGTATGCGCAAGAGAATGAAACCCTCTTACAACAGGCTAAAGCCGCATATCAAACTATAAAGTGCCCAGCATGAGGAATTTTTATGGGAGTATCACGAATAGGTAATATTCAAGTACCACCAGAGGGTGAAGGTGGCTCTCAGCCACGAGGCTTACATTTTAAACCAGCTGGTGACGTCGCCTTAAGTCAACTCACAGCGCACCCAAAACCTGTAGCACAACCCGGGGTAATGCTAAATGCAATGCAACCACCGGGGTTGGCAGGAGCCGTGAATTCTGATCCGCGTGCACAGAAGCTCTGCTACGTTGCTGGGCTTGCACTCATTGCATCTGAATAATCGCGTCCATTTACGATGGGTTTGGCCTTTCCTCTTCTGAAAGAGGAGAAGGAGGTTCCCAGTCAATAGAATCACCATCTCGCTTAGCCTCAGTAGGCGGTTGTGATCGTCGTGATAATGGCGATATTTTCAAATTGTCAGACTCCGGCGTTAGCGGTCTTGGTGATATAGGAGGCACTGACACTGGCGGCACGAACGGTGGATGCATAGGCGGCAGAGAATTCGTTGATGAAGGCTGCTGCGGGGTATTCGATATTCCAGAAAGGTCTAAGGGCGGTATTATTAGCGTAGATGGTGGAAGGGTCGTTGATGGTGCTGACTGCGGAGAATTCGGCGGGGTACTTGTTGATACGGTCTGCTGCAGAGGGGGTGGTCTAGGCAAGTCGGATGGTCTAGGACTAGGACGCCGTCCAATCGTTGGACGCATCTTCATTTTAGAAAGGTTTAAGCGTGGTATAAGAAGACTCGCGGGCGCCTCGCGTTCTCTCAGCTCGGTCCGGGTCTCTGGTTCCCCCAATGATATTTCACTAAAATCTAATGGTGGTATAGTAGGCCGCGCAAGAGCTGATACTGGGCTACTTTGATTCGCTGAAGGTGGCGTCCCTAAAAGAGAGGGGCTGCTACTTACATATGAAGAACTCACGCTAGAAGCTTGCGTAGTGCTGAGAAGTGAAGGACTTGTCGCTGCCGGAGTTGTCGGGCCACTTTGCGCTGGTACTGCTGTCGTGGTAGTTGACGTAGCAGTTGTCACTGTCGTCCCCTGATTCGATGAAAAAAGAGCAGGGCTGCTACTTTCATGTGGGGACCAACTCGCGCTAGAAGACGGTGGGGAGAGGGGCACAACTATGGGTGGCGGCACCACTGCAGTTGTTTGTACAGAAGTTGTCGCTGCCAAAGTCATGGGGACACTTCGCGCCGAATCTGGAACCAGCCCAGGAAGAGATCCAGAGCCGCTTAATATATTATTCGCTACATTTGCTGTTCTCCCCACTACACTTGGCTCCGGCTCATCTCCCTCCATTATTTGAGGCAGAGGCGCGTGAATATTGACTGAATTAGAACGTATGTATATATGATGGACTGTATTTCTAGAGAAGCACAGCCAATTGCTAAAACAATTATTATTACAGCTACAATTACAATTATTATTTACCATAATTTTTAACCATTTTATAAATAATTAATAATATATTAATTATTGTATTAATTCACTATCCGAGGTCGTCTCCTCCTTTCTGGGAGGGCGACTTCTAGTACTTGTCTCTCTTGTACTTGTCTCTCTTGTATTTGCCTCTCTTGTTCTTATCTCTCTTGTATTCGCTTGTTGTTGTTTGTGTTCTAAAAGGCGTTCGGTTTTTTTAATCCACTCTAAAAGATTCGCAAAAAGAAGTGTATCATTGGTGGTATCTTCAAAGAGTGCTGCCTGCGATTTTAAGTGAATGAGTAATTTCTCAATTTCACGAAATATCTCCAAGCGAAACGATATAATCCCTTCCAATAATTCAAATAATTTTACCGCATACTCTTTTAAAGTAGTAAGAAATTCCGTTTGTTGGGTGGCTGGCACGCTGGTTAGTTTATCTTCTGCATCACCCATTTCTTCTGACGATTGTGAGGAATTAGCTAGCTCTTGAGTCTGTACTAAGGCCTCTGTGAGCAGTGGCCATGTTTTTGTAGGATGTGTTGCATCGATAATAAATAATCCAAGCTCTGTCAGTATAGCACGCTTATCATCGAGGCCTGCACGCCATAGAAGCACATCTCGTACATCATCATGTGAAAGGTCATCGCGATCAGATTTTTTTATGCCTCGAAGCTGTTCAAATTCTTCAAAAATGGGCAAGAGTTTTTTGTCTATAAGCTCACTATAACTCGTTTTATGTTCATCCTTTATCGTTTCCATGCTATGCTGCACGTAATTACGCAAAATTTGACAATCTTTATCAACCGCTTGCTGAGCTGAAAGAATGAGCTCATTGATAATATGATAACAGAGTGAATTTTCATCATCAAACTGAGAATAAGTCTCAACTGAGCGTATAGCTTTCTCGAAAAAGTCAATATCACCCTTTACTTCGTTCTTTTGTTTTTGCAGCTCTTCGATAAAGGCGGTCACTTCTGCGATAAGAGGATCAATAGATTTTTCAATAAAGGCATTGGGACGAAGAGTTTCATCCGCAAGCATTTTTGCTTTGCAAAGCTCCAAATTCTCAATTGCTTTTCGCGCTACCGATTCCACATAAGAAGAGTGCTCTTTGAGCAAAACTACGTACCGCTCCCTAAAAGTATGGGCACCCTCTCCCCCGTCTTTTTTTTCTGCGCCTGCTGCAGAAGAAGAGACCATCCAGCCAAAAAGATTATTCCATAAGGAAGACGCCTGCCCTTTCTTTCGATCATCATCTGGATGTATGGGAACCTTTGGGGTAATGCGAGCCATTATTATCTCTCCTTCTTCGTTACAATTTTATTCTAATAATATTTTTAATTATTTGCAAACTTTATCTCTTAATTTTATTAAAAAAAATAAAAAAAATTGCTTGCAAAAAAAATATTGATGTGACATAAGAAAAAAATAGGAGGTATTAATCATGGCAAATTTTTTTGAAGATAACTATGAAATTTTTCAAAAACAGCGAGGAGTGCTGTTTTTTGAGGGATGTTTGTTTACTGTACTCGGGATTATGGCAATATGCCTTCCCGTGGTATTTACCCTTGCAGTCAACTTTATATTGGGGGGCCTTTTTATTGCAGGTGGTCTTTGTCAGCTCTATCGAGTGATAAAGACATGGAATATTGAAGGCAAATGGGCGGCTCTCTTCAGCGCAATCATTGCATTATTTGCAGGCTGTGTGCTGCTGGGAAAGCCTATAATTGGTATTTTAGCCCTTACAACCATTCTTGCGATCTATTTTATCATGAGTGGTATCACAAAAATTCTCTTCGCTGCGTCTTTTGAAGAGAAAACACCAAGATTTTGGATTGTGATGAGTGGGTGCATATCCTGTATCCTGGGAGTGCTCCTGATTGTAGGACTACCAGAAACTGCAGTATGGGCCATAGGACTTATTGTAGGCATTGATATGCTCTTTTTCGGGATCATGCTTATGAGCTTTGCGTCTGAGTTAAAAAAAATTACTAAAGAATAAGTGTATCGTGTATACTGTACGGTATGCCACGACCTCATATTCTTATTACTAATGATGATGGTATTCATGCTCCAGGGATAAAGCATCTGTGGCAGGCGCTGAAAGCTTTTGCAGAAATAAGCATTGTAGCGCCCGCCAAGGAGCAATCAGGCGCAGGTCTTGCCATCTCGCCCCATCATCCTCTTGAGATAGCCCAAGTTGCCTGGCCGGAAGAGGCTTCTGCCTGGAGCTTAACAGGCACTCCTGCCGATTGCGTCAAGTTTGCCCTCTCGGTATGCCTAAAAAAGCAGCCCGACCTTATTGTTTCAGGAATCAATCGCGGTGCAAACCATGGCCGTAATGTGCTCTACAGCGGCACCTGTGGTGGTGCTATAGAAGGGGTTCTTCGTGGTATTCCAAGCATCGCCTTCTCTTCTTTCGATTTGAAAAACACAGAGTACGCAGCCTTTGAAGAGTACATTCCCGGTATCGTCAACTTTGTTATAGAGCACCCTCTTCCATATGGATCTTTACTGAATGTCAACTTTCCCTCTACTGCAGGAAAAACCCCCTCTCAGTATTCTCTCAAACTTACTCGTCAAGGCAAAGAATATTGGCTAGAAGAGCCGCAGCAACGTGATAGCGGCGCCTATATGCTTGGGGCAAAACTTTCGAAATATGACGAGCATGAAGAGAGCGATGCCACATGGCTAGATCGTGGCTATATCACAGCCACCCCTATTCACGTCAATGAACTGACGGATCTTCACTATCTGCAAGACAAAAAAGATCTGTTCTCACAGAATTTTTGTACGCGATCACTAACGTCTCCGGCAAGCGCATCAAGCTAAGGGATGTTAGCAAGCCCTGGTTGCTTTTTTTTACAGGGAGAGCCACAGGAGAATAGCTGCAGAGAGAGCTTGTCAGAGGCGTTAGCGGTGCTTGATGCATTGGTAATTAAGGTCTGGACAGTGGGGAGATTAGAGAGAAGGCTAAGGGATCATTATGGGCTTATAAGGAGTACCAAAGATGCATCGAACACCCCAAACCTCTGCTTTTATCCTATAGCTCTCCCTGTAAAAAAAACTACCCAGACGTTTCTCACCAACGCGCCTAAGCACCCAGCACGCCTCTCCACACACACCTCTCCACACACGCCTCTTGCACTATGGGCGCAAAATCCAGTTGGACCTATTTACAGCAGTTTTTGAGGCGCTTTTGATTTATCAAATTGATAACTTTTGATGCTGATTTTTCCGTTCGCGAAGATGAAAGATGCTAATTTTTTTTATAAACCTACGGATTTCGCTCGAAAAGTGTCCTAATTTTACCTATTTTAGGTAAAATTAGGACACTTTCTTTGCCCGAAGGGCAAAAATTGCAACAGCCCAGGGCAACGCCCTGGGTCAGGCAATCACCCCCACATTGTTGCCTGAAGGGCAACAACAGATTTTTGTTCTATTGTTGCCCTTCAGGCAACATGGTTACGGTGACCTCTCCCCGAGGGTGTCGGTCGCCCTTTCGGGCGCCCTTTCACTGGGCTGCTGCAATTGTTGCCTTTCAGGCAACATGTGAGGGTGATCGTTTAACCCAGGGCGTTGCCCTGGGCTGTTGCAATTGTTGCCCTTCAGGCAACATGTAGGGCCATCTTCTCGTTATTTACAAATCTTGTTCAGTTACTGCATGGCTACCTATGGGCGCAAAATCCAACTGGATTTTGCGCTCATAGCTCTTGCATTATATTATTGTTTATGATACAATCATTTTAAAATTATTAATCATCAAAAGTAATTTTAATAATAAATTTATGATAAATAATCAATTAGCAGAATATAGAAGCGGAATGAGACCAGCATTAATAGCCACCATGGAGGCAAGTGCATCGTTTATTGAGAGAAGTAATCAACTTCATAGCACCTATGCGCCCGCCGCAATAATTTTACAGGCTAGTACTGACTATAATGGAGCCTTTTCCGATGATTGGATGTCTCAATTAAAAATCATGGCAAAAACGCATTATATTGCACTCAAAATAATTGGTGATTCAGATCATAATCTTCGTACAACCATAGATGAAATAAAAAGACAATTAGGTGACCGACCGATAATGACACTGCTAATAAGAGCACATGGAGATAGTGATAATTTGAGCTATGGCTTA